>JBEIUI010000175.1:0-3572 GCA_040374425.1 Verrucomicrobiia bacterium | reverse complement strand
TTTGAGGTTGTTCCCGGTGCCGGGTTGGGAGTGGGGAAGGAAAACCGCAGAGGAACGCAGAGGAATTCTGAGGTGAAATCTTCTCTGAGATCTTTGAGATCTTTGCGGTTACGAAAAACCGTGCAAGCGCCACGGGCTGGGAGCTTCAGGTGGCCGAGCCCTCCTCAATCTTCACCGCAAGGAACGCAAGGAGCTCAAAGATTCCGGGAGTTCACGCGAACGCGCGGCGCCAAGAGCTTGCAGGAGCCAACAGGGGACAGAGCTTTTCTTGAAGAACCACAGCAACGCCGGGTGTCGACCAGATCCAGAGTTTGTCTGGGATCTGCCCGGGGCCGTAAGCACTGCCGTTCTGTCAGGGCTCACGCATCTAAAAAGACGCGAGGGAGCCGCGCGCAGGGAGCTCCGTTGAGGCCAATCTGGGAATGGCGTTGATGGGGCCAAAGGCCCAATCGATTCCAGCCCGGGTCAGCGCGCCGGGGCACGGCTCCAAAAAAGAGCGGCCTTGAGGATGCGCGGGGGGGGCTGTCGCTTGAATTGCGCGGTGCTTGAATTGCGCGGCGCGCTCCGATGCCGGAGGCATCAAAGCTGGTAGCCAGTGGTCGAGCGTCAGCGACACCACCGGAACCCGATGCCCCCAATGCGCGGCACCCTGGCAGGGGTGCCAGAGCACAAGGTGTCCGGTTGCATGTTCTGCCACCCTCTGCGGGGTGGAATGTTTCTGGGGAGACCGCGTTCCGGCGGTGTCGCTGCGCTCGACCGCCGGCTACAACCTCTGTTCCCTGCGGGAACAATACCGTCCGCGCTCAGAGAAATTGGGTGTCTCTGCTCGCCTCTCCCGCTCGGAGAACTTGTGCGTCCCTGCCCGCCTAAAAAAGCCTCTGCAGAACAACATTCAGCCTGCCTGCTAAACTTTAGATGCGTGAGCCCTGGCCATTCTGTGCGCTTGACGGGCGTCATCGGCTCTGTTTCCACAGGCTCGGGGTGGCCTGTTCCCGGAGTGTTGCCTCGCGGGCTATCGGGCTTCCGGCGGGAAGCGAATAACGCCACGGGTCTCTGAAACCTCCCCATTTATGCACGGCATTGTTTTCCTGGAACTTCGCAAATACGCGGTTGGAAAATTTGGCAGTGAAGTCTGGC
Source organism: Verrucomicrobiia bacterium (assembly GCA_040374425.1). Taxonomy (GTDB): domain Bacteria; phylum Verrucomicrobiota; class Verrucomicrobiia; order Chthoniobacterales; family Chthoniobacteraceae; genus CAIURC01. Next base: position 2,435 of record JBEIUI010000175.1, on the reverse strand, counting down.
GGGAACTGGTCAAGAAGGCGGGCCTGAGCTCCGTTTTTTACGAGGCCAGCCGGGCATATCCGGACGAGGATTTTGGAAAGCTGTTCGGCGCGGTTTCAGAGCACGCGAGAGCCGCCCCGGAGCAAACCATGCGCGACTTTGGTCACTTCGTCGTGCCGCACCTCGTCCAGGTTTTCAAGGGCGTCATCAACCCGGCTTGGAGAGCCCTTGACCTGCTGGAAAACATTGAGGGCGTGGTGCATCCGGCGGCGCGTGTTAACAACCCGGGGGCGACCCCGCCTGTGCTGAGTGTCCAGCGCAACGGAGACCGTTTGGTGATTGATTACAGCTCCAAGCGAGGGATGGCTGCCTTCGGTTTCGGCTTGGTGGAAGCCATTCTGGCTTACTACGGCGAGGACCATCTCTACAAAGTCACCTATGGCGCGAGTGACGGCGGAAAAAAAGCCAAGATCATTGTTGTACCGGGTCAATAAGGGGAGAGTCCCCGCAAAGACAGACGTCACCGGCAAATTCACACTTCGACGGTGCCCCTTTGGGGACCGGTTTCCCGCTGGCGCTGTGGACCGGCTGGGGTTTCTCGGCCTTGCCTTCTTCTATGTCCCAATTTTCCCAATACCTTGGCGTCGACTATTCCGGTGCGGCAACCCCGACCCGGAGCCTGACCGGGCTGCGGGTGTACCGGGCCGGGGTCGGGCAGGAGCCGGCGGAGGTTTCGCCCATGCCCGGGGCGCCCAAGTATTTCACGCGGCGCGGGCTGGCGGAATGGCTCGTGGAGGAGTTGCGCGAAGGCCCCCCCGCGCTTGTGGGCATTGATCACGGGTTTTCATTTCCGGTCCGGTATTTTGAGACCCACAACATCCCGCGCGACTGGCCCGTGTTCCTTGAGGATTTCCGGGCGCACTGGCCGACCGATGACACGAGTGTGGAGCGGGTCCGCCAAGGGGGAGCGGGCCGGGCCGGAGCGCGTTCGGGCAATTCGCGCTGGAGGCGACTGGCCGAGGAACGTTGCCGGGCGAAGTCGGTATTCCATTTTGACGTGCAAGGCAGCGTGGCCAAGTCGACTCATGCGGGGTTGCCCTGGTTGCTCCATCTCCGGCGTCAACTGGGCGACCGCTTACACTTCTGGCCCTTTGATGGATGGACGCCGCCCCGGGGCAGCTCGGTGGTTGCGGAGGTTTATCCGGCGCTCTGGAGCGGCATGTTTCCCAGCCAAGACCGCAACGGGCATCAGCACGACGCGTATAGCGTGGCGCGATGGATGCAGGAGCAGGATGCGGCGGGCGGACTCGGCGCCTATTTCAGCCCGGCTTTGAAACCCACCGAGTGCACGGTGGCCCGGGTGGAAGGTTGGATCTTCGGTTTGCTTTGAATCAGAGAACCCAAGTTCCTGCGGAGGCGCGGAGAACTACTGGGATTCCCACTTGCGGAGGCTCTCGCGTCGCTCGCCGACCAGGCGCACCACCAGAGCGGTCCAGCCGGTTTGATGGGATGCGCCGATGCCTTCGCCGGTTTCGGCGTGGAAATATTCGTGGAACAGGAGGAGGTTTTTCCAGTGGGACACTTCGCTGTAGCGGGTGGCGTCACCGAAACAGGGGCGGTGTCCGTTTTCATCCGGCAAAAAGAGCGCGATGAGGCGGTCGCACAAATCGATGGCGATCTCGCGCAGGGTGGCCATTTTGCCTGAGCCGCTGGGATATTCGATGGTGAAACTGTCGCCGTAGAAATAGGCGTAGCGTTCAAGGGCCTCGATGAGGAGGTAGTTGGTTGGGAACCAGATGGGGCCGCGCCAGTTGGAGTTGCCGCCGAACATTTCCGTGGTGGCCTCGCCGGGGGCGTAGGCGACTTGGTGACGTTGGCCGCCGTGCTCGAAAGTAAAGGGCTGCTTGTCGTGCGCCTTGCTCAGGGAGCGGATCCCGAACTCAGAGAGGAACTCCTCGGAGTCGAGCATGTATTTGAGGCTTTTGAGGAGCCTTTCTTTTGTGGGGATGGCCAGGAGGCAGCGTCCGGGGTTTTTGCCGGTGGCACGGCGGACGGTGATGTATTTGAGGAGGTCGGGCCGGTTGACCAGGAACCAGTCCATCCGTTTCCTGAAATTGGGGAGCGCGTCGATGGTCTTCTGTTTGAGGACGCTCACGGAGCAAAGGGGCAGCAGGCCCACCAGGGAACGGATCCGGAGGGGGATGGGTTCGCGGTGGTTAATGATGAGCTGGTCGTAGTAAAAACCGTCCTTCTCGTCCCAGAGCCCGGTGCCGCCGAGGGCATTGATGGCGTCGCAGATGTTGACGAAGTGCTCGAAGAACTTGGAAGCGATGTCCTCATACGCAGGCCGCTCAAGCGCCAGCTCCAGGGACATGGAAAGCATGGTCAGACAGTAGGACGCCATCCAAGCCGTGCCGTCGGCCTGGTTGAGGCGGCCCCCTCCGGGCAGGGGCCGG
>JBEIUI010000193.1:0-2092 GCA_040374425.1 Verrucomicrobiia bacterium | reverse complement strand
TCATGCAGCGCGCCTACGACATGATCGTGCATGACATGGCGTTGCAGAAGTTGAACGTGGCCTTGTGCATGGACCGAGGTGGGCTTTCCGGCGATGATGGCCCTACGCACCACGGGCTCTTCGATATCGGTTATCTGCGGCACGTGCCGAATCTGGTCTTCTGTACCCCGCGCGACGAGGCCGAGTTCGTGGACATGCTTTGGACCATGAACCATTACACCGCTGGCCCGATCGCGATCCGCTATCCGCGCGGCGTGGGGACGGGCGCAAAGCCGGCGGAGCAACCGCGCCTGCTGGAAATCGGAAAGTCTGAGGTGGTGCGGCACGGCAATGCGCAGCCCGTGCGGGTTGCACTCTTCGGTCTCGGCAACATGTGTGCCATGGCGGAGGCTGCCGCGGCGATGCTCGAAGCGCGCGGGATTTCGGTGGCGGTCATCAACCCAAGGTGGATCAAGCCTCTGGATACTGGTACTTTGGAGTTTTACGCGAGGTCGGCTGAGGTGCTTTGCACGTTCGAAGACCATGTGCTTCACAACGGGTACGGCTGCGCGGTGATGGAACACCTTGCCGAGGAGTTTATTTCCGTTCCGATTGTGCGGATCGGCTGGCCCGACGAGTTTGTTGAGCACGGTTCGATTGAAATCCTCCGGGCCAAGCACGGTCTGACAGCCGAGGCTGCGGTGGAACGTATTCTCGCCCTGCTTGATTCGGACTCCGGAATCCAGTCGGGGCCGGCTGTGGTGGCTTGATGGCGCTGGTTGGCCCCGGTTTTTGCGCCCGTGACTGCCCCAGCTGTTGAAGCCCGCGAGTTGACCAAGGTCTTCCGCACCTACAGGAAGCAGCCGGGCCTCTGGGGGGCCGTGCGAGGGTTGGTGCGCCGGGAATACACCGAAATGCGGGCGGTGGATGGGGTGAGTTTTCAGGTTTTTCCCGGCGAGTTTGTGGGTTTTTTGGGCCCGAACGGAGCGGGTAAGACGACGGTGCTCAAGATGTTGTCTGGTTTGGTCCAGCCCACATCCGGGGACGCAGGGGTGCTGGGCTACCGGCCATGGGACCGGCGCGATGCAATGAAGCGGCAGTTCGCGCTGCTCATGGGGCAGAAGAACGCGCTTTGGTGGGATCTGCCCGCGAGGGAGTCTCTCGAGCTGAGTCGCGTGATTTACGGGATCGAGCGCAAACGTTTCAACGAGGTGGTTGAGGAATTGACGACACTTTTGGATGTGGCGGACAAAATGGACGTGATGGTCCGCGAACTGTCACTGGGGGAGCGAATGAAAATGGAGCTCACCGCGGCCCTGCTGCATTCGCCCAAGGTGTTGTTTTTGGATGAGCCGACCATCGGGCTGGATGTGACGTCTCAAAAAAGGGTGCGCGACTTCTTAAAGAGGCACAGCCGCGAATCGGGGGTAACCACCCTGCTCACAAGCCACTACATGGGAGACATTGAGGAGTTGTGCCAGCGGGTCATCATCATCGACCATGGGAAACTGTTTTTTGACGGGCCCCTTGCCAGCATCGTTGACCGGTTTTCGGGTCACAAGCTGCTGCGCCTGACATTTTTGAGGGAGACGGAGGGACGCTTTGAGGAGCTTGGTGAAGTCCTGGAGCGCAGCCCGCTGGGTGTGCGGCTGCGGGTGCCCCGTGTGAAGGTGGCCGATGTGTGCCGGGATGCACTCGCCTCCTGGCCCGTGGTGGATCTTTCCGTGGAGGATGTTTCCGTTGAGGAAGTCATCCGGCGGCTCTTTGCCGAGGCGAAAGAATAACGGGTGACGCCCGCGCTTTTGACGACTCCGGGTCAGGAACCCACGATCCAAACGACCTCCCCATCGGTGGGGCGGACTTTTCCCGCGGGAAATTCGCCCTGTAGCGCGCCCTGAAGCACGGATTCCTTCTTGGGATCGTTCAAGAGAAAAGCCACTTTGCGGGAGGCGTTTAGCAGGGGAAAGGTGAAGGTTATCCGCTGGGGTGGGGGCTTGGGGCCTGTGGTTGCAACAACGAGGCGCTGGGTTTCCTCCAAAGCGGGGGAGCCCGGAAAAAGGGAGGCGGTGTGGCCGTCTTCGCCTAAACCGAGGAGCAGAAGATCGTGGCGGTA
>JBEIUI010000152.1:0-5635 GCA_040374425.1 Verrucomicrobiia bacterium | reverse complement strand
CCGCAGGAAGCAGCTCCCAAGGAATGCCGCTGCGCAACACAGAGAGGATGCCCTCCAATGCTGCCCGATCCGAACTCGGCGACCGCCCTGCTCTGGGACGGGGCGGATGGGTTGCAAACGAGGTTTGATTTCTTCCTACAGCTCATCAGTAACCATCGGCTTCATGGGGTAGCTTACACCCATTTCAGCCCTTCTTTTCGAGCCTCTAAGCGCTTTGGGGCAAGCGGCCTGAACCGCTGGCGCTCCCCGCCCCGTTCTCTCGCCGCCGGGCAACCATTGATCGCCTTGCTACAAAACCGAAGTTGTATTTACAAACTAACGACTCTTTCGACTTGCAAGAAAACCGCCGTTGTATTTACAAACGCAACACCCGCGTGAAATCCCCCGCCTCTCATCCCCGTCGCTTTCCTCTGCTGAGCCGTTCAGGACTCTGTTTTGAGAACCGCGCATTGAACCTCATTGAGGTCACGATCGCCCGGGGGCCTGACCTGTGTCCCCACACGAGCGTGTCGACTTTCCAGATGGCGGAGGTCCTCCCATGAGCCCCCTTTCCCAGCGTTTTGGCCGAATCCCCGTTTTGTTGGTGGCAGCGGGGCTGTTGACCGTCGTCTTTCTGCAGCGCCCCCCCCCTCAGCGGCTTGCATCCGTGCCCGCGGCGCAACCAGCCCCCCCGGGGACCGGTGCGGCGGCGAAGCCAAAGATTGCACGCGGGGAGGTGCCATGGAATGGCGGGGGCTCAAAAGTGGACGGCCCAAAGCGAGTTGTGCCGTTCCCGGTAGCGAAAAAGGGAGGCCTGCCGACGACCTTTGGGCAGTTTAACCAATGGAGTCGGCAATACTTGGAGGCATCCCCGGAGAACCGGCCAGGCTTGGTTGAGCGCGGTGTCCAACTGGCTCAAGCCCGGCGCAAAGAGTTCAAGCGCCTGATTTCTGAGAATCCCGGGCGCGCGCTTGAGAATGCCGTGCCGATGGTGCTGCGCCAGCAACTGCCGGCTCCGGTCGTGGCGCAACTCGGGGAGCGCGTCAGTGCCCGTGGATTTTGCGGGGTCCTGGGCATCGCTCTGAGACTCGGCGCCTCCGGCCCCGCAATCCAACGTCAGGCGCGCATGGCCGATTTACACCCATTTCAGATCTTCTGTTAGAGCCTCCAAGGCAGCCCCCGGTTGATGGAATTGCCCGGAAAGAAAAGTGATACACACGTGTACTGTAATATGATCCGAAAATTTTACTGGATAGCCGCCCTCGTTTTCGCCGCTGCTGCGTTGGTGTTTTTGTTGCGCCAGCGGCCCGTGTCGGTAAGTGGCCAGACCCCGCCTTCGATGAAGGGGGACGAGGCTTTTGCTGCCAATGGCAGCGCCGCAGTGAATTCGGACCGCGACGAGACCTCCGCCGGGTCCCGGAAAGCGGTGGTGGATTCCGTAAAGACTGCAGCGGCCGTTGCGGCCGTTGCACCGGCGAATGTCACCGCACCTCCATCTGGGCAGGCCACGGGTGACCCGGTTTACGGTTTGATTGAAACTCCTGGAGGTCTGCAGGCGAGCCGGGTGAGGCCACGCCGGGCAGTGGAGCTGAGTGAAAACTATGTGTTGATCGATGAGGCCAAGGCCCATCCACACCGATTGCTCGCAAAGTTTTCCTCGGCAGCGACGCTTGCCAAGGCCGCTGCAGTCTTGTCTGAGAACCGTTTTGAGCCGTTTCGGACGCCGCTGAATCGAGGGAGAGTCGTGGTGCTCGAGACCGGGGTGGAAGAGGGGAGCGGAAGGGGCGAGGCACTCACTCCGGAGGTGGGGCAACGCAATGAGGTGGCGCAACGCAAGGGGCTGGCGCTTTTGGAACGGATGAAGGCCCTCAAGGATTCGGGACAGTTTGAATACGTGGAGCCTGACTACGTGGTGAACACCCAGGCGTTGCCGGGTGACGAGCAGTTTAATGTGCTATGGGGGCTCAGAAACACGGGGCAGACGGGGGGCGTTGCGGGTGAGGATGTCGACGCGGTGCGAGCATGGGATATCACCACGGGTTCCCCCAACGTGACGGTCGCGGTGATCGATACGGGCATCCGTTACACGCATCAGGATCTCAAGAACCAGATGTGGACGAATCCGGGCGAAATCCCCGGGAACGGTATCGATGACGATCGGAACGGGTATGTGGACGATGTTTATGGAATCAACGTCATTACCGGGAGCGGGAATCCGATGGACGACAACAACCACGGGACGCATTGTGCCGGCACGATTGGAGCGGAGGCCAACGGGGGCGGCGGGCATGTCGGGGTGGCATGGCGTGTGAAGCTGATGGCGTTAAAGTTTTTGGGTGCCAACGGCTCCGGTTCAACAGTGGATGCCGTTGAATGCATCGAGTATGCCACCTCGCAAAACGTGCGTATCCTCAGCAACAGCTGGGGAGGCGGGGGGGCGAGCGACTCATTAAAGAATGCGATCCAGGAAGCGGGCGGCAAAGGGGCGCTTTTTGTCGCGGCCGCCGGAAACAACGCGGCCAACAGCGACCAGTCGCCGAGTTATCCGGCCTCCTATGGGCTCGCCAACATTGTGTCCGTGGCGGCCATAGAGAGCAACGGGAGACTGGCCTCATTTTCCAACTACGGGGCGGCGACGGTGCATGTGGCCGCGCCCGGGGTTGGGATCTATTCCAGCACGGCGACTTCGGACACCTCCTATGCGAGCTTCCGTGGAACGAGCATGGCTACGCCCCATGTGGCCGGGGTGGCGGCACTGGTGGTTGCGCGATATCCCGGAACGGATCTCACGAGCTTGAGAAACAGAGTGCTGCAGGGGGCGGTCCCGACGGCGGCCCTCGCCGGGACGGTGATCACGGGAGGGCGTGCGAATGCTTATAACGCATTAACGCTCGTGCCGGATGGCATCCTTGAGGTGAATGCCGTGGCCATCAATAAGCCGATAGTTGGGGGAGAGGCGACGGTCTTTGAGGTGTCTGTGAGCGATGTGGACAAGGTCACGGCGGCCAGTGTGACGGCCGCTAACACGGCGCGCGGAATCAACGCATCCTTCCGGGATGACGGCCAAGAGCCCGATCGTGTCGCCGGGGATGGCGTTTACCGCGCGACCATCGTCCTGCCGGCCAGCGATGGCAACGGCGCCCCGAACTCTATCGACTTGGTGTTTTCCGTGACCAAGAGCGGAAAGACGCCTTACCAGCAGTCCAGGACCTTTCCATACGTCGATCCGCTCACGAACGACAATTTTGCCGATGCCCGGACGATCACGGGAACCGCTTACACCTCTCCGGCAACAAAGAATACCTACGCGACCGTTGAGGCTGGCGAACCCAAGCACGAGTTTGGAGGAGGGGGCAAGTCCGTGTGGTGGCGGTGGACGGCCCCCCGGAGCGGTAGGGTGCAAGTGGACACCCGCGCGAGCAGTTTTGATACGGTGCTTGCGGTTTACACAGGCAGCGCGCTCAACAGCCTAGCACTGGTGGCATCCAATGACGACATCGACCTGGTGACAGGCACCTACACCAGTTTGCTGACGTTTGATGCGGTTGCGGGCAGCACCTACTGGATCGCGGTGGATGGAGTGTACTTTTCCTCCGCAGGTCGGACGACCAGCGGGACGATCCTGCTGAGTCTTCTGTTGAACTCGAAGCCTGTGGCCTTGGATGCTGAATTTACGGTTGTGGAGGGGACGCCTTCCAATTTGAGACTTTCTGCCACCGATGCAGACGGTCAGGAGCTGCGGTTTGCGATCAGCGCTCCCCCTGCGCACGGGCGAGCCGGGAATCCGAACGCTGTGGACGGTGTATTCGCCTACACTTCAAAGCCAGGGTTTCGGGGGCAAGACACCCTGAGGTTCACCGCTACCGACGGGATCGAAACGAGTGCCCCGGCCCAAGTGCGGATTACTGTCCTTGCGGCGGCTGACGCGGATGGGGACGGACTGCCTGATGCCTGGGAGTCCGCCTATCGGTTGAATCCTGCATTGAACGACGCGGCACTGGACGCGGATGGAGACGGCGCGAGCAACCTGCAGGAGTATCTTGGGGAAAGTAATCCCCTGGACCCGGCCTCGCGTCCCACGGCTAACCCCATCGTCCCCCCCATCGAAGAGAAGGTTCCGTTGAAAGGAACCGCCAAATGGGGTGTCTGCCTCGGGGGCAATTCCATGAGGAACGGCCTGAGCAGCGAGCAAGGTCCTTCTTCACCGCAGTTGGCGTGGAGTGCAGGGGCGGAATCGATGGCGGGATTCAACCTTGCCGTTGGAGGCGACGTGGTGGTTACGACACGCATGGTGGCCCATTCTCTTTTCGACACCCCCGAGTCCCGAGCCCGAAGACAGCAGTCATCGAAGATTGTCGCGCACTCGCTGCAGAGCGGGGCGCTTTTATGGGAGAAAAAGCTGCCTGTAGACTTTCCGTCCACCGATGGCTTCGACAATCCAGTTGGGATATGCAACGGCGTAGTCTACGCCACCCGGGGTACGGATGGAGGGTTGTCCTATCTGTACGCTTTGAGCGCCGCGAATGGACAAATATTGTGGAAGTCCGCGGAGGCGGTCGTGTCTACAGGCTATGGCGCGAGTGCGATTTTTGCCCCGAACGGGGACCCGATAATGTGGAGTGCTGCAAGAGGAACTGTGCGCGTTAGTGCACAGAACGGAGCCACCGTATGGTGGCAAGAACGGGGAGTGTTTAAAGGCAGTGTTGTTTTTGGCGAACGCCTGTACGGAATTGGATTTGTGCCCGGAATACCCGGCTCCTGCCTACGGGCGTGTGATCTGGCCACAGGGGCCCTTTTGGATCAGCGTTTTCTCTTCCTGCCAGCCTCTAGAATTGATTCTCAACAAGCCAATGCCTTCTGCGGGCCTGACGGAACCATTTATTTCCCTCGAAGCGAGGGCAACGATAAGGTGGATACCCTTTGGGCAGTCCAAGACATCGGCTCGGGTTTCAAGGTCAGGTGGGCAGTGCCGCTGCCTCTGCGCCGCGCCTACTGCTCATTCGCGATCGGGCCGGACCGGACGATATACAGTCATTCGAGGGACAACCGCATCATTCAAATCGACCCTGTGGATGGCAGAGTCCTGCGCTCATCCCAGGTACTCAGTAGCGACAGACTCGGCACCACCTCCCTTCAATTGGCGATTGATTCCAATGGGATCCTTTTTGCGAGTAATGAGGACAGACTTTATTCCTTTAATGCCGACTTGACCCCGAGGTGGACCGTTGGCGTTCCGGGAGTCAACATCGCAGGCCCGCGATTGGGAGACAACGGGACGCTCGTTGTAGCGGGAAGTGGGGGCGGAGGAATCAAGGCGTTCCGGACTGCCCGCCTGCCGCAGAACGCAAAACCCGAGGCGAAGGGTCAAACTGTGAGTCTTCTGGAGGATGGTTCTCAGGCGGTGGTGTTGGCCGGCACGGATGCGGATGGAAGTGTGGTCTCGTATGCGGTGGTGACTGGCCCGTCGAAAGGAACTCTTGGAGGGAAGGCTCCAAACCTCGTGTACACGCCTGGGGCAGATTTTAACGGGAGGGATTCCTTTACGTTTACCGTCACCGACAATGGGGGAGCTGTGAGCGATGCTGGGACTGTGACGTTGAGCGTGGGTGCGGTGAACGATGCGCCGCGGTTCACGAAGGGTGCTGACCAGAGCGTT
>JBEIUI010000101.1:0-12835 GCA_040374425.1 Verrucomicrobiia bacterium | reverse complement strand
GCGATACGTGGTCCATTTGCCTCCCGTGATGGTCACAAGACCGCTGCGCGAGATTTCAAGGAAATGATCCCTGGATAACGACGCGGTGGAATCCCCCGGCCCCCGCTGGATCAGCGGCCGCAGCCCGGCAAACGCGCTGAGCACGTCGCCGGGTTCCGGTGCGCGGCGCAGGTAGCGGCGCGCGTGATCGAGCAAAAAGGCGATCTCCTCCGGCAACGGCTTGGGGTTCCGCGGCGGGTGGGGCATGGGCGTGTCTGTCGTTCCCAGCAGGGTGCGGCCTTGCCACGGGATCGCAAAGAGCACCCGCCCGTCTTCTGTGCGCGGGATCATCAATGCGTGGGAGCCCGGCAGAAAATCGCGGTTCAGCACCACGTGCGCCCCCTGGCTCGGAGCCAGGAGCCTGGGCCGCTGCCGATCGTCCTCCACCCGGAGGTCATCGGCGAGGACGCCCGTTGCGTTCACAATGACCCGGCTTGCGACCCCCCATTCGTGCCCGGATTCCTCGTCCCGGAGCCGGACTCCGGTGACGGTGTTATTGACCTTTTCGAGGCGGACCACCCGGGCGTAGTTGAGGGGAACCCCGCCCAGCGCGATGAGTTTGCGCATCAAAGCGATGGCCAGCCGCGCATCGTCGAACTGTGCGTCGTGATACAACACTCCGCCGCAGAGGCCCTCGGGAGCGGCGCCCGGTAAAGTTTCCTGGGTTTTTTTTCGTGAAAGCAGGTGGGAACCGCCGATGCCGTGCCGCCCGGCGAGTGCGTCATACACCTTCAAGCCGAGTCCATAATAGAGAGGCTCCCATCGGGCATAGGCTGGGATCACAAAGGGCAGCGTGTGGACCAGGCCCGGGGCGTTGCGAAGCAAACGGGCCCGTTCACGGAGGGCTTCACGGACCAGAGCGAAGTTGCCCTGCCGCAGATAACGGACTCCGCCGTGGATGAGTTTGGTGCTGCGGCTGGAGGTGGCATGGGCGAAGTCGCATTGCTCCACGAGCGCTGTGCGATAGCCGCGCGCAGCGCTGTCCACGGCCGCCCCCAGGCCGGTCGCGCCGCCCCCCACGATGAGGACATCCCAGCGTTCGGCCGCTTGGAGAGCTTGAATGCTAAGATCGCGCTGCATGAGCAGGGGGGGGCGGGTTTCGATACGGCAGAAGCGAGTGGGGTTGCACCTGTTCACATGCATGTTTCGGACCACCGCCCGAATTCCCATGATCCATGGCGCTGATAACCCAAGGCGCGGGTGGACACCGGGGGGCTTCCCCCGTTTTTTCCGCTGGATTGGTCGGAAAGCTGCCCCCAAAAATGCAGCGAGGGGTCCTTCTGATGAACGAGTTCGATGTTGTGGTGGTTGGCGGTGGATGCGCCGGTTTGGCGGCAGCGGTCAATGCTGCCCGGACCGGTGCGCGTACGCTTCTGGTGGAACGGGGCGCCTCCCTGGGGGGCGCTGCGTCCGCCGCTTTGGTGCATTCGATTTGCGGGCTTTACCTGCTGCCGGAGTTTACGGGGTCTCCCGTCGCCGTGCTTGCTAACGAGGGGTTTTCGGCGGAGTTCTCCCGGCGTCTGGTGGAATCCATGGGGGGCGGGACTCCGCAGAGTGCCGCCGTGCGGATGGGTCGGGTGGACGTCCTGCTGCAGCATCCCACCGAAATCGCGCGGGTGGCGGACGGCTTTGTGAAGGAGACACCTCTCCTCTCGGTGCGCTTTCACAGTGAAGTCATCGGAGTCGATTCCGGGTTTCGCGCGGTTGAGATTTTTAGCCGGGGCGTCCGGGAAACGGTCGCTGCGCGGGCGGTGGTGGATGCCAGCGGCGACGCGTTGGCGGTGAGCTTGGGCGGGGCGGCGTGGGAACAGGCTGCCCCAGAACGGCTTCAGCGCCCGGCCTTTATTTTTGCCCTGCAGGACGTGTTTCCGGGCGTGCTCCAAGAGGAAGGCCGGTTGCGGATCGTGCGTCGGATCGCTTCCGCAGTGCAGGCGGGGAAACTGCCCGAGCAAGCTTTGGGCGCGGTTTTTCGTGCGAGCGGTCGGGGTGGCGGCGCTTTTGTCACGATCGACTTGGATGCGCCGGGTTACGACCCACTCGATGCGCAGTGTTTGACCGGCCTTGAAACACACGGCCGTCAACTCGCCTCGGCGCTCGTTCCGTTCCTCCGACGCGAAATTCCCGGCTTCGAGAACACCTCGATCAGCGCTTTCCCAGCGCGCGTGGGCATTCGGGAGAGTCGGCGGATGGTTGGCCGTTACCGGCTCGAAACGGCGGATCTGGAGGCCGGCGCGGAGTTTGCCGATGCGGTAGCGGTGGCGGCCTGGCCGATGGAACTGCGGGAAACCAACCGGGGCCCGCGGTTGCGGTATCCCAGGGAGGGGCGCCCCTGTCAGGTGCCGTTGCGTTCCCTGCAGGCGCGCGATCACACCCATCTCTTCGCGGCGGGGCGTTGCATTGCGTGCAGTCACGAGGCTCAGGCGTCCATTCGTGTGATTGGCACCTGCCTGGCGACCGGTGAGGCGGCGGGGATTGCCGCCGCGTTGATGGCGCGGGAGGGGCGCGTCGATGCGGCCCAGGTTTGCGAGCAGCGGGCGCTGCTTGCCGGGCGGTTCGGCGGGCGAATCCGTGAGGACGCGGGATTTGGAAAAGGCGCGGTTTTGTCGGGCACGGCCGACGTTCGCCTATGAACCTGGTGGAGGAGATTTTTCGCGGTGCCCGCCGGTCTGCGCCGGCTCTGATCGCGGACGGCGCGGCTCTGAGCTACGGCGACCTGATCGGGCGCGCGGAAAAAATGGCGGTCCGGGTGGCCCAAACCCGAGCGGCTCGGGTGGGGCTGGATTGTCCCAATGGAATCGAGCACGTGATCTATGCCCTGGGGATCGTGCGCGCCGGCAAATGTCTGGTGCCGATTGCCAGCGAGCTTGCGGCCCCGGAACGCGCCCGGCTCATCCGCGAAACGGGGATTGGGGCGGTGGTGGATGCCGCGGGGAACGTGCAAGAAGTGCCTTTGAGCGGGGGCCTGGGTTTTCCAGAGGACGCCCTGGAACGACTGAACCCGGCGTTTATCCGGTTCAGCTCCGGCACCACCGGGCGGAGCAAAGGCATCGTGCTCTCGCACGAACGGCTCCGTGAACGCATCGAGGCGGCCAATGGGGGGCTGGCCATCACGCCGGCAGACCGGGTGGTATGGGTTTTGCCGATGGCGCATCATTTTGCCGTGTCGCTGATGCTTTATCTGGCAAAAGGCGCATGCACGGTGCTGGTCCGCTCCCATCTGGCTGAGGATGTGTTGGAGACCGCGCGGACTCACGGCGGCACGGTGCTCTACGGCTCCCCGTTTCATCATGCTCTGCTTGCTGCCGAAGCCTCCGGTCGATCATGGCCGGGGTTGCGTCTGGCGGTTTCAACCGCCGCCGCTCTCCCGGCGGCTACCGCTCAAAGATTCGAAAGCCGATTCGGTGTGCCTCTTTCCCAAGGGCTGGGGGTGATCGAGGTCGGGCTGCCCCTTCTCAATCTGCGGGCGGCACGCGAGAAGCCGGGCTCGGTCGGACGGGCTTTGCCGGGATACGCCGTGCAGTTGCGGGAGGGCGAACTCCATCTACGCGGACCTGGGATGTTGGATGCTTACCTGAGCCCCTGGCGCACGGCGGCGGAGGTTTGTCCGGAGGGCTGGTTTGCGTCTGGGGACTTGGGCCGGGTCGATGCGGAGGGAGACGTGTTCATTGACGGACGGGCGCACTCGGTCATCAACGTGGCGGGGCTCAAATGTTTTCCCGAGGAGGTCGAAGCTGTGCTCGGGGAGTTGCCCGGCATCGCGCAAGCTAGGGTGTTTGGGCGGCCGCATCCCAAAGTGGGTGCCGTGCCGGTGGCGCACCTGGTGCCCGTCGACCCGCGGTGTCCGCCGAGCGTCGCTGAGATTGCTCTCCGATGCCGGGAACGCTTGGCCCGTTACAAGGTGCCCGTGGAGTTCGCCTTCGTGGAGAGCCTCCCGCTGACCGCCAGCGGAAAGCTGCGCCGCCAAAACCTCCACGCAGTTTGAGGCGCAGGGGTTCCCCCCGCGACGACGTGTGCTCAGTGCACGGTGGTGCCGCCGTGGATCTGGAGATTTTGCCCGGTGAAAAAGAAGGGAAGGGGCAATCATGTCGGGCCGGGGATCTGTAGGCGGACAATCCGACCCCGAAGGGCTGCCAAAGCTGCTCGAAGCAGAGCTCAACTGTTATTGAACTCTTGCGTCGATTTCCTGTGTTTTTGCGGTGGCAGCGTTCCGCGCAAGAAGCCCGGCTACGACGATTTCTGGAGCGCCTTTGCTGCGCGGCGTCGCGCGGCAAAGCGGCGGGTGAGTTCGTCGGCGACAACCCCCAAGAGGATCACCGCGCCGATGATGGCGAACTCCACGTTGTTGTGGGTGGTGACCAAGGTGATCGTGTTGCGGAGCACCTGCATGAGGGTGGCACCGATGAGCACGCCGAGGATGGAGCCCTCGCCGCCGCGCAAGCTGCACCCGCCGAGCACGGCGGCGGCGATGGCGTAGAGCTCATAGAAGTTGCCGAAATCAACCGGCTGCGCGGAGTTGATATCGAGCACAAAAAGCATTCCGCCGAGTCCCGCCAGACCCGAGCTGATCACGTAGGCGAGCACGGTCATCTTCTGGGTTTTGATCCCGCTGTATGCGGCGGCCTGGGGGTTGCTGCCCAACGCCAGGAGGTAGCGTCCGTAAATGGTGCGGTTGAGGAACAGCGCCGCGAGGATCGCCGTCCCCGCTAAAACCAGCACGGGAACGGGCAGGTCGAATCCCGGGAGGAAAGCGACTTTTCCCGTGGCCAGTCCGCGCAGGGCTTTGAATCCCGAGCCGAACCCGACGGTTTGATCCTGGGTAAAGCCGCGGGCGATACCCCGGTAGAGGAGCAGGCCGCAAAGCGTGACGATAAAGGGTTGGATCCGCAGTTTGGTGATCAGCAGGCCGTGCCCCAAGCCGATGACGAGGGAGGTGGCGGTTGCGGCCAAGAGCGCCAGTGGGAGGGGCCAGTGTTGGACCGTAAGCAGCCAGGGAAGGCCGCAGCCGACCAGGCACACCACCGAGCCGATGGAAAGGTCGATGCCTCCGGTGATGATCACAAATGCCACGCCGATGCTCAGAATCCCGAAGAGTGCGGAGCGGCGGACCAGGTTTTCGAGGTTGTACGCACTGAGGAAACTGTCGCTTGCCAGCGCGGTGATGACGCAGACCGCTACCAGCAGTCCGAGAATGCCAAGGAGCTTTTTCATTGGGATGAGAGGGGTGCGGGGCCGCCTCCGGTGGCCAGCCCCATGATGCTTTCTTCACTGAGGAGTTGCCGGGGTAATTCGCCGGTGATCCGGCCTTCATGCATCACCAGGACCCGGTCCGACATGCCCAGGATTTCTTCCATTTCGCTCGATGCGAAAACAATCGCCACGCCCCGGGCGGCGAGTTCTTCCATGAGCCGGTAAATCTCCTGTTTCGCGCCGATGTCGATGCCCCGGGTGGGTTCATCCAGCAAAAGCACGCGGGGATCTGTGGCCAGCCATTTCCCGATGACCACCTTCTGCTGGTTGCCTCCGGAAAGAAACTGGACGGGCTGGGATGGCCCGGGGGTTTTGATCCGCAGAGCCGCGATCATCGTCTCGCAGAGCGCGTTCTCGCGGTGCCCGTCGCGGAATCCGAATCGCTGATCCCGGTGGAGGTTGGCCAGGCTGAGGTTCTCGCGCACCCCCATTTCCAAGGCCAGACCGTGATGTTTTCTGTCCTCCGGAACCAGGGCCAGGCCCGCGGAGATGGATTCCACGGGCGACTGGGGTCTCAGGGTCAAGGAACCGAGTTCAACGGAGCCAGAGAGCGCCGGGACCACTCCGAAAATTGCCTCCAGCAGTTCTGTGCGGCCCGCGCCCACCAACCCGGCCAAACCCACAATCTCGCCCGCCCGCACGTTGAAGCTCACCGATTGCTTGGGGTAAAGGGCGGTGCGGATCTCCCGGGTTTCCATCGCCACGGCACCGGGCGGATGCGGCTGGTGCGGGTAAAACTGGGAGAGGTCGCGTCCCACCATGAGTTTGACCATGGTGTCCCGCTGAATCTGTGGGCGGGGAATGGTGCCGGCGTTTTCGCCATCGCGCAGCACTTCCACGCGATCCGCCACGGCTTCCACCTCGCCGAGTCGGTGGGAGATGTAAACGATGCTCACCCCGCTGGAGCGCAGCTCTTTAATGAGTCGGACGAGCGCCTCGGTTTCATGCACGGAAAGGCTCGAGGTGGGTTCATCCATGATGAGGACCCGGGCGCGGATGGAGAGCGCCTTGGCGATTTCGATGAGTTGTTGCTGTCCGATGGTGAGCGCGCTCAGGGGCGTGGAGGGCGGCACGTTTAAGCCGACCCGGGCAAGAATGAGGGCGGATTCCCGGGCGATGCGCGCTTGATCCATCCACCCCCAACGGCTGGGTTCGCGGCCCAGGAAAATGTTGGCCCCCACGTCGAGCGTCCGGGCGAGGTTGAGCTCCTGATGGATCAGCGCGATGCCGTGCTCCATGGCGTCCTCGACGGAGCCGATGACGCAGGGTTTGCCGTCGATGAAGAGCTGGCCGCTGTCGGGCGTTTGTACCCCAGCCAGAATCTTCATCAACGTGCTCTTGCCCGCGCCATTTTCGCCGATGACCGCGAGCACCTCTCCTCGGGCGAGTGTGAGGTTGACCCCTTTGAGGGCGCGCACCCCGGGGAATGATTTGACGAGTTGCCGGGCTTCCAGCAGCGGAGGAGTCATGCGCCTCTATTTGACCGCTTGGAGCTTGGATTTGAGGTCGGCGCGAAACTCCGCCACGTCGGCTTTGCGGATCTTACGGGCGGGCACGTCCACGAATTGGCCGTCGGCGCCGGGTACCTTTCTTCCGTCGATCAGGGCGTTCAAGATTTCCACCGATTTGTACCCGTAGAGGTAGGGGTTTTGGACCACCGTGCCGTGAGCCGTGCCCTTCTCCACGGCGTCGAGTGTGGCGTCGTCCTCGTCAAAGGCGACCACCTGGATTTTGCCGAGTTTTTGAGCCTGTTCCAACGCCTCCAGAATGAGGGGCGGGTTGTAGGCGAAGAGTCCCACCAGACAGCCCAGATCGGGATGTTTCGCCAAGGCATCCTCCACATTGGCCTTGCCTTGAGCCCGGTCGAATTGATCGGTCAATGTGCCGAGGACTTTGTAGCCGTTGCCCTCGAGCACGGTGGACGGCGGATCAAACCGGGCGCGGTCCTCGGAGCGGCCGAGCAGGACGTCAATCAAGCCTTGTCGGCGCAGCCGGGCGTTTTCCTGTTCAAGGCGTCCGACAAAAAGCATGACGCTCCCCCCGTCGGGCAGGGTTTCCCGGACCATTTCTCCGCACATGCGTCCCGCCTTGTAATTGTCCATCCCCACGTAGAGCAGACGGTCGCTGTCTGGGGCGTCTGAATCTTGGGTGATGAGTTTGGCCCGGCGTGCCGCTGTGTTGAGCAGCTCGGTTTGGTTGGTGGAATCAATCGGGCTGATCGCAATGCCGTGCACGCCCCGGGTGAGCAGGTCTTCGACGATCCGTTTCTGGTCGCTGATGCCTTCGGAGGGCATCAACGTCTGGGTTTTGACTCCGAGTTCCTCTCCGGCTGCTTTGGCGCCGGCGGCGGCGATGTTCCAGAACGAGGCCACGCCGTTGGTGACAAAAGCGATGTTCCGGGGTTTTCCTGCCCCGGGGGCGGTTTGAGTCGAATCGGTTGCGTTCTTTTTGCAACCGCCCAGGGACAACGCGGCGAGGGCGGCCCAACAGGCGAGGGAGTGGCGGGGAATCCAATTTTTCATAGGGAGAGGAATTCAGGGGAATGACGCCAGCCGCGTGGGCTGTTGTCCAGAGGTGAGATTTTCGAAGGGTAGGCCGTTATTGGGTCGTGATGCCACCATTGATGTGGAGATTTTGGCCCGTGACAAAAGAGGCGGCTTCACTGGCGAGAAAGACCGCGGCGCCCCCGAGATCCGCCGGCACTCCGAAGCGGCCCATGGGAATGAGGCGCTGGTAATCGTCTTTGCTCTGCTGGGATTCGTTTTCATGGCGCTCCACCGGAATCCAGCCCGGGGAGATCATGTTGACGGTGATCCCGTCAGGGGCCAGCTCCGTGGCGAGACTGCGGTGGAAACCGTTCTGGCCGCCTTTGGCCGCCACGTAAGCCGTGAAGGGCGCCACGCCCTTGGTGAAAACCTCCGAGCCTATGTTGATGATTCGTCCCCAGCGTTGGGCTTTCATGTGGGTAACACAGGCCTTGGAAAGGAGGAACGGGCTTTTGACAAAAAAATCGAGCATCTGCTGGTAGAACGCCCAGTCGTAGTCCTCGATGCGTTTTTGCGGCTGATTGGCCGTGGCGTTGAGTACGAGGATGTCCACCGGACCGAGTTGTTCGCCAATCTGCGCCACCATCCGTTGCACGTCGCTTTCGTCCGTCACGTCGCCCCGGATCAGTGCCGCATTAATCCCCGCCGCCAGAATCTCTTCGAAGGCTTTCAGCGCTCGCGTGGCGTTGTTTTGGTAGTTGATAGCGACTTTCGCCCCGGCACGCCCCAGCGCCAGCGCTAGCTCTTTTCCGAGCCCCGTGGTGCTGCCTGTGACGAGAGCGACGCGGTTTTGGAGAGGAAGAAGGGAGGGGGCGATCATGGCAAGCCGGGGATTTGGGGGGCGGGCAATCCGACCCCGAAGGGTTTCCAAAGCTGCTCGAAGCAGAGCTCAACTGTCATTGAACTCTTGCGTCGATTTCCTGTGTTTTTGCGGTGGCAGCGTTCCTCGAAAGAAACCCGGCTATGACGATTTCTGGAGCGCCTTTGCTGCGCGGCGTCGCGCGGCAAAGCGGCGGGTGCGTTCGAGTTCCCTCCAGAAGAGGGGCCGATCGGTGATGGTTCGCACGTTGAACCGCGTGAAAGGCATTTTGGCGAGGATGGCCTCCGCTTGAGCCTCGGGCAGCGCGGCCAAGATGGCTTTGCCGGGCGCTGCGGTGTGCAGCGCAAACCGCATGCCGACATCCAAAACAAAGCGAAAGGAGCGTTTGCCGTGCATCTGCTCGATGACCACCGCTTCCGCGTCGGAGAGCGTCCCCAGGAGGACCGTCACCAGTGCGTCATGCCGGAGCTCGCGCATGGCATCCAAGGCGCACTCGGTGAGGCTGCGTTCGCCGGTCGCCGGGCCACAGCTCAAACGTAGGAGTTTCTGCGTCAGGCAAAAGAGTTTGGTTGCCTCGTTGCGCTCCAGATAGCCGCGTTCCTCCAGGGTCCGGCTGATGCGGAACACGCTGTTGGTAGGGATTTGGAAGGCAGCGGCGATTGCGCTCAGACTCACCCCACCGGGTGCGCCGCTGAGGATCTCTAGGATGCTGAGGGCGCGATAGAGATTGGGAAAGCTGTAGCGGGAACTTTCCTGGGAGGCGGGAGCGGGGTCGGAACAATTTTTGCCACGTAGAATCGTTCTTATAATTCAAATGGACCAAACCCGCGTTACGGCCGATTTCTTTGGCCGAAATGTTGAATTCTTTTTTCCGAAGCGGGTTCCGCTTCTGGAAACGCTGCGCCTCGATGCATCTCGCCATCATGTTTCCCGCCCTTAGCGCGTTCCTTCAGGGCTCGCCTGCGAGAAACGCCCTCATCGGCAGCGCGTTGCTGGGATAGCCGGGGCCTTTGGCCCTCATCGGCGTGCA
The DNA here is from genome assembly GCA_040374425.1 of Verrucomicrobiia bacterium. Taxonomy (GTDB): domain Bacteria; phylum Verrucomicrobiota; class Verrucomicrobiia; order Chthoniobacterales; family Chthoniobacteraceae; genus CAIURC01. The sequence goes on along the minus strand of JBEIUI010000101.1, from coordinate 3,153 downwards.
TTGGAAAGTTCGAAGCGTGGATTGAACAATCCGGCGCTCACCCCTCACCCCTCACCCCTCACCGCCGCCACTTCCGACGAGCCGCTCGAAAATCGGTGACGCCATGAGAGTGGTCACCACGGCCATGATCACCAGCACCGCGAAAAGGCCCTCGGAAATGATGCCCCGCTGAAGCCCCACGTTGATGATGATCAGCTCCATCAGGCCCCGGGCGTTCATCAAAATCCCGATTCCCATGGCTTCCCGGTTGGGAATGCCGGTGGCCCGGGCCGCGAGCCAGCAGGCGACGCCTTTTCCGAGAATGGCCGCGACGAGCACCGCACCGCACATGAGCCAGAGAAATGGCGTGTTCAGCAGACCGATCTTTGTGTTCAGCCCGGAGTAGGTGAAAAACAGAGGCAAAAGCAGAGCGACGGTCAATGGTTGGATCCGTGCGATCAGGTCCCGGGTCATCACGCCGCGGGGCATGGCGGCGCCCATGACAAAAGCGCCGAAGACGGCATGGAGACCGATTTTGTCGGTGATCCATGCGCCCAGAGCCATGAGCGCAAGCCCCATGACCAAACCCGCCTCGCTGAGTTCCTCGTTCTGGATCCAGAGCCGGTGGAGCCGGGCGAGGATCGGACGCAGAACGCAGAGCGCGAGAAACACGTATCCGGCGCCGAGCCCGATGTTTTTGAGGGCCAGGCTCCATTGGTTGTCGAAGCTGGCCAGCACCAATGCCAGGAGCCCCCAGGCGGTGGCGTCATCGAGCGCGCCGGCGCCGATGGCGATGGTGCCCATGGCCGTGCCGTTGAGTTTCTTAAAATGGATGATCCGCGCCAGCATCGGGAACGCGGTGATGCACATCGAGGCGCCCAGAAACAGCATCGCCTCCATGAGCGAGGTGCGTTTGGGGAACAAATCCGTGTAATGAAAAAACAGCCAGGCCAGGCCGGCTCCGAGCAGGAACGGGGTGAGCATCCCCGCAGCGGACACGGCGATGGAGCTGCGGAGTTTTTGTCGGATGAGATCCACCCGGAACTCCAGGCCGACAACAAACATGTAGAGGGCGAGGCCGAGTTGGGCGGCGGGGAAGAGATAAGATTGGGTGTCGCGAGTGGCCTGGGTTTTATCCCATGGGAAAAGAGCGGTCTGGGCCTCCGGCCAGAGCAGGCCCAGCAGCGAGGGGCCCAGGAGCACCCCGGCGATCATCTCCGCCACCACCTGGGGTTGACCGCACCGGGCAGCGAGCGCGCCGATGACTCGGCAAAAGAGGAGGATCACCGCCAGCTGCAGGAAAAATTGGATGGCGAGGTGGAGATTATTCATCGAGGGCGTCTTTCTGTGATGAAGTGTTTTGCACAGGGAGATGCAAGCCGAGATCGGGAGTCGGCTTTTCCGGAGTCGAGCGCGCGGCGAGGGGCGTCAGGGCCTTGGAAGAGACCGCAACGGACGCAGGGATCGGGTGGTTTGAGCGGAGGCAGGACCGTAAAGTTCCCGGTGAAATGCTGGGCAAACCTCTCGGAGTGGCGTTAGTTCTCTGATCTTTTATGGCTACCAACGCCACCATCTACAAAGCCACCTTGGAATTGGCCGACATGGACCGGCAGATTTACGCCGATCACAGCGTGGTCATCGCCCGGCATCCCTCGGAGACCGATGAGCGAATGATGATCCGGCTGCTGGCGCTTGCATTGAATCTGCCGCCAGAAGGCAGCTTGGAGCCGCAGGAGTTTGCCAAGGATATGTGGGAGCCGGACGAGCCTGCGCTCTGGCAGAAAGATCTCACAGGGAGGATTTTGCATTGGATTGAGGTGGGCCAGCCTGAGGAGCGTCGGCTGAGTCGGGTTTGTGCCCGGGCGGGGCGGGTGAGTGTTTACAGCTTCGGCTCGGATGTCTGGTGGTCGGGGATCGCCAATCAACTCACCCGGCTGCGGAACTTGGCGGTGTGGCAGGTGCCCGTCGAACAGAGCAAAGCCCTCGCGGAGCTGGCGCAACGCACGATGGTGCTCCAGGTAACCGTCCAGGATGGATCGGTCTACGTGGGCAATGGCCAGCGTTCGATAGAGGTCACGCCGGTCCGCCTTCTCTAGGGTCGCTTTTTGTTGGGCGCATCCGGCGGAGGTCGCCCCAGAGATTTTTAGTGGTCGAAAACCGCCGGAGCACGGCAGAGTGCGCCCATGGACTACGATGTGGTCATCATCGGGGGATCGCTCTCGGGAGCGGCGACGGCAACTTTGCTGCTCAAAGAGTGCCCGGGGTTGCGCGTGTTGATCCTGGAACGCTCGGAAAAGTTCGGGCGCCGCGTGGGGGAGGCGACCGTGGAAGTGAGCGCCTTTTTTCTGGGGCGCGTGCTCGGGCTCAGCCAGTTCCTCAACGACTCGCAGTTGGTCAAACAGGGGATGCGGTTCTGGTTCGCGAATGAGCAAACCGAGACCCTTGCCGATGCGAGCGAGGTGGGCCCGTTTTATCATGTGCGCCTCCCCTCGTGGCAGATGGATCGTTCGGTGGTGGACGAGGAGGTCTTGCGCCGGGCCGTGGCGTTGGGGGCGGAGTTGCGGCGTCCGGCCCAGGTGACGCGGGTGGAGTTGGCCGAGGGCGGACTTCAAAAGGTCACGTTTCGGGATCCTGGGGCGGGGGGGGAAGTGAGTTGCCGCTGGGTGGTGGACGCTTCGGGGGTTGCCGCGCTGGTAGCCCGAAACCAAGGCTGGCAGGTGCCCAATGAGGAGCATCCGACGGCGGCGGCTTGGGCCCGCTGGCGCGGGGTCAAGGATTGGGACGGCGCGGAGTTGGCCGGCAAATTCCCCGAATGGGCGGCTGCCTGCCATGGCTCGCGCAACACAGCCACCAACCACGTGGTCGGCGACGGCTGGTGGAGCTGGTGGATCCCGCTCAAAGGCGGCGATGTGAGCGTAGGCGTGGTGTTCGACCAGCGCCTGGTCGAGTTCCCCTCGGGCGACGCGCCTTTGGGCGAGCGGCTCCGGGAATTTTTGCTCCGGCATCCGGTCGCCAAAGAAATGCTCTCCGAGGCGGCCTGGGTGGAGGGCGATGTGCACTGGCGCAAAAATCTTCCCTACACGAGCCGGCGTTTTGCCGGGGACGGTTTTGCTCTGGTGGGGGACGCGGCGGCGTTTCTGGACCCGCTGTATAGTCCGGGCATGGATTGGGTGG
>JBEIUI010000119.1:0-10417 GCA_040374425.1 Verrucomicrobiia bacterium | reverse complement strand
GAGAGCAACCTGCCAATAACTTCCCGGACCCGCCAATAAGTGCCGGATCCGCTGAGTTGTTGCATCGGATTCGCCGAAGGTCCTCCTTTTATTCCCAATTCGTGTTTGCCGTGGAACCCGCTCAAAAGCGCTGTGGAACGGCAACCGAGCGAGTTCTTCCCACGATGAATGCTGAGAGGTTTATTTTTTAAAAATTAAATCTCTCTTAAAGAGATGTGAACAACACCCCGGGAGTGCCGCTTTTCATTCAGCCCCGTTGAGCCAAAAACTGCGCAATCTGTTCCGCCAACCGCTGACTGATCCCTTCTAGAGCAGATATTTGGCCAGGCGTGGCCTTTTTTAAGCGTTGCACACTCCCAAACCGGCTAAGCAACTGGACTTTGCGTTTCTCTGTCATCCCGGGGCACTGATCGAGCACGCTCTCAGCAATCCGCCGTTTCATGAGGAGCTGGTGGTAGCCATTCGCGAACCGGTGCGCTTCATCGCGGATTCTTTGCATCAACCTCAAGGCACCACTTTCCATAGAGAGCCTCAGGGGATCGGGATCACCGGGCCGGTAAATCTCCTCAAATTCCTTCGCTAAACCGACGATGGGCAGTTCATGCAGACCAAGGCGCTGTAACTCCCGACAGGCGGCTCCCAGCTGGCCTTTGCCACCGTCCACAATCACCAGGTGCGGCAGGCGGGGCAGACCTTGGATTTCCGGCTCCTCAGCGACGCGCGCCACGGCGTCCCGCAGGCGTTCCTGAGAGTACTCGGCGGAATAATCAATCCGCGCGGTGTCTTTGCGGTCCTCCTCGTTGGTAAGCGCCGGGGCCCGAGCGGAAGCGGCGGAAGCGTCGCGCAGCACCCTGCTGTAGCGCCGCCGGACGACCTCAGCCATACTCGCAAAATCGTTCTGGCCTTCCACGGTCCGGATCCTGAACCGGCGATAGAGGTGGTTGGCGGGTTTGCCGTCGATGAAACACACCATACTCGCCACGATGTGGGTGGTGCTGATGTTGGAGATGTCGAAGCATTCCATCCGGCGCGGAGGCGCTCCGAGCTGGAGGGCCTCAGCGAGTTCGGCGATGTCGGCCTGGGGATCGATGCCGGCGCCGACCCTGTAACCGAAGGAGCGGGTGTAGCGGTGCATCGGTTTGGTGGTTTTCCGGAGATCCTCGAGCATGTTGCGTAACTCGGCGGCTTTCTCAAAATCGAGCGTCGCAGCGGCTGCCCGCATCTCTTCCTCAATCTGGGCGAGCATTTCCTTGGATTGCCCGGCCAAAAGTTCGCAGGCGCGGTCCACCCGTTCGCGGTATTGTTCCACGGTGATGTCGCTCAGTTTCATCGGCACTTGGTAGGTGGACGACTTGAGCTCGCGCGGAGTCGGGTTGCCTCTGCCAAAGGTCAACACCCCGAATTTCTTCCGCATCAACGCCATCGTTTGGCGCAGGGCGCCTGAATGCGCGAACGGCCCGAAATAGCGGGCACCCTCTTCGGATTTCTGACGGGTCAGCCTGAACCGGGGCCATTCCTCGCGCAGATCCACTTTCACCAGGAGAAACCCTTTGTCGTCGCGAAAACTGATGTTGTACCGGGGCCGGAACTCCTTGATGAGCCGGCCTTCGAGTAGGAGCGCTTCGGGTTCGCTGGGCACGGTGTGCCATTCGAAATCCCAAATGCTCTCGATCAGTGCCCGGGTTTTGAGGTCGGCCGTCATTTTGCGCGACGGCATGAAGTATTGGCTCATTCGTTTGCGCAGGTCGCGCGCTTTGCCCACATAGATCACCCGGTTGAACCGGTCTCGCATGAGATAAACGCCGGGCTTGTGCGGTACAACGCCGAGTTTGCCGCGGAAATCGGCTTTTTCTTTGGAGAACGACATGGGTGCGGTCGGCAAAAGTTTGCGGGACGGCAGGCGCCGGATTTCCCCGGGGAAGCCGAGGTTGCATCCGTATCGCTCGCAGTTAGTATATTGCCCCGAATTTCATGAAAATCGTCGCTTCTTTTCTTGCCGTGGTGCTCAGCATGGCGTCTCTCTCCGCGCAAGACCCGGGGAACCCTCGGAAGAACGGTGATTCTCCGGGCAAACGCGAAACGGTGTCAAACCCTGCGGGTTCATCCGAGGGAAAACCTGCCGGCGAAAGTGCGCTCACCCAGCCCGTCGGCGAGGACATGATGGCCATTAAATCCACAAGCCGACGCAACCCCGTCGGGCGCGACACGGGCTTGGATCCCGTGAAACTGTGGAACTTGGTGGAATCGGGAGGCTGGGCGATGATCCCGTTGGGAGGGCTTTCGGTGCTCACTTTGATGCTGGTTCTGGTGTATCTCTTCACCCTCCGTCACGGCGCCATTCTCACCGCGCAGTACATGAACACCGCGGATGTGCTGCTTAAGAAACGGGACTACCTCGGGTTGCTGGCTATCTCCAACCGTCACAATGAGGCGGTGGCGCGCGTCGTCCAGCGGACCTTGGATTTTGTGACAAAGAATCCGAATGCGGCGTTTGAAGTCGTCAAAGAAATCGCGCAGACCGAAGGGCAAAGCCAGGCGGCGGCTCTTCAAACCCGGACGGTGTATTTGGCGGACATTGGAACGCTGGCGCCGATGATCGGGCTTTTGGGGACAGTGATAGGGATTATTCATTCTTTCGGGATGCTGGGCAGCCGGGAAGCGGCGCAGGCTGGGGGTTCCCGGGACATGCTGCTGGCGAGTGGCGTCTCGGAGGCGTTGGTGGCGACGGGCACGGGGTTGATCGTGGGGATCGTGGCCATGGGTTTTTATTCCCTGTTCAGGAACCGGGTTCAGAGTCTCATCTCGGACCTGGAGATCGCTTCCGCGCATGTGCTCGCCTTGGTGGCGCTCAACTATCACAAGAAACGCGAGACGTCCCGGGTCCAATCCGACGACGAGTATTGAGTTAAGCCAGCTTTCCGCTGCATGAAATTTCGCACTCGCCAGACCCCTACCATCATCGGTTTTCAGATCGCCCCGATGGTGGACATCCTCCTGGTGTTGATGTGTTTCTTTATCGTGACCTGGAATTTCGCGAGGAAAGAGATGGATCTCGACGTGAAAGTGCCGGCAGCCGAGAGCGGCAAAGAATCGGCCGCGGTAATGAACCAGACCGTGCTCAATGTGCGTGCCGATGGGTCGGTGATCTGGAATCGGAAGACCATCACCCCCAAAGACCTCCGCGCCAAACTCCTGGAGCTCTCCGAGTTGTTCCCGGATTACGCCATCATCCTCCGGGGCGATCAGCAGGCCAAATACGAGGATATTGTGGCCGTGCTCGACATCTGCCGGGAGGCCCGGATTTGGAATGTGGCGTTTGCGACGAGTAAAAACGTGGAATGAAAACCGGACGTTGGATTGGCTCTAGCATCACGGCGTTGAGTCTGGCCCAGCAGTTCCTCGCCCTCCAGCATCTCGCGGCTCAGGAATCGGGTGCCACAAATCTCAAACCTTTTTTCACCGAAGACGGCGTCCCAGTGCGACGCGCCGAACCGGTTTTGCGTCCATTAGTCACTCCAGTCACTCCAGTCACTCCGGCGCAACCGCCGGTTGTTCCCGGTGCGCGGGAAAATCCGGCTACCCCGCCCCCGGGCGGTGCTTTCAGTCGGCCGGACGTGACGGATCCGACGGCGGAAATCCGGATCACCCCGCTGGGCACGATGCGGCCCGAGCAGATGCAACTGAATATCGCGGACCGGTTTTACGCGCAGAAAAGCTACGACCAAGCGGCGCCGGAGTATGAGCGGTTTCTGACGCTTTATCCCAACACCGCGGAGAAACCCAACGTGCTTTACCGGCTTGGGGAATGTTACCGGGCGTTAGGGGCGTGGAATGCGGCTAAAAACAGCTATGAGGCGTTGCTTGGCCAGTTCAGCAACGCCGAGCTGCTCGGTCCGGCGGCCTATCGCCTGGCGGATATCTACTACCAGGAACGCAACTTCCAAGAGGCCCTTGTTCATTACCGGCGCGCATCGGTCCGGTTGCGCGACCCGCTGCTGGCCAATGCGGCAAAGTTTTTTTCTGGGCGCTGCAACGAAGCCCTTGGGCTGAAGATGGAAGCGCGCGGGGTTTACGAGGACCTCGTAAACACACCCGAATCCAATCCCTACTTGGAAGCCAGCCGGCTTTCCTATGCGCAGCTGCTTCGCGAAGCCGGCCGCACGGGCGACGCCCTCAAACAAATCCAGATTCTCTCCAAACAGGGTTCCAACGAGGAGCTCAAAGCCCAGGCCACCGTGTTTGCGGGCCTCTGGCAGCGCGATCTGGGGCAGGTGAGCCGCGCCGCGGAAGAATTCCGTAAGGCGCTGCAAATGCCCGGAATCGGGCGCTGGCGGGACACCGCCCTGATGGGATTGCTCCAGACGTATTTCGAGGAGAAAAAGTTCGCCGAACTCGTTGAACTCTACGAGTCCGTCGCAAAAGACACGGTCTCAGAGTTGCGCCCCGAGATGCTCACCCTGGCAGGCAAGGCATATCGGCGGATGGGCAAGACCCGGGAAGCGGTTGCGATGCTGGATCAGATCGTGAAAGAATTCCCCGGTAGCCCAGCGGCGGTGGAATCGGCGGCCGAACGTCTGGCTCATCTCTCCAATGAGAGCGATCCTCGGGTGTTGGAGGAAATCGACGCCTACTTGGCGGCTTATCCCGAAGCGACCCAACGCGATCTGGTGCTCCTGATGAAGGCGGAGAACCTTTACAAAAAACGGGATTACGCTGGAGCCGCTTTGATCTACGGGGCACTCGAGAAATCTGCGAGTCTAGGCCCCGACTACCGGGCCGATGCCGTGTTCAAATCGGGTGTCTGTTTTTTTCAAACCAAAGACTACGCGCTGGCGATCAGGGCGTATACCGCCTTGATTGAGCTGTATCCTAGGGCCAAGTCGGTGGGGAGCGCACTTTTCCAGCGGGGCGTGGCGCGGGCGTATCTCAAGGAGGTCGCCGGGGCGGCTCGTGATTTTGACGAGTTCCTAGCCAAGTATCCCAAAGCCAAGGAACGCGAGCAGGCGTTGCAACAGAAGGCGCTGGTCCTTGGACAGATGGGCGATCATCCCGGCATGGCGGCGACGTTCCAACGGTTGCTCAAGGAATACCCTGAAACGGCGGCGGCAGCTGAAGCCAACTATTGGGCCGGGCTGGTGGCGTTTGAGAACAAGGACTATCGGATGGCCGTGGCGCCTCTCGAACGGGCCCGCAAGCTCAACAAGGAAGAGTTTGGCGAACGCGCCAGTCTGCGGATTCTCCTGTCGTATTTCTATTTGGAAGACAAACGCGCCTTGGGCCGGGAGATCGACGGGTTCGAAACCTTCGGCTCCAAACGGCCCGTGCCGGTGGAGGTGTTGCGCTGGATGGGACAGAGCTCCTTTGACGCCGCTGTCTCCGAACAAAAACCCGAGCCGCGCGGCGAACATTACCGGAACGCCGCCAAGTACCTCGCGCTTTTGGCCCAACGCGACGAGGTTAAACCCGAGGATTACCTGAGCCTGGGCCGGAGCCGGGTGGAATTAGGCGAGTTCGAAGGCGCGGCCGTTGCGCTGAAGCAATTGCTGACTCTGGCCAAAGAACCCGGGCCGCGAATCCTGGCGTTGCTGGCCCTGGGGCGGGCGCAACTCGGGCTCAAGGAGTTTCAGGCTGCTCAGAGGAGCGTGGATGGGGTGCTCGAATTGCAACCCGACGGTGAATATAATGCTCAGGCTCGGATGTTGGCGGGGGATCTGCAGCGGGCCCAGGGCAACTTGGAGCAGGCCGCCAAGGTTTACGAAAGCGTCGCGGTCATCGATCATGAACAAGTGACTCCGGCAGCTTTGGAGAAGGCCGTGGAGGCTTACCGAGAACTCGGCCGGGACGCCGACGCCCGGCGGCTCCTCAACAAGCTTCAAAGCCGTTACCCGGAATACGCCCAGCGCAAACGTATCAGCCTCTAACCGCAAGCGACGGTGCACTCCCCGGCCCGCCCGCGGCCTTCCGAAAATGAGCCGGCGGGGTGAACGGCGCAGCCGCGAATCGGGGACCGTATGCCACACGGCCGGGTTCCCGACGGCGGGAGATGCAGGGGGGAGGTGGATTCGGGCCAAAACAACCAGCCCAAACCCGGCGCCCGGCAGCCGTTTGTGGGGCTGGCGGTTTTTGCCAGCCTCGGTGTCGGCGCCGCGGATTTATGGCCACAGAACGCCGCCACAATCTGGACTGTGGAGGGCGCAGCGGCGCTTCTCCTCCTCTTGCGTTGGCGGACCGGGACCTGTTGGTTCTTCACCGCCGCAACCTTCTTCGCTCTTCATCATTTCCACCGGCACTGGTCCCCCGCCCGACTCTTAAGCAGCCGGTTGGGCGAGACCGGCCAGCCCGTCTGGGTCCAGGGCGTCGTTGCCAGTGAACCCGAACCCACGGGGTCCGGTAAGGGTTCCTCCAGCATCCTCCGTAGCCGCTGTGTGGTGCGGGTCGAAGAAATCCACATCGACCAGGAACCTCTGCGCGCCGCGCTCCCTGTCTTGGTCACATGGACCGGCCACCCACCGCGTCTCGGGGACCGGGTGTGTCTGGGCGGTTTCGCTGAAAACCTGCCGCCTGCGCGGAACCCGGGCACGTTCGATTCGGCGCGATACCGCCAGCGCACCGGCATTTATTCCCGGGTACAAACCCGGTTTGAACGGGATTGCCAAGTCCTCGCCCACGGAGCGGGCAACGCCTGGGTCGCTTGGGGCGTCGAGGCGCGTGCCTGGGCGAAAACCCAGCTCGCGCGCGGCTTGGAAGAGCAACCGCAGGCGGCGCATCTGATCGACAGCATGGTGCTGGGAGTTCGGGGCGAATCCCTCGAAGAACTCCGGGAGCTTTTCCAGACCACGGGCACCCTGCACCTCTTCGCCGTCAGCGGGCTCAACGTGGCGATGTTGGCGGCGCTGGTGGGTTTCCTTCTTAAACCCCTCGGCACAGGCCCCATCGTGAGGGTCCTGCTGACGTTACCCGTCCTGGGCGCCTACGCGCTGATCACCGGAGGCGGCCCGAGTTGTTTGCGGGCGACTCTCATGGGGGTGCTCGTGCTGGGTGGGATTCTCCTGGCCCGGCGCACTCTGCTCCCCAATCACCTTGCCGCCGCCGCCTGCCTGATCCTTGCCTGGGATACCAACCAACTCTTTCTACCCGGATTCCAGTTTTCGTTTGTGCTGGTGATCGCGCTCATGACCGGGGTGCCTTGGATGCAAACCCGGCTTGAACCCTTGGGGCTGCCCGACCCACTCCTGCCGCGCACCCTCTGGAACGTCCCGCAGCGGGCCTGGGTCCGGGTTTGGCGCCCCGTGGCGGCCAGCCTCAGCGTCACGGCGACCGCCTGGTTGGCTTCCCTGCTTCTCATGGCCGGTTACTTCCATATCGTCGCGCCCGGGGCGCTGCTCGCCAATCTCCTCGCGGTCCCTCTCGCTTTCGGAATCCTGGCACTCGGATTGGGGAGCGTCAGCACGGGATCTTTCGCGCCGGGGCTCTGCCTACTTCTCAACGAAACCAACGCCCTGCTCATCCGGGTTTTGGTCGGCGCACTGGAGATGTGCGCCCGAATTCCCGGAAGCCATTTCTACGTCGAATCCCCCCGGCTGCGGCCACCCTGCGAAATCCAAGTACTCGACGTTGGACCCGGCGCGGCCGCCCATGTCCGCGTCGCTGGAAGCGATTGGTTGGTGGATTGCGGCTCGGCCGCCCTCTACGCATCCGTCGTCCGACCCGCCCTGCGCAGCCGCGGGGTCAACCGGCTCGATGGCTTGATTCTTACCCATGGCGACACCGCTCATGTCGGCGGGGCCGCCGAGGCCGTGGGAGATTTCGCGCCTCGCCAGATCTTTGAATCCGGCTTGGGCGACCGTTCGCGGATCCGCCGTGGTTTTCATCGCCAACTGGCGGCAGCAGGGCGGGGCAAAGCGCTCTGTGTGCGGGGGGACACGCTACCCGTCGCACCGGGGGTTTTCTGGGAGGTGCTTTACCCGCCTGCCGGACTCGCCCGTGCCACGGCGGATGACAAGGCCCTCGTGTTGCGTCTTACGGCAGACGGGTTCCGAGTGTTGTGGACCTCGGACAGCGGGTTTGGCACCGAGAGTTGGCTACTTGAAAACGAGCCCGACCTCGGAGCCGCGATTCTGATCAAGGGCCAGCATGAGCGGGATTTCTCGGGCACCCCGGAGTTCCTGGCCCGGGTCAACCCGCAGGTCATCATCGCGGCGGCACCCGGTTGGCGACAGACGGAATTGGATTCCGGTTCGGACGCGCCAAGCGAGCAGGGCGCCGTCCTTTTCCGGCAGGAGCGATCCGGAGCCGTTCTGGTGCAAATCGAGGGCGCCCAGTGGACGGTAGCCGGGTTTTTGGATGCTCAGATCTTCCGAAGCCGAGCCCGGTAAATGGGCAATCCTTGGGCGAGGAACCGGCGCTCGAAATTGGTGACGGGATAATCGGGGTCCTCGGGCCAATCGACGCGCTCAAAGCCTTCGGCGGTGGCAAATACCTTCTCCATCCAGAGGAAATACGGTTGGTCGTCTGTTTTAACCCGGAGTTCGCCGCCCGGGGCGAGCAACCCATGGAGTGCCTTCATGAAAGCCGTCTGAATCAGACGCCGCGGATGGTGGTAACGCTTGGGCCAAGGATCGGGGAAAAGCACATGGGCGACCGCAACTGATTCGCGGGGGAGCAGATGTTCGACCACATAGGAGCTTTCCACGCGCAGGACCCGGATATTTTCCAGGCGCCGATGGGCGGCGATCCGGCACACGGTGTTGACCCGGCCTAGGAGCCGCTCGATTCCCACAAAATTGCGGTCCGGATGCCGCTCAGCCATGGCAGCGATAAAAGCGCCTTCGCCGCAGCCAATATCCACCTCCAACGGCCCGGGCTTGGAAAAGAGGGTTTCCAAGGGCACCCGCTTGAAAAAATCCGAAGGGACGTATTCGACCCGGGTAGCAGCTTCGGAGAGCGGGTCGCCCGGCACTACCGGGTCGATGGGGATTTGGGCGGGGTGATCGGAATTCACGGGCAAAAAAGAAGTCCGTTAGCATCCAAGCGCGGCGGCGATGAGCAAGCCGGGAAAGCGGGTTCCTTACAGGTTTTTCCTGTTTGCTCCCCCCGGCGCGGAGGGAAATTTCGGGGCGCGCCACCACGGCGAAAGCATTGCCTGAGCGCGTTGGGAGGGTAAGGTACCGCGTCGGCGTTTTTTTCATGAGCTCTCCCATCCATTCCGTTTTGGGGATTTTGCGCGCGTTACGGCGTCGGCTCAGGCTGCAGATGTTTGTGGCCGAACTGGGCCGCTGGTCCCTGGTCGCCGCGGCCGGGTTGCTCGGGTTCGGGGCGTTCAACCGCTGGGTTGCCGGTCGGATGCCTTGGGATTCGTTTGCGGGGTGGCTTGCCTTGGGCGCGGTGCTCGTGTTTTCGCTCGGGACCGTCCTTTTGCGGCGTCTGAGTTTGGAGGCCGTGGCCCGGTTCGCCGATCGACGGGCCGCGACCCGGGACCGTTTCCTTACGGCGCTGGCTTTGGCGCAAAGCGGGGGAACCATGGAGGTTTTGGCGGTGGAAGAGTGCTGTGCATTTCTTCAGAGTCGGCAACGGGAGTTTGAGGTGTTGGCGCCCCTGCGCTGGCCCCGGGGTGCTCAATGGATCGCGGTGGCGGCGGTCGCTTTGGGGCTGTTGCACTGGGACGCTTTTTCCAGCCGGGAACGCCAACGCGCGCGGCTGCGCGCGGCCCAGGCCGAGGTGGCCGGGCCGGTGCAAACCCTTGAGAAATGGTCCAGCGAGTTCGAGGCGCGAGCGGAGCGCGAGAAGGATGACGCGCTGAAAAAACTGGCTGAGAAACTCAAACAAAGCGCCGACCAACTCCGGGCTGAAGCCGTGGATCCCGACAAGGCGGCCAAGGCCGCGCTCAAACAACTCTCCTCTCTGGAGCAATGGGTGCAGGATCTCCAGAAAGCCGCGCCTCCGGTCTCGCCGGAGGACCTCAAAGAACTGGCCCGGGAACTGGCCAAAAGCGAGGTGACCCGGGAGGCAGCCGCCGCATTGGCGGCGGGCAACCTGTCCAAGGCGGCCGAGGCCCTCGAAGAGAAGCAGAAAGAGGGAGGCCCGACAGCCGAACAGGCTCGGGAGGTTCTCCAAAAAGCCCTTGAGCGGCTCGCCCAACAACGTCAGCTCTCCGAGGCTCTCCAGCAGCTTGCCCGGGAAATGCAGAAAGCCGGGAGCCAAGGCCAGCGGCAGAACGAGGGGTTGCAGCGTTTGGCCCAAATGCTGCGTGAGATGGCGCAGAAATCCGGTTCCCAAGGGGCTCCCAACCAACAAGGCCAGCAGCCTTCCGAACAAACCCTCAAAGAGCTCCTCGCGGCGCTGCAAAACATGAAATACGGCTCGGACTCCAACGGGCAGAAACCTTCCGGACAGCAGGGCCGGGGTCAGCAGGGCCGGG
>JBEIUI010000172.1:0-3797 GCA_040374425.1 Verrucomicrobiia bacterium | reverse complement strand
GAAGGGGCGAGTGCCCTTCGCACCTGCTTGAAATACAAAGGGTGGAGTGGCAATCGATGATGCTCTGGAGTTGGATGAGGCTCTCGACCGCCGGGTGAAACCCTCCAGACCCTTGGTCCTTCCTCCCGCGGTCCCACGGCACTCGTAGAGAGCCCCGTGAACCCAACAGGATTCTGGATCCACGACGAATGACGCATCGCGTTTTCGCCCGGGCAGCCCCGACCACTCAGGCACCGTCCTCAGCGTTGAGCTTCCTCCATTTCCTCTGGCGGCCTGTCCTGCAGGCGGGAAGCAACCGCGACCATCGGGAATCGCTCTGGGTGGAGCAGAATTACGTGGACACGGCTTTCGTGAGCCTCCATTCGGCGGCTGGTGGCGACATCCCTTCGTGCCCCGTACGCTCCGAAGACGGGCGGGCGGGGATGGGTCGAGGACAGAACGTGCCCCGCCTCCCAGCCCCTCCGAACCCTCAGCGGGGGGTGTTTTCGTTCGAACGTTCCAACGCCCGGCGGGTTTCGGAAAAAGCCAACCACGCAGCGCGCTGGTATTGAAGGACCTCCTCTGGAGAGAGGAGTCCGGGCGGTGCCCACAACCCCACTGGGGACTGGCCGGTCAATGCCGCGTAGAGACAGCAAGCAGACAAAAATGCGCCTCGAGCACTCGCATGAATCCAGTCGGCGTAGAGTTGTTCGAAAGCACCGGGCTCGGGTCGCTCCCCGAGCACTCCCATCCACGCTTTGACACACGGCGCAACGTCCGCCTTCAAGCGCGTGCCAAGCCAGAGGTTGGTTTGGTGATGCGCCTCATAGGCGGCCGGGTACTCAATCGCCTTGGCCACGGGTGTCTCGTAAATCAACAGACGAGCCCCAGTGCGTCGAATTTCATCCGCGTACCCACTTCCAAAGGCCAGCAAATCCTCCCGGCTTGTCCGATAAAATGTCTCGACGACGACGGTGTCCCATCCCCCCGCAGCAATGACTCCACGAGCCGCGTCATGGGCTGCGCCGTCGTTCCAATGCCCCCGCATCCCGGTGCCCATGCGAGCCTGTTCGCCGGCGGCAATCCTCATCCGTTCGGGCGGAGCAGACGCCGCGATTTGCTCGACCAGCAGCGGCAGGTTGCCCCGGATCGTGTGGCTCGACCCCACAAACAAGACGCGATGCATGCGACGGGGGCCGCCCGCCTGCTCGAAACGTTGAAGAAGGCAGAAGGCCTCACGCGCCGGGCCGGAGGCTGAGGTCTGTCCCTGCATGTTCGGGAGTTCCGAAAGCAGAAGGTGAGCCTCTCCGTTCCTTCCTTCATGCTGCAGACACTTTGCCCGCAGCAACCGGCCCGCGGCCCTCAAATCTTGCACCTGCTGGTCGCGCCCCCAATTCCCACCTCCCCCCAGCGCCGCCAGATTGACCTCCATCTGGTCCAACCACCGGCGGCAATCTGCGGGTGCGCGTTGTGCCCAGAGGGAGCGGGCGAGGGCGAGTTGCGTCCCGCAGCGTTCGAGAAGCGGAATCGCAGGTTCCTCAACGAGAGCTCTCAGGAACAGCTCGGCTTGGATGTGAGCCCGCAACTCCGTCGCGGCTGCCGCCCCATGGCGCAGGGCATCGATTCGCCAAGGGGCTGGTAAGCCGGGCATCGCGAGCATCGCCTCCGACGCGGTCTGCACCTTTGCCCAGCCCGCGGGCGTCCCGTAGCGGGCGAAGCCTCTGGCCACGAGGCGCCAGGCCTCCATCGCCATGGAAGCCGGGAGCCCTGGTTCGCGAAGCAAAGTCTCCGCCGTATCCGCCGCGCCGAAATCGTCCCAGTCCGCAGAGGATCTCCGGGCGAGTTCGAGAAGCCGTTTTGCCTCCGGAAGGCCAGTAGGGACCTCCGCCGGCGCCGTGCCCCAGCAGCAAACCAGAAGCGATCCAAACTGCAGCAGGGCAAACGGCAGCAGCACGCGACGGAAGCGATGCCGGAAGCCGCCCGGATGTTTCTCGTCCAACGCCCGCTTCGGTGTGTCGCCCGTGAACTGCACCCCGCCCATGTGACAGGCCTCTCTGGGCAAAACAATGTTTTTTGGTCCTTCCCCAACGGACGCCCGGACCGCACCACCCGCCACTCCAGTCGGCTGCCCGTGGAGGCAGAAGGAGCTCGAGGGAGCGTTTGCGGGAGGCGCCCCCGGAGTGCCACCACCAATGACAACCTTCTGGATCGTTGCCTCTGTTCCCTTGTGGCGAGCACGCTGCTCTTGTCTGATACCAACTCTCAATGCCAACCGGAGTGTTTCCGCCCCGAAGCAACTGTGTCACGAAGCGAGGGAAATTTGTGCTTTTTTTAACAAGGATTGGAGGTGGAGGAGAAGTTTTCGCATCGCCGCGACGATGGCGCACTTATAGGGCTTCCCTCGCCCTAGTAGTCCTTGGACATAGGGTTTAATGACCGCATTTGAAGAAGCCGCCGTATGCGCAGCCATGAACAGGACGCGCCGGACTTTTGGGCGTCCGCCCCGAATGGAACGTTTGCCGGATTTCTTGCCGCTGTCCTTGTTGTAAGGCGCAACCCCTGCCATCGCGATCAGTTGGTTTCTGCCTATCTCGGTGATTTCCGAAAGGTACGTTATGATGGTCCAGGTTGTTATCTCTCCAACGCCACTGACGGACTGCATTGTTTTTGCGTAGTGTGTTAGGGTGAAGTCTGATGCGATTGTTTCGCGGATGCTTTTTTCAAGCCTCTTGAGCTCTGCTTCTGCAAACTTCAGGGTACGCTTGATTGAATTGGCGATGATTTTGCAGGCCTTCTCGAGACGGTTTTTTTCCCGAGCTATCTCTCCCGTAATTTGAGAGCGGCGATCCATCAGAGCGGTCAGTTCCTGCTGAAGAGCTGTGGGTTCAGGGCCGGGTTGGACGTTCTTTTCGATGGCAAAACGCAGAATCATCTCAGCATCGATGGGATCGGTTTTGGCTTTTATACCCTCGCTTTCTGCGAAGGCGCGGATCCGCGCCGGGTTGAGGACCCGAGAGGCGATTTTCGCTTTGTGAAGGTGGTTTATGAGATGCCGTTCGTAACCGCCAGTGGCTTCGCAAACGACCAGAGGGTGTTGGAGTTTTTGTATGAATTTGAGCAGCTTGGCGAGGCCCTCCGGCGTGGCGGCCACAGCGAAGGAGTCGGAGTCTGTTTTAATTTGCAGGGAGTCTTTGGAGACATCGACAGCGACGATTTGGAATGGAGGAGTAGGCATGGCTTTTCTCGGTCTTGTAGAGGTGAGCTCAAAGCGCTAAAGCGACAGAGGCTCGGTCAACTGTTTGAGATAAAGCCAGGTACTCCAGAGGATCAGAGCTTCGGGATGAACTCGGTAAAACCGGTTCAAGGGGCAATTGATGATCTTCTCTGGAGTGTCGCCAACTCCGTAGCTATCGGGGTTGGCGACTCCTGGCTTCTTCACCTGTGAGGGTGAGGAAAATGGAAGGGAAGGATTTTTATTTAGAAGGGAATGAGCTGGTGGCCGGCTTATTCACAAACCGGTTGCTCTGGCTTAGCGCCAGCGCCCGAGTTGTGTGACTCGGGCTGCCGCAACCTCGCCCTCCGGGCGTTTGTGAATAAGCCTCACAGAACGCCGGTCCTGTGGGCCGATACTGTTCGGCCCCTTCACTCCGGGCTCCAGACGACGCCTCTGCGCTACGCTCCGAGGCGTCCAGCGCCCTCCGTTACGGAGCCGAAAAGTGAGTCTGTACCGTCCTCATTGACTCCACTACAAGCCCCCACGTAATCTGTCACAGTCCTTCCACCATCGCTTAATTTAATCCGCTACTGGCCGGAAGATG
>JBEIUI010000191.1:0-2524 GCA_040374425.1 Verrucomicrobiia bacterium | reverse complement strand
CGCCGCGATGACTCCGGCCATGGCCGAGTTCAAAGCGTTCACCCAATCCTTTTCCGTGCACACCCGGGGCAAAGGCACCTACGAGATCACCCCGGCGATCGCCCGGATCCTTCAAACCACCGGGATTCTCACGGGCACCGTCACAGTTTTCATCCAACACACCAGCGCCAGCCTCGTGATTTATGAGAACGCCGACCCCTCGGCGCGCAGCGATCTCCACGAGTTTTTCGAGAGGTTGGCGCCCGAGGACGCAGATTATTTTGTGCACACCGCAGAAGGCCCAGACGACATGCCCAGCCACCTGCGGATGGTGCTCACCCGAACCAGCGAAGTCATCCCCGTGGCGGTGGGCCGGCTTCAACTGGGGACCTGGCAGGGGATCTTCCTCTTCGAACATCGGCGCGCCCCGCACACGCGGCAGATTGTGGTCACGGTCATGGGCTGCTGAAGGACGCCCGCAGGGGGGAGCTGAGGGGGCGATTGGGGTGGAATAGGCCGCGATTTTTTTTTCTTCAATCCTTTGAATTTCCCAGCAGCGGCTCCGTCAGAGTTCTGTGAATCCCATTATGAAAAACCTTCTCTTTGCCAGCGTTCTCTTCACCGGCCTGCTCGCCTTGGCTCCCGCCGCCCAAGCCGACCACCATCGCAGCCACGGATACGGCCATGGATACGGCCACGGATATAGCCACGGTTGCGGCCAACGTTACGGATACTCCGGGTATTCCGGCTATGGGGGGGGATACAGCCGGTACGATTACCAGCCTGATTTCTACCCCCGCTACCGTTACCAAGAGCGGCCCGTCTATTATTGTCCGCCGACGTATTACGGATACTCCGTACCCCGCCCGGTTTACCGTTACCGGGGTGGGGACGACTGCTCACCCTACCGCCGTTCTTCCGGTAGCCGGTTCTCCGTGTTTTTCGGATTCTAACCCGAACCCGGAAGCTCCAGAGAAAAACACCATTTTCACGAGGAGCGCGGATTGGGAATGGCTGAACGCCATTGCCTTCTGCTCTCCGCGTTTCCACGTGGACTTTGGTTTTCAGATTGCACCGGGGATTCCACGGCCCGGGTCGGGCGGTCCGCTTTGGGCTCAGGCTCTAGCGGATTCGGCCCTGAGCACCTCCGCGATGATGTCATCGGAGGTGGCGCCCTCGGCTTCGCCCTCGAAATTGAGGATGATCCGGTGCCTTAAAGCGGCGAGGGCGGCGCGGTCCAGATCGGCCCGAGCGACATGGAATCGGCCATCGAGCAGGGCGTAGATTTTGCCGGCCAAGATGAGGGCTTGCGCCGCGCGCGGGCTTGCGCCGTAGCGGACGTATTTTTTGGTTAACGCGGGAGCCTGCTCTGTGTCGGGATGCGTGCCCATGACCAGCGCAATGGCGTGGGCTTGGATTTCCCGGGCCAGCGGCACTTGGCGCACCACCGTGCGCAGGACCCGCATTTCCTCGGGATCCTTGAGCACTTTCTGGATCTGGGGACGGTCGACCGCCGTGGTCCGGTCGAGAATGGTGTGTAACTCGTCGGCGGACGGGAACCGCACCTTGAGTTTAAAGAAGAACCGGTCGAGCTGAGCCTCCGGCAGTGGGTAGGTGCCTTCCATTTCAAGAGGGTTCTGAGTGGCCAACACCAGGAAAGGTTCTTCGAGCGGGTGCTGGACGCCGCCCACGGTGACGTGATGCTCCTGCATGGCTTCCAGCAGGGCGCTTTGGGTCTTGGGCGTGGCCCGGTTGATTTCATCCGCCAAAACGATGTTGGCAAACACCGGGCCGGGCTGGAACTGGAAGGTTTTGCGGCCCTCGGCGTCCTCGACAATGAGGTTGGTGCCGATGATGTCGGCCGGCATGAGGTCGGGTGTAAATTGCACCCTTGAGAACTTCAGGTGCACCGCGTCGGCCAACGTGCGCACGAGCATGGTTTTACCGAGCCCGGGCACGCCCTCCATGAGCACATGGCCTCCGGCGAAAAAAGCAACGAGCACGCCTTCCACCAGTTCGTCCTGACCAACCATCATTTTGCCGAGCTCCTGTTGGATCGCGCGAAACCGGGTGCGGAACTGTTCAACCTGCGAGGGGAGTTCGGAATGGGTCATAGGAGAAAAATCAGGGGGTGCGGGACAAACGCCTGCGGGAAACTTGGCACGGTTTAGGGACGGATGGATTCGAAATAACGTTTGATGAAAAAACGGGAGCCCAAGGGGATCTCCTCCTGCAGAAGGGCGTCCTGGGCGGCCGGCGCCATGGCTTCATAAATCTGCTGGTAACGGCGGTTGGATTTGGAGTGGTCCCCCAGTGCGGGCATCAGCGTCGACAACGTCTCGCCCTCGCCCAGAGCGCCTTGGAGCGCGGTCTCCTTGGCTTTATCACCGGACAGCGCGGTCTTGTCGCCAAACGGATTGTCGGTGGTGCCGGTGTCGCGTTCGCCGCCGGGCTGACCCGAGGGAACCGGGACCGGGTCGCCCCCGGGGGTTCCCTGGGCAAAGGATTCCATGGCCACCCGGCCCTGCTGACCCCGGCCCTGCTG
>JBEIUI010000060.1:0-19407 GCA_040374425.1 Verrucomicrobiia bacterium | reverse complement strand
GCCAAGCGTTCCTCGTCGGGCACGATCACGGTGAGGTAGGGTTGGGCGGGCTGCGCCACGGAGGGAACCGGATCCTCGCCGTCGGGGATACCGTCTCCGTCGGAGTCGCTGTTGTTCGGGTCGGAGCCGGACTGGTATTCGTCGGCGTTGCTGTGGCCGTCATTGTCGGCGTCGCCGGCTGTGGCGAAATACACCGAGCCGAAGTGTTTCACCGCCCAAGCGTCGTCCACCTTGTCGGTGTTGGTGTCCTGGAGCACGAGGAGTTCCGCGGGCGTGACGGTGACCGGCGCTGAATCCGGCCCCGGCCCGAAGCCGTTGGTCGCCTGGATCGTGTAATGATAACTCACGTTGTTGAGCACAGCGGTGTCCGTGAATTGGCCGGAGGCGCTTGAAAACACCACGGGCGGCGTGTCCGGGCCGGTCCTGCGCGAGATGCGGTAGGCGGTGGCCTCGGGGACATCGTCCCAGTACAGGAACACCCGCCTGCTCAGGGCAACCGCGCGGATGGGATGCGGCGGCGCGGGCCGGACATCGCCGATTCGAACCTCGACCTCCTGGGAATAAAAACTCCAAGCCGCGCCGTTGCCCGCCGCCACGACATAATAATAGAGGGCGCCATTGCTCAGCCCGGTCTCAGAAAGCTCGGTAGCGGTGACCGGGCTGCCTGCCACTTCGAAGTAGTCGCCTCCAGGCCGGGTCGAGCGCAGCACCTTGTAGGCTGTGGCGCCCGGCACAGGGCTCCAGCGCAGCTCGGCGCCCCCATCGGTGCTGAGCGCTGAGAGACCCGAAGGGGTGCCCGGTCCGAGGTCGAATGCGAACAAGTTTTTGACCTGCCCGATGTTGGCCAATGCGTAATCCGCAGCCTCCTGGCCCGGAGCCGACCACGGATATCCGGTCGCCCGGCCGACCTCGATGAGCCGGTCGTAGAAGGGCTTGGCCAGCCAGCGGAGCTGACCAATGTTGGCCGGGGCGTAATCCTCCGTCGAAGAATGGATCCGCGGGTGCCGGATGTTCTGGCTATCCACCCAGCTCCACGCCGCCGCCGCCTCCGTCAGGCTGGCGCCCGCGCCGCCGGGCACCTTGGCTTGGATCTCCTCAAAAGCGCCAAGCGCCATCTGCTTGAGCTGGCCTTGGTTGACGAGGGCGTAGTCCTCGGCGGCGGCTTCCCTCACGAGGACACCCCGTTGCGTCCACCACTCGGGCCCCGCGGCCACCTCCAGGAGCGTACTGGGGCAGAAGACGCAGAGGGCCGTGGCGCGCCCAACCAATGAAATCAGGCGCCTGCTCAGGCGCGGGTTTGCAAAGGCATCCCCAGCCTGCCGGGCCTGTCTCGCCGTTGTGGGTAGCCCAACCCTCATCCACGCCTGTTTTCGCATTCCAACAGGCTGACTAGGACCCGCGTCCTTTTAAATCGGGGCCCATTCAGCGGTGCGGCGTCAGGCTCTCCCTTTGGGCCGCCGGAAACGGCGGTTACTGCCGGCTACGGCGCTACGCGTCTGGGGCGGGCGCGCTGCGTCTGAGCGCCGGAACCGGGAACGAACTTGTCGGGGTTGAGAATGCCCCGGGGATCCAAGGCCGCTTTGATCGCCGCGTGGACGTCGCGGCTGACTTTGGAGGTGGCTTGGGGCCACCAGCGTTGTTTGGCCAGGCCGATGCCGTGTTCGCCGGTGATGACGCCCTCCCAGGCCAGCACTTGGGTGAAGAGTTCGTCGAGGGCTTGTTCAACCCGGGCATGGACCACGGGATCTTTGTGGTAATCGGCAGCCATGATGTTGACATGGATGTTGCCGTCGCCGGCGTGCCCGAAGCAGGCCACCGGGTACCCGTATTTTTTCCTGAGAACCGCGGCGAACTCAGCCAGCTCCACGAGGCGCCCTCGCGGCACCACGATGTCTTCGTTGAGTTTGGTGAGTCCGGTGGACTTGAGTGACTCTGAGAATTTGCGGCGCAGCTGCCAGAGTTCCTCGCAGGCGGCCTCGCCCACGGCGGTCTGGAGATGGAGGCAGCCGAGGCTTTCAATCAGGCGGGCGAGGGATTTCGCCTCGGACCGTACTGAGGCCGGCTGGCCATCGAGGTCGATGAGCAGATGGCCTTGCCCGGCGGGCACGATGGATTTGCCCAGGTGTTCACGGGCGGACTTAAGGGTGAAACTGTCGGCGATTTCCAATGCTGCCGGGAGGAACCCGGCGCGGAATACCTCCTGCACGGCGTTGGCGGCCTGGCGGAAGGTCTTAAAGCTGGCGGAGAGACTGGCGCGAGCTGGGGGCCGTGGTAACAGGCGTAACGTGGCTTCGGTGACGACTCCCAGAAGGCCTTCGGAGCCGACAAAGAGTCCGATCAGATCAAACCCGGTTTTGTTCTTGTGGGTGCGACCGCCGGTGCGCAGCACCTCGCCGTTGGCGAGTACGACCTCAAGCCCCAGCACATACTGGCGGGTGACGCCGTATTTCAGGCAGCGCGGGCCGCCGGCATTGGTGGCGATATTGCCTCCCAAACTGCATTCCTTGAGGCTTGCCGGGTCGGGCGGATAGAACAGGCCTTTGTCCCGGGCAGCCTGCTGGAGAACCCCGGTAATCACGCCCGGTTCCACGACGGCGACGCCGTCGGCAAAATGGATCTCCTTGATCCGGTTCATCCGCGCCAGGGAAAGCGCAATGCCGCCCCGCATCGGCACGCAGCCGCCCACGTATCCGACGCCGGAGCCCCGGGCCGTCACGGGGATACCGTGTTGGGATGCGTAGCGCAGCACCTTGGAGACCTGTTCGGTGGACTCGGCGAACACCACCACCTCCGGAGGATGGCTGGCAAACCAGCGGTCAGTGCTGTGTTCGGCAAGGATCTCGGGCTGGTGGCTGACGGCGTCTTTTCCAAGAATGCGGCTCAGGGAACGGGAAAGAGTCATGCGGTAGCCTGCCATGAACTCGGGGTTGAGTGCGAGTGAAGCCATGCGTTGGCGCAAGACGCACGGGCGACGGAAAAATTCTGGACGGTCCGGGAACCGGGCGGTCAGAGTCAACGTCGCATGATCATTAAGCCGAAAGTCCGTGGATTTGTCTGTGTTACCGCCCACCCCGAGGGATGCGCTGCGCATGTGCAGCAGCAGATTGATTTTGTACGCGCCAAAGGGCCGCTCAAATCTCTGCCCAAACGGGTGCTGGTGATCGGGGCATCGACGGGTTACGGGCTGGCGAGCCGGATCGTGCCGGCGTTTGCTGGGGGCGCAGCCACGCTGGGGGTCTTTTTTGAGAAGCCGGGCGAGGAAGGACGCACGGCGAGCGCAGGCTGGTACAACTCCGTGGCTTTTGAGAAGGCCGCCCACGCCGAGGGACTTTACGCGAAGAGCATCAACGGAGACGCGTTCTCCGACAGCATCAAGCAGCAGGCCATTGATACCATCAAAGCCGACTTGGGGACGGTGGATGCCGTCATCTACAGCCTGGCTTCGCCCCGGCGCACGCAGCCCCGCACCGGGGTGACTTTCAAGTCCACGCTCAAGCCCGTGGGCGCGCCGTTCTCGGCAAAAACCGTCGACACGGACAAGGGGCTGGTGACGGACATCACCATTGAACCAGCCAGCGAGCAGGAGATTGCCGACACGGTTGCGGTGATGGGCGGGGAAGATTGGGCGATGTGGATTGACGCGTTGTCGGAGGCTGGGGTGCTGGCACCCGGGGCGTTGACGGTGGCTTACAGCTACATTGGGCCAGACCTTACCTGGGCGATCTACCGCAACGGCACGATTGGCCGGGCCAAAGAAGATCTTGAGGCGACGGCGCAAAAGCTCACCGAAAAGCTCGCGCTCACCGGAGGCCGGGCGTGGGTGTCCATTAACAAAGCCCTGGTGACCCAAGCGAGCTCGGCTATACCCGTGGTGCCTCTCTACATCTCCCTGCTCTACAAGGTGATGAAGGCACATGGGCTGCATGAAGGCTGTATCGAACAGATCCAACGGCTTTTCGCCGAGCGCCTCGCAAACGGAGCGGCGCCGCAGCCCGATGAAGCCGGTCGGCTCCGGCTTGATGACTGGGAAATGCGCGATGACATCCAGAAAGAGGTGGCCGCGCTTTGGCCTCAGGTGACCACCGAGAATCTGCCCACGCTTTCGGATATTGCCGGATACCGGGCGGAGTTCCTGCGCCTGTTCGGGTTTGGTCTTGAGGGGGTCGATTACGGGGCGGAGAGCAATCCGGTGGCCCCGCTGCCATCGGCCTCGTGAGTCGGCGGGCCTCCTAATCTGGCCTAAATTTTGGGGCGGCTCCGGGCCCCCTGTGGGCGTGTGAATGGTTTAGCCGGCCCTCTGGGTGCAGCCGTTGACCTTGAACGCGCTGGGGCAGATTCCAGTGAGCTCGCATTGCGCGCAGTCGGGCTTGCGCGCATTGCACCGGCGTCGGCCATGCCAGATCAGCCAATGGCTGAAGATTGTCCATTGGTGCCGAGGCAGGATACGGATCAAGTCGGCCTCGATTTTCTCGGGGTTTTTTTGACGGGTCAGCCCGAGACGCAGGGCGAGGCGCTGGACGTGGGTGTCGACGACAACCCCGGCTTCGATGCCAAACGCGTTTCCGAGCACGACATTGGCGGTTTTTCGGCCGACACCTGCCAAAGCAGTGAGGGCCTCCATGGAGCGGGGCACTTCGCCGCCGTGTTTGGAGACCAGGTCGGCGCAACAGGTACGGATGTTTTTAGCTTTGGACCGGAAAAAACCGGTGGATTGGACAATACGTTCCAGGTCGTCCTGGGAAATGTGGGCGTAATCCTGGGCGGTTCTGCAGCGCTCGAAGAGGGTTTTGGTGACGAGATTGACCCGTTTGTCGGTGCATTGCGCCGAGAGAATGGTGGCAACGAGGAGCTCTAGCGGGTTGCGGTAGTCGAGTTCGCAATGGGCCTGCGGATACAGGGATGCCAGCGCTTCAGCCAGCGCCGCAGCGCACGTTGCGCGCGCCTTTCGGGAGAGGCTCAATTTCGAGAGAGGCTGAATCGAGAACCGCTTCCTTACTTACTCTTCTGCTCGCCCTTGAGCGCTTGAGCGCGTTTTTTTGCATCCTCGGCGTGCGCGAATTCCGGGTAATCCTTCGCAATTCGCTCGTAATGCATGATGGCTCTGGTGCGGAGCTCGGTCTTCTCCTTCACTGAAAGTTCGCCGGGTTTGAGGGGCTGTGGTTTTTTCTTACAACCTGTGTTGAAGGCCGCTGTTGAAAAGCAGAGGACACCGATCAGAACAAATTTGAGCATGGCTGGGAGCGGCTATTTGTTGATTTTTTTCTCGATCAGCTGGGCGCCGCGCCAGAGGCCTTCGGGGGCGAGCTCCATTTCCGCAGGAAACAGAGTGCCGAGTTTGACGTAGTTGTTGATGGCCGTGTCGATGTCCCCCTTTTCCTCGGAAATCTTGCCCACCAGCATCATGGCCCGAGCCCGAAGGTTCGTGGATCCCTGGGTGGCACCCGCGACTGCTCTCAGGAGTTTCAGCGCTTCGTCGTAGTTTTTCTTGGCTGCCTCGCCCTCGGCAATTCCGTAATCGGTCTCGAGGCGTTTGGTGGAGAAGGGGTATTTTTCCTTGAGCTCGACGAATTTCGCCGCAGCTTCCGCGATTTTGCCTTCGCTTTGAAGGATCTTGGCCTTGCCGAAAGCGGCGATGGCTTGGGCGTCGGAGATGTCGCGAGGAGCACGGTCAAGGGTTACGTTGGGCGGAAGGGGGTAATCTTTCGCCAGCTTGTCGTAAATGAGCCGGGCTATTCCGTATTCCTTCGTGCGGATAAGTGCTGCGCCGTAGAGGTCGAGGTCGTTGGGCGCGTAGAGCAGCTTCTGGTCGTAAGCCGAACTCATCAAATCCAAGGACTTGGTGGTCATCCAAGGATCGTTTTCCGATTTCTCGGCTAGATGTCCTGCCAGGGTAAAGAGGATCTTGTTGCGGGCCTCGGGTTTGGCCTCGTTTTTGGCGGCGAGCTCCTCGAAATACGCCTGCAATTCCTTATCGCTCTTGAGCTTCGCCCGCACCAAGAGCTTCTGGCTCGCAAGCAGGTTCTGCAGCGCAGAGGACACTTCCGCGCTGGCGGGAAACTTCTCCAGAAGCGTTTCCGCGGTTCGAATGGAGTTGTCGATCCCCTTGCGCCACTCCGCGCGCTGGGTTTCGTTGAGAGAGAGGTAAGGACCTTGGGTCTCTCCGTATTTCTTCCAGTGGCCACTGGATTTGGCTAAGGCCTTCGCGCAATCGGGATCCTCCGGACGCTTCTGCATGAACGCCTCGTAAGTGGCGATCGCTTCGGAAAGCGCTTTCTCCGAGATCTGGATCTGCGCCACGTAATCGTATGCCGCGAACAGCCTAGGGTCGTCCGGGTAGTTGGCAATGAATTCGTTCATCACCTTTTTGACCTCAGGCAAATCATTGTCCCTCTGGTGCAGAGCCGCCCGCTGAAAGTAACTAATCTGCCCCGGCTCGCTCTTGGGAAATTTCGCGGCGAGATTGGCAAACGTCTTCAGTGCGGCGGCTTTGTCACCGGATGCCCCTTGGGCTTGGGCGAGAACAAACAGTGCGGGGGGCAGAAGTTCAATTGAGGAAGACGAGTTCGCGAATTTCTGCAGCTGAGCGACGGCGCTGGCGGCATCGCCGGAATCCAAGGTGAGTTTACCCGCCCAGTAAGCCGCCTGCTCAGCCTCGGGTGTCCCAGGGTAGTTGTCGCGCAAGGTGATGTAGGCTTTGAGCGCCTCGGGAGTTTTACCGCTCCTCTGATAAATCGTCGCCAAGCCGAGCTGGGCGGCCGCACCCTGATCTTTGGAGTGTTTCCCTTCGAGGAACTTGTTCAACACGGCCAGAGCCTCATCAAAGCGGTTCAAGGGAATCAGAGCCAACGCTTGGCGCATCACGGAGTCGGCCGCAAGCGGGCTGTTGGGATAGAGTTCGACCTGCTGCTTGAAATATTTGATGGCGTTTTCTGAGTCGTTCAGGGACAGGTACGCCGCTCCGACGAGAAGCGGAAGGTTCTCGGCGATGGGATCGCTCGGGTATGACGCCATGAACTTGTCGTAAAGTTCCACGGCCTTTTCCGCGAGGTTCTGAGCCGCGTAGGTCAACGCTAGGTAGTAGGCAACCTGCTTTTTCTGGGCCGGATCTTCGATCTGTGGTTCGAGATAGCGCAAAAGCACCCGGGCAGCGTCGAAGTTTTCCTGGGAGATAAAAATCTGCGCGCTCTTTATCTTGGCCGCCAGAGTCTGATCGGTCCGCTGCTCGACTCCTGCGCTCTTTTCCTGCTCCTTCTCCAAAAAGCGCTGGATGCGTTTGCTCATCGCCACGTCGCCTGAGCGCAGGACCTCGGTTTGCCGTTGGCGGATGAGCGCGATCCGGTCCCGCTGTGCTTTGACCACTACTTCCTTGGTTTGCACGCCCCTGAAGGCTTCGAGGGATTGCTTGAAGAGTTTGGCCCGGGCTTCGCCCTGCTCAAAGCTGCCGCGCGAGAAAAGGATTTCGCCCAACTGGAATTGGGCGTCGTTGGCCACGGCAATGTCGATGCGCCGTGCCAGAAGGCCGTTGAGGATCTTTACGGATTCATCGAAGGCGGCGATGGCTGTAGGATCTTTTGCTGTGGCCTTTTGCATGGAAACGTTGGCCTGGGTGCCCAGGACAAGCGCCAGCATGAACTGGGTGTCCGCTAGAGAGGGACTCTGCGGAAATTTCTGCAGGATCGTGCGCAGAGTTGTGGCCGCTTCCTCGTAGCGCTCATTGGAATAAAGGGCGCGCGCTTTCCCGTAACTGGCCGACTCCACTTCGGGGCTCGCCGGGTATTGCTGGATGAAGTTATCGAACTCCTGCACCGCGGCTTGGAACGCCGGTCTCCGCTCCGGGTCATCGGGCATCATCTTTCCGGCTTTGGCCGACAAGATTTGAGGGATGAAGCTCAGGGAGAGTTCTAGGATTTCCGGGACGACATTTTTCCCCGTCAGGTTTTGGCGCAGGGACGCGATACCCTTGTCGTAATCTCCGGTGACGTAGCCGATGTAACCCAAGCGGAAGTACGCTTCCGGAATCATCGGAGAGGTGGGGTATTTCTGCGGGATGCCCTCGTAGAGCTCTGCGGCTTCGGCGTATTTGCCCTGGTTAAAGAGTTCGAAGGCCTTCTGCGAATCCTGAACGTCCAGAGTGGCTGCGGGGGCTTGAGCACTGGCTGTGTCGACCGCTCCAGCGCTGACTACCAGTGCGGTAGCGGGCCAGAGAAGGCGGGCGGACAGCAGACGGAACGGCGTGTTCATGTGTGAAAGAATCGTCGGAACGATTACCATAGCGATGGCCTCTTGCCGTGACCACCGATTTGTTACCTCTATGCTACTTTTTATGGAGGTCGTTGGATGATTGCTGTCGTTTTTGCGTTGCCGGAAGAAAGCAGGAGTTTCCGCTCCAAGCTCGAGGGGTTTCGATGGACGCAGTGCCCCGGCGAAGGACTGGGCAGGCTGGGTAGCCGGCAGGTGCTCGTGGCCCATGTGGGGTTGGGGGCTTCTCTCGCCGCTCAACGCGGCCAAGCTTGGCTGGCGACATACCCTTTGCAAGGTGTGGTCAGCGCCGGGTTCGCCGGTGGCCTCGATCCACGTCTGAGTGTGGGGGCGTTGGTGGTCGGGACAAACTCCGGAGATGCCGCATGGCGCGACCGGTGTCGGGCTGCTCTCTCGGGGCAAGCGGCGGTATTCTGGGGGGCTTTGACCACGCAATCCAATGTGGTGGAGGCTGCCGCCGACAAGGCGCGTCTTGCGCGCGAAACCGGTGCGCTAGCAGTGGATTTGGAGACCTCGGTAATCGCCGCGTTCTGCCGGGAAGCGTCTCTGCCATTCCTCGCCTTGCGCGCCATCAGTGATTGCGCGTCGCAAAGTCTGCCTGTGCCCATGGGGGTTTGGTTTGACGCCGAGCGGCAACGGCCCAAGCCGGTGGCGTTACTGGCCTATCTGCTACGAAATCCCCGTCGGCTCTGCCCGTTCCTGCGTTTTGTGCAGGGGTTGGGGCCCTCGCGGCGTAACCTAGGAGGGCTTCTGCTGACGGCTCTGAAAGTGGCTCCAACCCGTTGAGCCGCTCAACGCGACACGCGCGGACAATCGGCCCGGGGCGCGGTCTTGACAGAGTATGTCCTGCTCGAGAAAGGTGCCGGCTCTTTTGACCTCCATGGCCACGCCCCACATTCTCTCCGGAATCAAGCCCACCGGCAAGCCGCACATCGGAAACTACTTCGGAATGATGCGCCCGGCCATCGATTGGCAGGACCGTGGGAAGGCCTTCTATTTCCTCGCCGATTATCACGCGTTAACCACCGTCACGGATCCCCGGCTTCTGCGTCAACACACCCGGGATGCGGCCCTGGATTTCCTGGCTTGCGGGCTCGACCCCGCCAAGGCGGTGTTGTTTCGCCAGAGCGACGTGCCCCAAGTGGCTGAGTTGGCTTGGATCCTGAGTTGTGTGACGCCGATGCCGATGCTCGAGAATTGCCACGCCTACAAGGATCACTTGGCCAAAGACAAGGTGCCTTCCCACGGGCTCTTTGCCTATCCGGTGCTCATGGCGGCCGACATCCTCATCTACGACAGTAACGTGGTGCCGGTGGGCCGGGACCAGAAACAACACGTGGAGGTGACCCGCGATTTGGCGCAGAAAATGAACGCGCTCTACGGACCGATTTTTGTGGTACCTGAGGCCAGCATTTTGCCGACATTGGAGACCATCCCCGGGCTCGACGGCCGGAAGATGAGCAAGAGCTATAACAACACCCTGGAGCTCTTTCCGGAGGAAAAAGCCCTTCGCAAAAAAATCATGAGTATTCCCACCGATTCGACCCCGGTGGAGGCGCCCAAGGATCCCGCTGGTTCTGCGATTGTGTCCCTCTACCGGCTTTTTGCCAGCGATGCGCAGCTGTGTCAGATGGAGACCGACTTCCGCCAAGGGGGCACGGGCTACGGAGAGTTTAAGAAAAGGCTCTTTGATGCGGTGTGGACTTGGTTTGCGCCAATGCGGGACCGGCGCGCCGAACTGGCCGCTGATCCCGGTTATGTGGAATCCGTGCTCAAGGAGGGGGCTGCTCAGGCGGGGGCTCTGGCCGAGGCCACCATGCGTCGGGTGCGTTTGGCGACGGGTCTTGGGGCTTGAACAATATCCTTCAGTTGCGCAGGAAGATGCGCACAAAAAAGTGCATCTTGCCTGTTGCGTCATCGGGAATATCCCCTAACATTCGCTACTCTGCTCAAGGGAGCTAGGCTCGTGCCGGGCGCCAAAAGCGGGTAACTGAGGTAATTGATTTTGCATATGATGAACCAGAATCCAGGGGAGCGGATGGGATCCGAGCCGATTGCGTCCGAGAAGGTGTCCATCGATCGGAAGATGTTTTTTCTCGATCTCAAAGAGAATCAACGAGGCCGCTTTTTGAAGATCACCGAGGACGTGGGGGGGCGCCGGGACACCATCATGTTACCCGCACCTGCTTTCCGGGATTTCCTGGAGGCGCTTCAGCGTCTCGTGGAGTTCGAAGGCAAGCTCGAGTAAACGGTTTCTCCGAGCTTGGGAATGGGTATCCCTTCCCTCTGAGAGCGAGCCTCTGGGTGAACTCCCTTTTGATCCCTCTCATGACAGGGAATGGAATGGTTAATCAACAAGCCACCTTTTAAAAGGTGGCTTTGCTTTGTTTTTGTGGGGAGCGCACTGGCCCCGCGGTTCGGGGGGTTATCTGAGTTCAGCGAAGAAGAGGCGGCCGGCGCTGGTTTGGAGGGCGCTTCCGAGGACCACCGGGACGGTGCGTCCCAGGCTGGATCTCCCTTGGTTGACGACAATCATGGTGCCGTCGGCGAGGTATCCTACCGCCTGATGAGGTTCGCGGCCTTCTTTGAGCAGCGTTATTTGCACGGTCTGGCCGGGAAACAACAGGGGTCTCAGGGCTTGGCTCAGATCATTGAGGTTGAGCGCCGTTACGCCTTCTAGCCGCGCGATGGAGCAGAGATTGGCATCGTTGGTCAATAGTCTCGCGTCGAGGAGTTTTGCCAGTTTTGCCAGACGCGTGTCCACGCTGCCTTGGTCCGCTCCGGAGCCTGTCTCGTGAATGGTGACGCTCAGGGCCGGGTTGCTTTGCATCTCCTGAAGGCGATCCAGCGCGCCCCGTCCGCGTTCGCGTTTGAGAGGATCCGCGGAATCGGCTAGGCGCTGGAGTTCTTCCAGCACAAAGCGGGGAATGACTAGGGAAGTGCTCAGGAAACCCGTGGCGCAGATTTCGTTGAGCTGCCCGTCGATGATCACATTGGAGTCCACCAGGAGCGGGGACTCCTGGACTGTGGCGCGGCGGAAGCGCACGTAGGGGATCATCAGAGCGAATTCGTCGCGGTTGCTCTGGATGGCCAGCATCATGCCGAAGTAGGAGCAGCTGGAGTAGGTCACCAGGCTCGCGATCCATTGCACGTCCTCGGAGGCGTTGCGCAGGAGGTTGGAGGCCAGCAGGAGCCGCGCGAAGATGAACCCGATGAGAAGACCGAACGTGGCGGAGGAAAAAACGCGAAGCGATATGCCCTTGAGGAGCCGGTCCAACAAAACCACGCTGAGGCCGAAAATCGCCCCG
Organism: Verrucomicrobiia bacterium; assembly: GCA_040374425.1. Classification (GTDB taxonomy): domain Bacteria; phylum Verrucomicrobiota; class Verrucomicrobiia; order Chthoniobacterales; family Chthoniobacteraceae; genus CAIURC01. Next base: position 7,840 of record JBEIUI010000060.1, on the reverse strand, counting down.
AGGGTGCCGCCTGAAACGAGTTCCCCCAGCTCGGTTTCCCCCAACATCAAGCCCACACAGGTGCAGAACGTGACAAACAGGGCTCGGAGGAGGGTGAGCGTCAGGGGGGAAGTCATGGCGAAAAAACGGGAGCGGCGAGAGGGCGCCCACGCCCGGGGCGATTCACGGGGATGCCCGACGTTAGCGGGGTTTCTGTGGGGCGGCGTCCCCGGGCAGTGGTCGGTCTTTGTAAAAGAGCGGGCCCGACCGGCGCAGGTTCCAGAGGAAGGCTTTCAGGTTCTCGGCACTCTGTTTGTCGGAGAGGAGCGCGCCCAGCGGGCCCTGACCGTCCCCGGCTTTCTTGAGGAGCTGCGTTGCAGAGTCCATGGTCTTGTTCACCGAGGCGGTCGTCGTTTGGACGTCGGCGATGGCTTTGCGAACGTCCGTCGCCGCCAGGTCCACCGTTTTCATGGCGGACTTGGCTGAGCCCACCACGGCCTGAGCGTCGGTCAAGACGGGATCGATTTTGAGCGAACTGGCGCTGAGGTTCTCGGACGTGGTTCTCAGGGATTGGATGGTTTCCTCCAGATTCTTAATGTTGCGCTCGCTCAGCAACCCTTGGTGCAGGTCCGCCGTGAGTTTTTTGATCTGCCCCAGCTCCTCGCTGACTTGGTCAAGGACCACGCTGCCTTTCGCTGTCAGATCGTCCAACCCCGTGGCGCGTGAGCCTAGGATGGATTCCCCGGGCTCGGCCATGTCCTTCGGGTCAAACTCTCCGGGAGGCGGAATCACATCCACGAACCGGTCCCCCAGCAGCCCCGAACTGCCGATCAAAAAACGCGCCTTGCGAGGGATCTTCACATCCTCGCGAATGTTGATTTTCACGATCACCCGGTACGAGTTCTCGGCGAGTTGCGGGGATTCCGCCACGGATCCGATCCGGGCCCCTGAGAGCAGGACGTCGGAATCCTTGACGAGCCCGCCCGCGTTGGGGAATTCCACCAGCAACGGGTATTTTTTTTGCAGTCCTTGGCCGACGCGGCCGAAGGTGACGACCAGGGTTGCGATAAAACCCAGGCCGATGACCAGAAAGATGCCGACAAAGACTTCGAGGTTTTTGCGTTCGGTGGACATGATTTTTAATCGGAATCGCCCGAGCGACCCTCGATGAAATTCTGGAGAACAGGATCATCGGAGTGCCGGAGTTGATCCGCGCTGCCAAGGAAATAGATGCGGCCCTCATACAGATACGCGATGCGATCGGCGGTGTGATAGGCGGTTTTCATATCGTGGGTGACAACCACCGAAGTCACGCTCAGGCGCTTTTGCAAGCGGCGAATCAAATGGTTAATCGAGTCGCTCGCAATGGGGTCGAGCCCCGTGGTGGGTTCGTCAAAAAGGATGCATGCGGGTCGGCTGACAATGGTCCGTGCCAGCCCCACCCGTTTCCGCATCCCGCCGCTGAGGTTCTCGGGCATTTTTTCCTGTTCCCCGGCCAAATCCACCATCTCCAGAGCCTCGGCCACCTTCTCCCGGATCACCTCGGGATCGCGCAGGCCGGCTTCGCGCAGGGGAAACGCGATGTTTTCCTCGACGTTCATCGAGTCAAACAGCGCTCCGCTCTGGAAAAGGATGCCCACTTTCTTGCGGATCCGGCCCAGCTCGCGCTCCGGCAGGCGCGCAATGTCTTCCTCATCCACGAACACCGCGCCCGAGGTTGGCTGGAGCAACCCCACAAAGTGCTTCAGCAACACGCTTTTGCCGCAGCCCGAGCGGCCCAGGATGACGCAGGTCTCGCCCTTGTTGACTTCCAGATCGATGCCGCGCAGGACCTCCTGGCTACCCAAGGTTTTATGAAGTTGGCGGACGCGGATCACGGGACGTGGAAAAAGCAGACTACAAGCCCGCTGGGTAGATGATGTTGAGGGCGAAGGAGAGGAAGAAATTGACCACAAGGATCGCCAGCGACCCGATCACCACCGCCTCGGTGGGGGGCGCGTCCGACGCCGACGGCACCTTCCTTGGCGTTGAGGCCCTGGTGGCAACTGATGAAAACCACGAGTACGGCAAAAGCCAGCCCCTTGCTGAGAGCCATCTTGATGTCGCGCAGGCCGGTGAACTTGAGCATGGTGTCGACATAATAGGCCTCGGAGATGCCCAGCACCTTGGTGCCAATGAGGTAGCCTGCGAGGGACCCCAGGCCGCAACATTCGGCTACAAGGATCGGCATGGAGAGCATCAGCGCCATGACTCTGGGCACCACGAGGTAATCAATCGGATGCACCCCAAGGGCGCGCAACGCGTCGATCTGCTCGGTGACTTTCATGGTGCCAATTTCCGCCGCGATCGCCGCGCCGACGCGGCCCGCCACCATCAGTCCCGTCAGCACCGGCCCCAGCTCTCGGAACATCGACACCGCGACTACAGCCCCCACGGCGGATTCCATGCCGATCCGGTGGAACTGGAAAAATGTCTGAGCGGCGAAAACTGCGCCGGTGAATGCGCCGGTGACAATCACCACCAACTGGGAGCGGAACCCGACTTCCACCAGTTGCCGGGCGAAGAGGTGCCAACGGATGGGGGCCGTTACAAGGGCCTTGCAAGTCTCGCCAAAGAGCACGGCGAGTTCGCCAAGGTATTGGAGCAGTGAGAGGACTGAGCGCCCGAGAAAACGGAACATGCGGGCGCTTCTCTAGACGTTGCCGGGCTGTCCGTCTAGAGGCCTGTTGCCGGGGTCACGCAAAGGCCAACCCAGAAGCTGAGACTCCGCGGCCGGGGTGCCTGTCTTCTCCCTGCTGGAAGTTGCCCTCGGTCCATGGGTTTCGTCGGCCCCGCGGCTAACTCCTCTCGAGGCGCTCGGTCTTGCCCTTGAGCGAAAGGGCGGGAGGCACCGACCCCACAATGCGTGGATCAAGCCCCAGATTTTGAAAAGTCGACCGGATCTGGCCGATGCTGATCGCGGCCTCCTCCAGCTCCAGATACACGATGTCGTGATTGCTATCGATTTTGTAGCGGAGCCCTTGAATCGTGTTGAACTCCAGTTCGAGAGCCAAAACTTTGTCCAGTTTCCTGACACCGGCAGCGTAGATCTCGAGCTCAAGCATAAAGTTGGGTGCGATCGGCGTGACGGCTGGGAGACTAGGTTTCCGGGGATCCCTCTGGCAACCGATTATTGAGAGGAGCCAAAAGGATTGTCTGGTCGACGGGTTTTGGCGCGTTGGGGCTTATTCTGGGAGGGGCATGTTGACCGCCGGTTTTTCGGAGGTACGAGTTTTTCGCGGGTAGAGATGGGCAAACCGGGTTGCCCAATCGGCCGGGAGCCGCAGGGGTTTGGCTTCGGGCATCTGCACCAGCGCCAGCATCTGGCGGGATTGAACAAGCAGAGCTGCGTCCGCCGCCCGGCGCACCTCAAAGGAGCACCAGAACCGGAGCCGCTCGACGCTTTCGAGCCGGCCATGGACCTCGAGTTTGTCACCGAGTTGCCCGGCCCGTTTGTAGTCGATTTCCGTGCGGACCAACACGGGATAAATGCGGCTCTGTGCCATGCCCACCAGGCCCATGCCGAGCTGCTCGGCCAGGAGGGTTCGGGCCGTTTCGATAAACCGCAGATACGCCAGGTTATGGATGATGCCCGCGCAGTCCGTATCGAAAAACATCACCTGAACTTCGGTGCAAATGGTAGGGGTTTCCAAGGCCTGCATTGCGCCACTATGTGTGCGGCTTGGGGGCGGTTCAAAGGGCAAATGGGAGCGAGACATGTTTTCCCAACATTGAGGGCTTCCCCAATCGCAGGGGGAGCGCAGTGGGTATTTAAGGTTGCCGGGAAAAGTGGACGCGGCTACCACAACCGCGCTCTCATGGAAGGTTACTCTCAGAAACGGCAGATCGGTTTGGCTTTAAAGCTGCAGCCGTGGCTGATTCTCCTCGCGGGGTTGCTTTACTGGGGGGCTTACCTGCGTTTCTGGTTTAATCCCAATGACGAAGGCGGAACCGTCGCGTTGACTGCGCAGCGGCTTCTTGCCGGGGAACTCCCCATCAAAGATGTGGCTTTGGGGTATAACATTCTCTGGTTCTACCCAGTGGTTTGGCTCTTTCAGGTGACAGGGGTGCATTACGTGAAAATGAGGGCGTTTTTTTTTGCGCTCTCCGCCATAACGGCTCTGGCGGGATGGGCGGTCGTGAAGAGAGTGACCGGTCGGCCGTGGTTGGCGTTTTTCACCGCGCTCATGCTCGTGGTTTTTCCCGGATCGCAGTTCAAGAACTATATTCCGCTGATGGGGATGCTGAACACCCTTTGTTTGGTCCGCACTTGCGGGCGCGAGCAGGTTCATGGAGGTGTTTTTTTCCGGGATTGTTTTTTCGGGGGGCTGGTTTTGGGGGTTTGTTATTTGGTCCGCATCGATTTGGGCTTTCTTTTTAGTGCGCTTTGGTTGGGCGTGATGGGGTTGGGATTGGCGGATGCCCGGTTGGGATTCGCACGGAGGGTGTCTCGTTTTGTTGGGGGAAGCCTGCTTTTGATCTCGGCGGTTGTGGTTTGTCACGTGCCTGCGTATCTGCATGCGAGGAGCAGGGGCTACGCTCCCGAGTTCACGGGCCAATATGCTGCTTGGGGTGGTTATCTTTTGAAGAGTGCTTCCAAGTTGTCCGCATTCCAAGCCCAGGCGCCTGCCGTCAAAGCGGCAGCGCCCAACGGGGCCCCCGATGCGGGCTCTGAAGGATCTGGCAAGGCTCAAAACGCAGGAAACGCGGTAAACGCGGAGGGTCAGTGGAAAAACAAGGCGCGTTTGGGGTGGGCTCGGTTGCGGTCGGAATGGGGGGGGCCGGCATTTGCGCTGTTCTCCCTGACCTACTTGCCTGTGGCAGGGTTTGCCGTGTTTTTCGGGATGTCGTTAGGGGGCTCACTGGCGGCTTTGAGGCGACGCGAATGGACGCCCGCGCATCCGGCAGCGATGCTGGCGTGGGTCGCCTTCGGGTCACTCGCAACTTTTCCGCAGTTCTTTTTCTTTCGGCCGGACCGTCCGCATCTTTCGGAGTTTATGGTTGGTTACCTCGTGCTCATCGCCTGCGGTTTGGCTTTGGCGTTTTCGTGGGTGCCGAAAGGTCATGGAAATCCGTGGCGGATCTGGGGACTGGCAGTATTGAGCGGAATCCATGTCTCAATTTATGGGTGGTATGCGTTGGCTCATCCCTCAGCGGGTACGATCGCCGCCCGGTACGGACGCAAACTCTGGTTTCGTGGGGAGAACGGAGTGGAGGTGAGGGTTTCAAAGAAGGAGGCTCAACATTTGGAGGCGGTTCGGGACGCGATCCGCTTGGCGAGTCGGCCCGGGGAATTCGTGGTCTGTTATCCTTATCAACCGGGCTACAACCTGATGGCGGGGCGTCCCACCTACGAGCGGAGTTTGTACGTGGATAACGTGACAGCGAGTTCCGACTGGCCGGCGGAAACGGTCCGTGCCCTTCAGGCGCGGCACCCTGCGGCCGTGGTGATAGATGATCGACCCATCAACGGCTACGAAGCTTCCCGGTTTAGTCGTTGGGCGGGCTCAACGCACCGGTTTCTCAAAGACCACTATCAACTCGTCGCGGCGTCCAAAACGACGGAGGTCTATGCCCCGCGTCCCGAGCCCACGGCTCCATGATTAAAAAACTCTCGATCTTACTGGATGCGTGGTTTCCTCGGATTTCGAGGCCTGAGAACGGGGCCCGGGTTAATGGGAGCCCGAGGGAACAGAAAAGACTTCAATCCGTTTTTGAGGTGATCCGACCGTATGCCAAGTCAGTAGAGGGTGGCGTATCCCTCCCCCCCGAGCTTCAAGGGGCATGTAAAGCAACCCGCTTCCGAAAAGAACGTTGAAATGAATCACGGCAACGCATACGGCCAACTGGCACGCCGAGGCCGTCGCAAGGTTTAGCGTCTGGGCAAAGCCCACCAAGGCTTGGATTCAGGAAAACGACCATCACCAAGGGTGCCTTCTTCGATGCTTAAGAGATCCATACCCGACCTTAACCCGACGTCGAAGGTGGCCGGGGCTCCGGGGCCGGTGGATCGACCGATTTTTTACTCCCCGAACGGCTGGCTTCGAAGGAAAACCCGATGAATCCGGAGGTGATTGTTATTGGCGCGGGCTTGGCGGGGTTAACCTGCGCAAGGCGTCTGCAGGAGGCCGGGCGGGACTGCCTCGTCATCGAAGCCGCCGACGCCGTCGGTGGCCGCGTCAGGACGGAGCGCGTGGAAGGGTTTTTATTGGATCGCGGGTTCCAAGTGTTTTTGACCGCTTATCCCGAGGCCCGGCGCTGGTTGGACTATTCGGCTCTCCAATTGCGTCCGTTCACCCCGGGCGCCTTGGTCCGGCTGGACGCCGGGATCCACCGGGTGTCGGATCCGTTCCGAGCGCCCGGGCATCTCTGGGCGACGCTCCGTGCGCCGGTGGGTTCGTGGCTCGATAAGTTGCGGATCGCTACGTTCCGCCATCGCGCCCAGCGCGGCTCGTTGGAATCGGTTTTTCAGCGTCCTGAGACCACCGCCCTAGAGGCGTTTCGGGCGCACGGTTTTAGCGACACGATCTTGGAGCGGTTTTTGCGCCCCTGGCTGGGCGGCATTTTCCTCGAACCCGACCTAGCCACTTCGAGTCGGATGCTCGATTTCGTTTTCCGGATGTTCGCCGAAGGCGCTGCGGCTGTGCCGGCCCGGGGGATGCAGGCGATTCCCGAGCAGTTGGCGGCGGGGTTGCCGGCGGTAAGGCTGCGTTCGCAAGTGATCTCGCTGGAGCCGGGCCGGGTGAGGCTGGCCGACGGGGAGATGCTGGCGGCTCGGCAGATTGTGGTCGCGACCGAGGGCTCGACCGCGGCGCGGCTCCTGCCCGAGCTCGTCGCGCCCCGGTGGCGTTCCACCACCACGGTGTATTTTGCGGCAACCAAAAGCCCCGTGGGCGAGGGGACTCTGGTTTTAAACGGCACGGGTGGGGGCTATGTAAACCATGCCGTGGTGATGAGTGATGTGGCGCCGGAATACGCCCCGCCGGGCCAAGCGTTGCTGGCTGTCTCGGTGCACGGGTTGCCCCCAGAAGAGGACGCAGTTTTGGCGCGGCGCGTGCAGGCCGAGCTGGAGGGATGGTGGGGGGCGCCGGTGGCGACCTGGCGCTGGCTGAAGAATGTTCGGGTGCCCGAGGCGCTCCCTGTCAATTCCCCGCTTGTCCAGAGGCCTGCGGAGCCTTTGCGCCCCGGTGTCTGGGTCTGCGGCGATCATCGCGATACGGCGTCGATCCAAGGCGCCATGGCCAGCGGTCGCAGGACGGCCGACGCGATGGTTGCTGATGAGGGGTGAGGGGAAGTGGAGGGGGGCAGCGCAACGGTGTCAAAAAATGTCCGTTATTCAGTTTCCAAACAGCAACCCAGATATCGTTGTTGCAACAGGCTGGTTAAAGTGGAGCGACGGGGTGGGACCGACGTCGGGTCAGATTGAGCCAGGGCTCACGCATCGAAAAATCCCGGAGGTGGCGCATAAAATCTGACAGATCGGAGAGATGCTCGGGATGGAAAAGCCCCCGAGACTGGATCTGATCAACATGATCCGAGAAATCGAAGATCCCCAAAGGGATCGTCAGCGCCTGGGCGGCGGGCAACGGGCGGGGGCTGGGGCAGCGCAAGGTCGACGACAAAAGCAACGAGATCACCGCGGTGCCTGAGTTGGTGCGCAGTCTGGAGTGGGCGGGTTGCATCGTGACGCTCGACGCCATGGGCTGCCAGAAACAGTTCGCCCGGGAAATCATCAAAGCGGATGCCGACTACGGCCTGGCCCTCAAAGGCAACCAGGCTGCGGCCCACGAGGAAATCAGCGCCTTCCTCGACGACGCCATCG
>JBEIUI010000043.1:0-23869 GCA_040374425.1 Verrucomicrobiia bacterium | reverse complement strand
GAGGGCGGCGTGGATGGTGGATCGCGGACATCATGGAAGCCAGGGATGGGTTCGATGCCAGGCCCGGGATGTGGGGGAAAGGGATCCCGTCTTTGTATGGTGAACCTGAAAACCGAAGATCCAGGCTGCTTGCTTGCGTTCTTTGAGATCTTTGTGGTTCCCAAAAAAACCGCGCAACCGCCGTGGGCTCTGGTGCCTAGGCGGCCGAGCCCTCGTCCATCTTCACCGCAGAGAACTCAAAGAGCGCAAAGATTCCGGAGAGGGCGAGAGGGACAGAGCCGCATGGGGCTCCGCCATCCTTGGCTCCTCTTTATTCCTGCGTTGCCCCGCCGGGAGCTCCGGATTGAGACTCGCGCGCTTTTGCGCTAAAATGCTTTTGTGCGGACGACACTGGAACTCCCCGACCCACTCTTTCGCGAAGTTAAAGCGCGCGCCGCTCAGTCCGGTCTGAAACTGGAGGAGCTCCTCACCCGCTACATTGAGGCGGGCCTGAAAGCGCCCCACCTTCAAAGCCCCCAAACGCGTCCCAAACGCGCGCCGTTGCCCACGTTTGGAGAGCCAACGGGTGTTCCTCACCGCGCCTACTCGAATGCGGAACTTCAGGAGATTCTGGATCGAGAAGACCTCGAACAGCTCAGACGCGCCTGGGGCATGACTGACGAGGCGCCATGACCGACCTTCTCGATGTAAACGTCTGGCTGGCTTTGGCCGACGCCGACCACCGGCATCACGCGGTTGCCAATGCGTATTGGCTCGGTGCCTCTCCTGTGGCGTTTTGCAGGGTCTCGATGCTAGTGGCACAGCCATCCTGGCTGTGACTGCCACAGGTCACAGGCTGGAAGCCTGTGCCACCTTCCGCAGCCCGGCGAGCCTCCCTGACACCACGCCCCTCCCTTCTCTCGGAGGGCATGCGGGAACACCCGGTCCAGGGGGAAATCATTCCCCGGAAAACGCCCGTCCGCTCCGGGCTCGTTCGATCGGCTCAGATTGCCATCTTGCTGAACAACCACGTTTTCACGGCCTGGGTCAGCGCGACGTAACACAGCGCCGTCGCCGCAAGCACCGGCCAATACGCCGCAGGCAACGGGGTGAACCCCAGCGCTTCGGCGACCGGGGAAAAAGGCAGCCACATCGCCACGGCAATCACCAGCAGCGTGGTCAACGTCACCTGCCAACTCGCGCGCCCGGAAACAAACGGGAGTTTGTTGGTGCGGATCACGTGGATCACCAGGGTCTGCGTCACCAGCGACTCCACAAACCAGCCGGTCTGGAAGAGCGCCTTGCGCTCCGGATCCCAGCAACCAAAGAAATAAAGGAGCACGAGAAAGGTGGTGTAATCGAAAAGCGAACTAATCGGGCCGATCCAAAGCACGAACTTGAGGATATCGTTCATCAGCCACGGACGCGGTTTCGCGGTTTGATCGGGCCCGACGGTGTCGGTGGGGATGGGGATCTGGGAAAAATCGTAGAGCAGGTTGTTCGTGAGCACCTGGATGGGGGCCATGGGCAGGAACGGCAAAAACACGCTGGCGCCGAGCACACTGACCATGTTGCCGAAGTTGGAACTCGCGCCCATGCGCACGTATTTAAGGATGTTCACAAACACCTTGCGCCCCTCGATAGCCGCCTCGTCGAGAACCCCGAGGTCTTTCTCCAGCAGAATCACCCCGGCCGCCGCCTTTGCGATGTCGACCGCCGAATCCACCGAGATGCCCACGTCGGCCGCGTGCAATGCCGGCGCATCATTGATGCCGTCCCCGGTGAACCCCACCACATGCCCCTTGGATTGAAGCGCCCGCACAATGCGCTGTTTGTGGGCCGGGGTGAGCCTCGCGAAAACGCACCCCGCCTCGGCGGTCTCCGCCAACTGCGCGTCGCTCAGGGCGTCGAGCCCGCCCCCGAGAACCACCTCCCCCACCGACAACCCCACCTCCTCACACACCTTCCGGGCCACACGATCGTTGTCCCCCGTGAGCACCTTGATGCAGACCCCGTGAGCCTGGAGCGCCCGGATGGCTTTGGCTGCGGACTCCTTTGGGGGATCCAAAAAAGCCACGTAACCTTTGAGGACCAAATCGCACTCGTCCTCCTTGCGGAGCACGGGCTGGGCGTCGAAATGTTTATGAGCCACCGCCAGGACACGGAACCCCTCGGAGCTGAGCTGCTGATATTGCTGGATCAAATCGCCCACCAGCACCGGCTCCATGGGATAAATGCAGCCGTCCAACTCAAAAAAACTGCATCTCTCGAACACCGCCTCCGGCGCGCCTTTGCTGAGCAACTGATGATCACCGTCGGGCGTCTCCACCAGGACCGACATCATCCGCCGCACGAAATCGAAGGGGATCTCGTCCAACCTGCGGTAATCCTGGATGGAAAGCTTCTCGTGGGCCTCCCGATGCTTGAGCACCGCGCGATCCAGCACGTTCCTAAGTCCGCTCTGGAAATGAGCGATGAGGTAGGCGTGAAGGAGCACGTCCTCGTTTTCATTCTGCATCACGTCGCAATGGCGTTCGAGGATGACTTGGTCCTGGGTCAGGGTGCCGGTCTTATCCGTGCAAAGCACGTCCATCGCCCCGAGGTTCTCGATCGCGTTGAGCTGTTTGACGATCACGCGCTTACGCGCCATCGCGAGCGCCCCCTTGGAAAGACACACCGAAACGATCATCGGCAGCATCTCCGGGGTAAGCCCCACGGCGACGGCCACCGCGAAAAAAAAGGCCTCCCTCCAGTGGTGCTTGGACAGCACGTTCATGACGAAAACCAAAGGCACCATCACCGCGAGAAACCGGATCATCAGCCACGTGAAATCCCGCACCCCACGATCGAAACTCGTGTCGGGCTCCTCCTCGACGAGACTCTCGGCCATGCTTCCGAAATAGGTCCTCGCTCCGGTGGCCACCACCACCGCCGTCGCGGCCCCGCTTTCCACGCTCGTCCCCAAAAAACAGAGGTTGGCCAGATCCAAGGGCGAACAATCCCCGCGGCAATCCGGGTGCTCGGACTTTTCCACCGGCAACGATTCCCCGGTGAGCGCCGACTGAGTCACAAAAAGGTCCTTTGCCGCAATCACGCGCACATCGGCCGGCACCATGTCCCCGGCCGCAAGCCGCACCACGTCCCCCCGGACAATTTCCCGCAGCGGCAGCTCCCGGTCCTGGCCGAGGCGCACCACGGTTGCGGTGAGACGAATCATCGCCTTGAGTTTTTCGGCGGCCGCATCGGCCCGGGACTCCTGAACAAACCGGAGACTCACCCCGAGAAGCACCATCACCGCCATGACCGATCCCGCGCGCACGTCTCCCGTTGCAAACGAGATTCCCGCCAGCACCAACAGCAGCAGGACCAGCGGATCGCGCACCGCCGAGAGAAGGCGACTAGGCCACCGGGGGGCGTTCTCGGAGTCCACCACGTTGGGCCCCTCCGTCGCGAGGCGCCTTTGAGCCGTTTCCTCAGTCAATCCGTCCGCAGAAGTCTGCATCCGGAAATGGACGGAAGCCGCATCGAGTTTGGCCAATTCGGCAAGCTCGGGCGCGAACCGGATGGTTTTTCCGGCCAACCCCGGGCGACGCCCTGCGAATCGCTTAAAAAACGGCTGGGATAACATGGCAACGCGGCGCGGGTCTGCGACGTTTCCCATCCGCCGCCGCGTCCCGGCACCGGTTACTATCGTGCAACGAAGAGGACGCCGCCAGAGGCAACCCGCGACAGCCATCCACACGGGAAGACATGCCGCCTCCCTTGATGGCGTGGCCAATCCCTCTCCACACCGTTCCCAGGTGCCCAGAGCTGTGGACCCGAGGCTCCAAGCTCCCTTTTCAGCCAGGCACCGTTCCGGCACCGCCCCTAGCCGAGGATGGCATTGATCACCTTGGCAGACCGGCCCCCTCGCTCTCAGCGGATCCTCGGGAGGCGGTTTGCGAAGAAAGCCCTTTGATCTCCGGACCGGCCCCAACGTATCCTCTCGCGCTTTCTGATGTCGGCTTCCGCCATTCTCCCTGCTATGCGCCTCAGCTGATTTGGACCATGGTGCCCTTTTTCCCAATCCCCCCTCAGAGCATGAGCGCCTCTCCTTCCGAAGCGGAACAGATTACCCGCGCCAGCAAGTCCAACCTTGCGCTGGCATTCATCGCGCTCTCTCCCGAACGACGCAGAGACATCTGCACATTCTACGCGTTCTGCCGTACGATCGACGACATCGCCGATGATCCTGGCCGGTCCTTGGGCGAACGCCAGAGGCACCTCGACCAATGGAAGACAGGACTGGAAACTCACTCCAGTAACGAGCCGGCCCTAGCCGAGCCGGTGCGCGCGCTGCTCTCCAAATACCGCATCCCCGTCTCCCACCTCCTCGAAATCATTGCCGGCTGCGAGATGGATCTGGAAGGCGTGTCCTTCCACACATGGGAAGACCTGCGCCAATACTGTCACAGGGTCGCCAGCATTGTGGGCCTTGTCAGCATCGAGATCTTCGGATACCGCGACCCGGGCTGCCACCAGTATGCGTTGGATCTGGGCCTGGCCCTCCAGCTTACCAATATTCTGCGCGATGTGGGCCAGGACTATGCCTCCAACGGCCGCGTCTATTTGCCCCTGGAAGAGATGGATCAGTTTGGATACCCGGTCTCCAGCCTCGCCGCGGCCAGACACGACGCGGCTTTTCTCGGGCTGATGAACTTCCAAGCGGACCGCGCGATTGGCCTCTACCAAAGCGCCCAGAACGCGTTGCCGGAGATCGACCGGCGCAACATGGTCGCGGCGGAAATTATGCGCACGGTTTATCGCCGCCTGCTCACCGACATGCAGCGCAGCCAGTTCCGGGTTTTCCAGAAACGTTACCGGCTCAACACCCTGGAAAAAGCTCTCTGCATCGGTCGGGTCCTGGTCTCCACGGCGCTCTCCTGAGAGCCCGGCGAGGCGCACGCCGGCCCTCTCCCCCCGGCCTCTCGGCAATCTGTGCGCGAAGATTGCCTTCCACGCGGGGCATCCATAGCCTCCGCGCCATGCTCGATATTCGGCTGATTCGCGAAAATACCGACCTCGTTAAGGCCCGCCTTCAATCCCGCGGGGGAGACTCTTATCTGCGTGTGGATGAAATCCTCGAATGCGACCGGCAACGCCGTGCCGCGGAGACGCGTCTTCAACAGCTTCAGGGGGATCGTAAGCGGATCAGTAAAGAAATCGGGGCCCGCAAAGGGCGCGGGGAAGACACCTCCGCCGTGGAGGCCGAGGTGCGGGGTATCGGCGATGAAATCTCCCGGCTCAACGAAGAGGCAACCGGATGCGATGCGCGACAGCGCGAGCTGCTTCTGCAGCTGCCGAATCTCCCCCACCCCGGGGCGCCCGTCGGCGCGGATGCGGCCGACAACCCCGAGGTCCGGTCCTGGGGCAGCCCGGTTTCCCTCGGGTTTCCCGCGAAAAGCCACATCGAACTCAGTGAACGCCTAGGGCTTCTGGACTTTGAACGGGCGGCAAGGATGAGCGGCAGCGCTTTTGTGGCGTTTACCGGCGACGGCGCCCGGCTCGAACGGGCGTTGATTAACTTTCTTCTGGATCTGCAGACTCGCCAACACGGTTACGTGGAAATCGCGGCGCCGCTCCTGGTCCGGCCCGAGGCGCTGGTGGGCACCTCACAGCTCCCGAAATTCGAGGAACAACTCTACCGCTGCGAACGCGACGACCTCTATCTCCTGCCCACGGCGGAGGTGCCAGTCACCAACCTCCACCGCGAGGAGATCCTCGCCGTGGACGAGTTGCCCAAGAAATACGCGGCTTACACCCCCTGCTTCCGGCGAGAGGCGGGCTCCGCCGGCTTGGGCACCAGAGGCCTGATCCGCATGCATCAGTTCGACAAGGTGGAGTTGGTCAAGATCGTCAAACCCGAGACCGCCTTTGAAGAACTCGAGTCGCTGACGGCGCATGCCGAAAAAGCGCTCCAACTCCTCGGCCTGCATTATCGAGTGATTGAACTCTGCACCGGGGACATCGGGTTTGGCGCCACCAAAACCTACGACATCGAAGTATGGGCTCCCGGTCAGAACGCCTACCTTGAGGTCTCGAGCTGCTCGAACTTCGGGGATTTCCAAGCGCGCCGGATGAACCTCCGGTTTAAAGGCGAAGACGGCAAAAACCACTTCTGCCACACGCTCAACGGTTCGGGCACGGCGCTGCCCCGGCTCTTTGTGGCGCTACTGGAAACCTATCAGCAGCCGGACGGCTCGATCTGTCTGCCCGAGCCGCTCCACGCCTACTTTGGCTCGGCCACCATCGGATAACCCCTCCCTCCCCGTCGGCAAATGAACCGGGAGCCTCTCTGTCCTGTGGACAGCGCCTGCGCGGCGATGCGGAAAGCATTTCCCGTCCCTGCGCGGTATCTCGTCGGTGTCTCCGGAGGACGCGACTCGGTGGCACTGCTCCACGCTCTACTCGGCGCGGGTTATCGTAACCTGCTCGTCTGCCATCTCGACCACGGGTTGCGGCCTGAGAGCGACGAAGATGCCCGGTTCGTCGCCCGACTCGCCACCGACTGGGGGGTGGAATCCGCCATCACCCGCGAAGACGTCGGCCAGCGCTCCAGGGAACAGCGCATCTCCATCGAAACCGCCGGACGCGACGCACGGCTCGCATTTTTTTCCGCCGTGGCCGCCCAGCACGAGTGCACATCCCTGTTGCTCGCGCATCATGCGGACGACCAGGTGGAGACCCTCCTGCATCATCTGGCCCGAGGCTCCGGATTGGCCGGGCTAGGCGGAATGCAACCCCTCCAGCAAAGCCGGGGCGGCGCGCTTCAATTGATCCGCCCCCTGCTGCGCGTCTGGCGCTCCGACATCGAAAGCTACGTCGCCCTTCACCAGCTTGAATTCCGTGAGGACCCCTCCAATCGCGATCCGCGTTTTACCCGGAACCGGGTTCGGCATCGTCTGATTCCGGAAATCGAGGAGATCTTCGGCCGCAACGTGCGCGAGTCGCTTTTGAGGACCGCCGAGATTTGTCGAGTGGAAGACCGCTACCTCCAAACGCAGACCCCTGAACCGGCCCGGGAGCTTTCGGTACCGGCTCTGCGCGAAATGCCACTGGCCCTTCAGCGCCGGACCGTCCGCGCATGGCTCAAACTCCAAGCGGTTCCAAAGATCTCCTTTGAGACCGTCGAATCGGTTCGATCGCTGCTCGACGGGAAACGGGCAAAGGTCAATCTGCCGGGAAACCTCCACGCACGGCGCCGGGCAAAATGCCTGTTCATCGTGAACGCCACTCAAGCCAGTCCCGGTGCGGGAGAAAGTGGACGAATGGATTGACGGTTGGCGAGAGCGGTTGCGACACGTCGCAGCCCCGTCTTGTGCCTTCCCGAAGCGCACCCGTCTCCTGCAAGATCCATTGCCATGTTCGCCATCTCCTCCAGCGCTCAATCGGGGCTCCTGAGCGCGCTGATTGCTCCAGCGCTTTTCGTTGTCACCATGGGCCTTGGCCGATGGCTCAAGCGACGGCAGGGCGTCCGCCTCGGGATCTTGTATTTCTTTTTCTGCGTCACCTTCTCGGTTTTTGTGCCGCTCGCGTTCTTTGGACATCATTGGATGCCCAGCGCTCGCCCACCCGTGGGGGAACGCCAAGCCGCCCCGACTGAAAACGCCAGAGGCGGGGAGCGCCAATTGGGGGAGCTGAACGGGAAAACCGGGGTCCTGCGCAACGAACTGGCGCGCGCGGAATCCGACGGCAGGAGAACGGTTCTGCGCCACTTGGAGTTTGACGCACTCCTGCGGCACGTGAGTGCGTTGGTGGTTCTGCTTTCCACATTTTTTTTGATGGCGCTTCTCCAGCGTTACTTCTGGGAGCACTGGTTTGAGCGCCAACAGAAGACGCGGCCTCCGAAGTTTCTCACCCAGATTTTCAACATCGCCCTGTTCCTTGCGGCACTCGCGCTGGTGGCCTCCCTGACCTACGGCAAAGACCCGACGGCGTTCTTTTTCGGATCCACCGTGGTCGTAGGCATCATCGGTTTCGCAATGCAGGATTTGCTGGGGAACATCATTGCCGGCATCGCGCTGGAAGTCGGTAAACCCTTCAAGGCGGGCGACTGGCTTATCTTTGAGGGGCAACGGGCCGAAGTCATCGAGGTCAACTGGCGGTCCACCAAACTGCGCACTAACGACGACGTCTACATCGATCTGCCCAACAAAAACGTGGCCTCTGCAACCCTCACCAACCTCACGTCTCCCACCCCCAGGCACGCCGTTCACGTCCAAATCGGACTCGACTACAACGTCCCGCCCAACTTCGCAAAACAATGCCTCATCCGCGCCACATTGCAGGTTGCCGGTGTCCTAGCGTCCCCTCCCCCAAGGGTCTTCCTCGCCGGCTACGCCGACTCCGCGATCTGTTACGACGTGAAATTCTGGACCGAAAACGCTGCAGCGTTCAACGAGCTGTGCGACGCCGTCCGCACGAACATCTGGTACGAAACCCAACGCAGCGGCATCCGCATCCCCTTCCCAATCCGCACCATGCAAATCGAGCGCCCCTCAAAAACTTCAACCGCTCCGGGCGCAGCGATGATGGCACTCCAGTCGCACCCGGTATTCCAATGCCTTGAGGAGGAAACCATTCAGCAGCTCTTTAGCCATGCGCAATGGGTTCGCTTCGGGTCCTCGGAGAAGATCATCCGGCAGGGAGACGAAGGCAAATCGATGTTCATCCTGACCCGGGGCGAGGCCCACGTTTTGGTCAGCGCGCAGAGCCACGAGCGCTTCGTCGCCACACTGCGGGCGGGCGATTGTTTCGGGGAAATGTCGTTGATCACGGGCGAACCGCGCTTGGCGACCGTGATTGCACACAGCGACTGCGAGCTCTGGGAGATTCATAAACACGTGCTGGGAGAGATTCTTCACAACAACAAGGCGCTCGTTGAGAAACTCGGCGATCTCCTCGCAAAACGGCGCGTGGAAACGGAGGCCATCCTCAGCGGGCTCCCGGCCCAAGCCCCGCTGGAAACCAAACGCAAGGAATACGCCGAGGGTTTCCTCAACCGCATCACCTCTTTCTTCGAGCTCTAGGAGCCGAGCTCTGTTCCCCGGGAACGCCGGGGGGGCCAAGGTGGCGCGGGCGCGCGACTGCCTTGGGAATTACCGCCGTGTTTTCCCTTCCCTATCTTCGCGCCTTTCGTGTTCACTCACGCCGCAATGCCGAAAGCCTCCGACCGCGTAAAACCAACCCAGTCAACGCCCCGATCCTCCACCCGTAAGCCCGCCAAAAGCCCCCTGTCGGGGAAGCCGAAATACAAGCGGATTGTGCTGAAGATCAGCGGGGAAGCCCTGCGTGAACCGGGCAGTGGCGACAATATTTCTCCGCAGATCGTCCACCGGATCGCCGAGCAAATCAAAGAGGTGCATGAGATGGGGGTGGAAGTGGCCATCGTCATTGGAGGCGGCAACATCTGGAGGGGGCTTTCTGCCAGCCACCGGGGAATGGAGCGCACCACTGCGGATTACATGGGGATGCTGGCCACGGTGATCAACGGACTGGCCCTCCAAAGCCAGTTGGAAGAGCTCGGCCTCGCCACCCGCCTACAGACGGCCATCCCCATCCAAAGCGTCGCGGAACCTTTCATCCGGCGCCGCGCCATGCGCCATCTGGAACTTCGGCGTGTCGTGATTTTTGTGGCCGGTACCGGCAACCCGTTTTTCTCCACCGACACGACGGCAGCGCTACGGGCCAACGAGATCGGGGCGGAGGTCATTCTGAAGGCCACGAAAGTGGACGGAATTTACACCGCCGACCCCTTCAAAGATGCTTCGGCCACCAAATACACCCGGATTACTTACGGAGAAGCCTTGTCCAAGCGGCTCTCGGTGATGGACTCGACGGCATTCACGCTGTGCATGGACAACAAGATGCCCATCATCGTTTTCGACCTCATGGCCGAGGACAACATCAAAAAAGTGGTCCTGGGCCGCACCGTGGGCACGCTGGTGAGCGATCTCGCCTAGATGCCACGCGGCTTTCCCAGCAGCCATCCTCTCCCGGATCCTTCTAACCCGTTGCACCCCACCTTCCATCAACCGAATTTGCATTATGGAACCTGACGAAATTCTTCTCGAAGCCGAGGCCTCAATGGAAAAAGGCTTCGAATACATGACGCATGAGTTTGCAGCCGTGCGCACCGGCAAAGCCTCGCCCGCTCTCGTCGAGAACATCGACGTGGAAGCCTACGACGCCATGATGAAGCTCAAACAACTCGCCCTGATCACAACCCCCGAGCCGCGGCTTCTGGTCATCCAGCCCTTTGACGGATCCACTCTCAAGGCGATCGAAAAGGCCATTAAAGAATCCAAAATCGGCATCAACCCGGCCGTGGACGGCAAAATCATCCGTCTTCCGATCCCCCAGCTCTCAGAAGAGCGCCGCAAAGACCTGGTCAAAACCATCAAACAAATGGGCGAAGAGGCCCGGGTGCGGATCAGGTCGGACCGAAGGGACGCGTTGGATGCCCTCAAAAAGGCGCAGAAAGACGCAAAAATCACGGAGGACGAGCTCGAGAGCTACGAGAAAGAGGTGCAGAAAGTCACCGACGCATTCGTTAAAAAAATCGACGAGGTGTCCGTCACAAAAGAAGCCGAAATCATGAAGGTCTGATCCATGAAAACCCTGACGGCTCTTTTCCTTTGCTCTTTGGCCCTCTTGGCACCCGCCTTCGGCGGAGTCGTCCGAACCGCGCCGGATTTAAGCTTTCCGGCGCCGGGCAACACGAACGCGACCCTCAAGAGTCTGCGCGGGCGCTCCGTCGTGCTCGTCATCGCCGACTCCGCCGGGAATCGCGCTTTTAAAAAACAGGTGCGATATCTGGGCGAGATTTACACGGAGTTCGCCGGTAAGAAGGTCCTTTTCATCGCGGCACTCAAAAACGCCGACGAACCGATCCGATCCGACATCCCGTTCGTGCTCGCTCACAACGGTGCCTCCGTCAGCGCGGCCTACGGTGTGGTGGCCCCATTCACCCTAGTGGTCATCGGTAAAGACGGGAACATCGACTATCAGACGACCAAAGTGTGCACCGGAGAACGGGTGCGCGACGTGGTGCAGAACTCGTTTGTCGTCCAGAGCCAAGCTCGCCCCTAGGGCCCTGGGCCGGGGCTCGAATTGTGCCTCCCCGCCCGATGGCGGCCGTGCTTCCGTCGTTCATGAAAATCGGCGTTTTATCCGACACCCACGATCGTTTACCCGATGCCGTGGTGCGGGCTTTGTTGGGAGCCGAGGAGATCTGGCACTTGGGCGATGTCTGCCTTCCCGCGACCCTTGCCGGGCTCAATCAAATCGGCGCACCCCTGCGTGTGGTGCGCGGCAATTGCGACTCGGAAACGGTCTGGCCCGAGCAGCTTGATCTGCGCGTGGAGGGACTACGCATCCGTCTCGTCCATGTTCCCCCGAGACAGCCCCCCGAGGGGTTCGATCTCGTGCTCCACGGTCACACCCACGTCCCCAGGAACGAGGTGCTCAGCCAAACCCGCTTCCTTAACCCCGGCTGTATCACGCGCCCCAACCGGGGAGCCCCGGCCAGCTTCGCTTGGCTTGATCTCAAAGCAGGGCAGCCCCCGCAGTGGACGCTGGTGCGTTGCTCAGCGGTTGAAAGCAAGCATTGAAAAACAAAAGAGCGAAGCGGGGAACTCCATTTCCCCGCTTCGCTCTCAAAGCATAAAAAAGCGGCTCGATCGCCTCGGTCTATCGCCTTCTACTCTCTGGAGACGGCCTCCTCGATAATCTCAAAGCTCGCCTTTTCCCCATGGCGCGCCGCAGCAGCCGCCAGCAAATTCCGGATCGCGATGATGGTGTGGCCCTGTTTTCCAATGACCTTTCCCACATCACTCTGCCGCAAGCGCACTTTGAAGACCGTCCTCTTGTTGTCTCCACCGGTCTTGAGGAGCTGCATTTCCTCAGGATAATCGATGAGCTCCCGGAGCACGTAATCGAGAAAATCGTGCAGATCGGCGGGGGGCATCGAGAAACTTCCTTATGGAGAACCCTGGAGAACCTGTGGACTACTTGCTCGCTACAGCGGCTGGCGGGGCCTTACGAACGCGCTTGATGAGGCTGCGAACCGTGTCGCTGGGCTGGGCACCCTTGGTGATCCAGTAATCGGCACGGGAAATGTCGATATTGGCGTTCTGACCCTCCTTCTTTGGGTCATAGTTGCCAATGATCTCGATGAACTTGCCGTCCCGCGGGCTGCGTTTGTCGGCAACGACAACTTTGTAATACGGGCGGTTGGTGGTGCCTTCGCGGCGGAGGCGGATGCTAACGGACATGGTGTTGGTATTTGCTGGTTACGGGTTGATTCTTAAAACTGTTCTCAAAAATTCTATCGCGGCATCTTGAAGCGTTGCGCCGCGCCTGGCCGCGACATCAACTTCTTTAGTTTGCCCATGTCCTTCATCATCTTGCGCATCTGGCCGAAACGCTGAAGAAGGTCATTGACTTCGGTTACAGAAACGCCGCTTCCACGGGCAATGCGCTGGCGGCGACGGGCATTCAGAATGTCCGGATTGGTTCGCTCAGCCAGCGTCATCGAAAGCACAATGGCCTCAACCCGCTTCATCTGTTTTTCGTCAACCGAAAAGCCCTTCAAGTTAGACATCCCGGGCAGCATGCCAAGAATATTTTCCAGCGGGCCCAAACGCCGGATCATTTTAAACTGCGCAAGGAAATCGTTCAGGTCGAACGAGGCTGTGCGCATCTTCTCCTCCATGCGGCGGGCGTCGTCCTCGTCGATGGCTTCCGCCGCGCGTTCCACCAACCCCACAATATCCCCCATCCCGAGAATCCGTCCCGCTAATCGGTCTGGATGGAACGGCTCGAATTGCTCCATTTTTTCACCCAGCCCGGCGAATTTAATCGGCCGATTTGTCACTTCCCGCATGGAAAGCGCCGCACCGCCGCGGGCGTCCCCATCCAGCTTCGTTAGCACCAGACCCGAGATATCCAGAGCCTGATGGAAATGCGTGGCCACACTGACCGCCTGCTGGCCCGTCGCCGCATCCGCCACCAGAAGCACCTCCTGGGGACGCAAAAACTCTTTGAGCCGCTGAAGCTCCGCGACAAGCGCCTCATCGATCTCTTGGCGGCCGGCCGTGTCGAAAATCTGCACGTCGCCCGGCTGATCTTTTGCCCACTCCAGAGCGGCCTGAGCCGTCTTCAAAAGATCGGTCTCACCCGGGGGCGGCGTGTAAACCGGCACCCCGATCTGGCGACCCAAAGACGCCAGCTGCTCGATGGCTGCCGGGCGATACAGGTCGCAGGCGAAAAGGATCGGAACCCGCCCCTGTTTCTTTAAATGCAAAGCGAGCTTGGCTGAGGAGGTGGTCTTACCGGCACCGTTGAGCCCCACCATCAAGATCCTCCCGGGCCTTTCCAAGTTCAGCGGCGATTGATCCCCGCCCAGCAGCGCAGTCAATTCGTCATGGAAAATCTTAACGATCTGCTGCCCGGGCGTGATACTCCTCAGCACCTCATCCCCCAAGGCCTTCTCCTTGACGCGGGCGATAAACCCCTTGGCTACGTTGAAGTCAACGTCCGCCTCCAACAACGCCATCCGGACCGCGCGAAGCGCCTCCGCGACGTTGGTTTCCGAGATCTTTCCATGACCGCGAAGGTCCTTAAAAATGTCCTGGAGTTTGTCGGAGAGCAGCGAAAACATGGAAACGGACCGGCAACCTAACGGAAAATCCCTCTACGTCGAGCTGCGGATTTCAGAGGAAGCTCACGCCGGCGGCAGAAAAAGTGAGGGTGCCCGCTCAAAGGTAAGAGCCGGCGGAGGTTTGGGGTTATGGGCGACGCTTCCCTTTCACCTTTTGCGGAACAGGCGTCGCATCGATGTTCGCAGCCGGAACCGTGGGGGAAACTCCCGGCGCGCCATAGTTAAAGCTCCAACGCACCTCCGTCTTGCGCCCCTTGACCTTAGCCGAAACCAGCACGGTATAACTCGGGTCACGCAGATTCTGCGGCGGCTGACCCGTGAAAATCTTGGTTTCGGGGTCGTATTTCACGGGAATCGGCCCGACTCCACTCAGGCGCACCGCCAAAGAACCCGGATCAATCACACCCAGCGTCGAGAGATTGGCTTTGATGACCGGCCGCGGCTCAGTGACGGTCTCTCCGTCCATCGGCTGGGTGATCATCGAAGAAGCCGCCAGCTGTGAAACCACCGCCCCCCCGTCGCCCGCCCCTCCGCCGCCCACCATTTTCATGGCCGATTCAAAGATCTGCGGCTTGGAGGACTCGATCGCGTAACGGCCCAGCTGCTCCGGGGCGCTGTGATAGGTGATCCGCTGGCCGTAAACGCTGAAAGCCACTTCGTAGCCCGACTCCATCGCGATCCGACGCACCTCGGCGTTGTGGTTCCCGAAAGGATACGCAAGGGCTTTCACGGAGATCCCCAGCTGCTGCTCGATCATGCGCTTGGAGTTGACCAGTTCACCAAGCACCCACTGCTCGTAAACCTCGGGCGTACGGCCTTTTTTGGCCCGCAAATCCAAGTGGGACACCGTGTGGGACTGGATATCCACCCCGGCATCCCGCATTTCCTCCAGCTCCCGCCAAGCCAGAGACTGTCCCCCGGCATTGGGCTGGCCCTTGATGTAGTTGGTGTAGATAAACATCGTGAACGGGTAGCCAAACTTCTTCAAAATCGGCCAAGCCACCTCGTAGCCCGTGCGATAACCGTCATCGATGGTGATCAGACAGCTCTTCTCGGGAATCTCCTTTTCGCCCCGGCGCCATGCCAGGAAGTCGCTCATTGAAACCACCGTGAACCCATTGTCCTTGATGGACTGCAACTGGAGCTCGAAATCCGCAGGCTTCAAAGCCAGAGAATCCTTCGGCCGATCCTCAAACCGGTGGTAGCACAAAACCACTACCGAGGACTTGGACGGGTCGGGTTTGGGCTGCTCTTCGGGCGGTTTTGGCGCGGGCTTGGGAACAGTCGCGGGCGGCGGCGCCAAAGGCGCAGGCTGCTGCACGACTTCCACAGGTTTTTTCTTTTTAAGAAACGGCAGATTTTTGATTTTCTCGCAGCCACTCAGCGGCAGCACGAGAACAAGAAGGAGACAGGCAAATTTCCGGGTCATAGATACGGGTCCAATCGAGAGATTCGTGGGACAATACCCATTCATCGCCGACAAGAAAGGGGCAAGCCGCAAGAAGATGCGCGGATCGCCCTATTTTTTTTGGGCGATCCCACCGGAAACCAAGACAGAGACGGGCCACAGGAGCCCGTTTCAAGGCCGGGGAACGGCTCCTTGAGGAGGATGCAAAAGCCGTCCGCCTCTCCAGGCACGGCTGCCGTCCTCCTCTACAAGCCGAGTTGAAGGAAAGTCGCGTCCACGTGCTGGAAATGAATGTCCAGCGAACAGAGCGTATCGATTTCGGCTCGGGTTAAAAGCGCCGCGATCTGGGGCTCAGCCGCGAGATTTTCCTGGAGACTGGCGGCCCCCTGCCAAGTTTTCATGGCCGCACTCTGCACCGCCTCATACGCGGCTTTGCGTTCCATTCCGCGCTCCGTGAGCTTGAGGAGGATGGTCTGACTGAAATAAAGCCCCTTGGTGATGCGCAGGTTGCGCTCCATGTTCTCCGGATACACCAGAAGCCGATCCACGAGCTTGCGCAGTGTCACCAGCATGTAATCGAGCAGGATGGTCGAGTCAGGCATGATCACCCGCTCAACGGAGGAATGGCTGATGTCCCGCTCATGCCACAGAGCCACGTTCTCGAGCGCCGCCATGGCGTTGCCTCGGATCAAACGCGCCAATCCACTGAGCTTTTCTCCCGTAATCGGATTGCGCTTGTGCGGCATTGCTGAACTGCCCTTCTGACCGGCAGAAAAATACTCTTCAACCTCCAGAACCTCTGTCCGCTGCAGATGCCGGAACTCGGTGGCCCAGCGATCCACCGAAGAGGCGATCACGGCCAAAACCGTCTGAAACTCCGCATGACGGTCGCGCTGAATGACTTGGGTGCTGAGCGTGGCCGCCTTCAATCCGAGACGTTCACACACGGCCACCTCTACCCGCGGGTCCAAGTGCGCGTGGGTTCCGACGGCGCCGCTGAGTTTGCCGACACGGATCCGGGGTTGGACCTGCTCCATGCGCTCCAATGCACGGCCAAATTCGTCGTACATCAGGGCCAACTTCAGGCCGAATGTGACGGGCTCCGCATGAATTCCGTGACTCCGACCGATCATCGGGGTTTGCTTGAACTCCCGGGCACGGCGCGCCAGGACCTCGCGCAAATCACGCAAGTCTTTGAGGAGAATGTCCGAAGCCTGCGCCATCTGCACCGCCAGTGTGGTGTCGAGCACATCCGAGGACGTCATTCCCTGATGCATCCAACGGCAGGCCGGCCCGACGTAACTCGCCACGTTTTCGAGGAAAGCGATCACGTCGTGGTTGGTGCGCTTTTCAATTTCGAGAATCTCCCCGATCTCAAACCGCCCCTTCGCACGAATGGTCTGAGCGTCCTCCGAGGGAATCACCCCGATCTCAGCCTGGGCCTCACATGCCAGCGTTTCGATCTCGAGCCAGATTTCATATTTGCGCTGGTCCGTCCAAATGGCGGCCATTTCGGGAAGCGTGTAGCGGTCAATCACGCGGCGGACACTAGGCCCCGCCCTGAGAATCGCGAAAGAGAAAAGATCTTGGGAAGGCATTTTCCCCGGAAGCCCAGGCTGAAAAACTTCCGCGTCTCCATGGGGAAAGCCAGCGGGCACAGGATGCGGGCGCTCCTGAAACCGGGCCCCTTAAAAAAGCTTACCCCGCCGCGGTCGAGAGACCGTCGGCGGGGTTTGGAATTACAAAAGCTTTCACCACCCTAAAAACCAATCGCTCATTCCCCGAAGCTAGGTTCGGTGGCGGCTCCCTGAGCGAGTCCCACTCCGTTCCAGGAATGGCCAAGGCAAACCAAGCTTGGAAGGGGTGCGAACTGCCGGGCGTCAGCAGACCCGGGCGCGAAGTTTCCGGCCTTGGCTGGCAAACTGCACCTTCCCACTCTCCAAGAGGTCGGCGACCGCCGCGATCGTTTCACGGTTGCTGCGGCTCGAATTGCTGACCGCCAAGATGAGCTCACCCAAGTTGAACTGGTTGCGGGAGGATTTCTTCAGGGACTTTTTCATAAAACTCGTTTCCGTTGCGGTGTTTGGGCACACCGTTTTTTCGATGCGCTATGGAATCAGTATTAGCAGGGAGGATGCCAACCCAGGGCTCCAATCATCAACCGGATCAGAAAATCCAGCACCCAGTTGGACGCGCCAGCGCTCCGGCGGTTCATTCTTTGCCGGAAAAAGCGGCCCGCGGCTTGTGCGGTTTCCATCAGAGAACCCACGGATCCGCCCCGAGGGGAATCTCCGAGGAGAACCGACCCCGGGGAAAGCGTTGCCAAGCAGCCACCTTGCGTTATTTCTTGCGGTCCCATGTCCATCTATCGCCGCGTGCTTGCCTACTACCGGCCTTTTGTCGTGCCGACAGTCCTTGCCACGCTGCTGACGCTGGTTTCCATCGGATTCAACCTGCTCAAGCCTTGGCCGTTTGCGGTGATGGTCGACAAGGTGTTGCCCTTGGCGATGGGCGGCTCGGCGCAAGTGGATCTCTACGGCGGCTCGTTTCAGGTCAGCCGGGCCATCCTCCTTCTCTGTATTGCAATGGTGATATTCCACCTGCTAGCCGGCGGGCTCAACCTGATCACCAACCTTCTCTATGTCCGGGTCGGCCTCCAGGCGTTGCTCCGGCTTCGCACCGAGCTCTACGCCTACCTCCACTCCCTGCCCCTGAAGTTTCACGACACCCGGCGCAGCTCGGATTCGACCTTCCGGGTCGCCTACGACTCGCAGTGCATCCAATCCTTCTACAGCAAGGGCACCTTCATTTTCAGCTCGGCGATTACTATCGTCAGCACGTTTTTTATCATGTGGCGCCTCGAGCCGCAGCTTGCCCTGCTCTCGCTGTCCATCGTGCCGATGATGGTTCTGGCCATCCATCTCTACGCCAAACGCATCCGCAACGAATCGACGGAGATCCAGGAACGCGAAAGCGCCCTACTCACGCAGGCCCAGGAGGGCCTCAGTTCGGTGAAAATGGTCCAGGCCTTTGGGCGGGAGGAACACGAAGTGGAACGGTTCTACGGACACGCACGGCACAGCCTCGAAGCCAACATGCGGCTCACAGGCACCTCAATGAAAAGTGCGCTGATGGTCAGCACGCTCATGGCCGTGAGCACTGCGGCCATATACTTCGCGGGCTCAAAACACGTGCTGTCCCACACATTAACTCTTGGGCAACTCATCCTGATCTCCACCTACATCGTGATGCTTTATCAGCCACTGGAGGCGCTCACCAACCTGGCGTGGTCCCTTGAAGGCGCCGCTGCCGCCGCGCAGCGCTGCTTTGAAGTCCTCGACAGAGCGGACGAAGTCCCTGACGCCCCCAACGCTAGGGGCATCTCACATGCCCGAGGCGAGGTGGTGTTTGAAAACGTCAGCTTCTCCTACAGCCCCGAGAGACCCCTCCTCCAAAAAGTCCAGCTGCGGATCGCCCCGGGCCAGACGGTGGCGTTTGTCGGCGGCACGGGTGCCGGCAAAAGCACGCTGCTGAGTCTGGTGCCCCGGTTCTACGATCCGACCGAGGGCAGGGTGCTGCTGGATGGCCATGATTTGCGCGCGCTCTCCAAAAAATCGCTCCGGAACCAAATCAGCATCGTGCTTCAGGATACCCTTCTGTTCTCCACCACGGTCCGCGAAAACATTGCCTACGGCAGACCTGAGGCTACCGAGGAGGAGATCATCGAAGCGGCCCAGCGCGCGCGCGCCCACGAGTTTATCATGGCGATGCCCCAGGGTTACGGCTCGCAGGTGGGCGAACGCGGCAGCCACCTCAGCGTAGGCCAACGCCAGCGGATCGGCATTGCCCGCGCATTCTTGAAAAACGCCCCCATCCTGCTCCTTGACGAGCCCACCAGCGCGCTGGACCCCGCCACGGAGGCGTCGATCATGCAGACGATGGAGGCCCTTATGAAAGGCCGAACCACCCTGATCATCACCCACCGCATCGCAACGGTCCATCACGTGGAAAAAATCGTGGTGCTGGGGCCGGGGGGCGTGGTCGAGGAAGGCAGCGGCCCCGAGCTCCTCGCGCTGGGCGGCACGTATGCGAACCTTTACCAAAGCGCGAATCTCGGGGCATAAACCGAGCGCCAAACACCCAACCCGTTTCAACTTATGAGCAACATCACTTCCGAACGCCGCTTGGAAGGCGACTGGTGGCAGCAACCCATCCCCCCCAACGTCTTCTGGGGCGAAGGTCTTTATCTTGAGACAGCACAAATATTCCGTTTCATGCGCAGCAAAAAGGAGCGCGCCGTGGAGCTCGGAAATCACGTATCCTGTTATGCCGGCGTCTCGTTTGCGCTGGGAGAAAACGGCTCATGTAAAGTGGGCGACTTCACACTGCTCAACGGGGCGCTGATCATGGCCAATGAATCCATCGAGATTGGCTCCCACTGCCTTATCTCTTGGAACGTCGGCATTGCCGACAGCGATTTCCATCCCATCGACGCCGCACAACGCCGAATCGACACGATGGCCCTTGCCCCCTTTTACAAGGATCGCCCGCCGCGGCCCGAGATCAAAGCCGCCCCGGTACGTATCCAAGACAACGTGTGGATTGGCATGAACGCCGTCATTCTTAAAGGGGTGACCATTGGGGAAAACTCGATTGTCGCGGCGGGCGCCGTAGTCAGCAAAGATGTGCCGCCCAATGTCGTGGTCGCGGGCAATCCGGCCGTGATCGTCAAACACCTGACCTGAGGCCGGGTTTCTTTCCGGAAACCCTCCAGAGCTGGTAGGATCCCTCTCTACTTCCCGATGAAACGCAAGCGGATTGTCGTTATGGGCTTCATGGCCGGCTGTCCGATTGCCGGCGTGATCTGGCAGCACGTTCATTACTTGGTGGGCCTGCAACGCCTAGGTCACGAAGTCTATTACATCGAGGATTCGGAGCGGCTCCCCTACAACCCCGCCCGTCAGGAGGTCAACACGGACTATTCCTACGCAGCTGCCAAACTCCAGGAGCTTGCGAGCCAGTTCGGATTCGAAGGCCGCTGGGGGTTTTGCGCCCGCTATCTGCCAGACCAGCCCTGCGCAGGCCTCGACCGCCCCAAGATCCGGGAACTCTACCGCAGCGCCGACGCCATCCTCAACGTCTGCGGCAGCCAGGAGCTCAACGAAGACCTCCTCGAAAACCAGCACCTTTTATACGTCGAAAGCGATCCCGGCGTGGAACAAATCCGGGTCGATCAGGGCGACCCGGGCCCGTTGGATTACCTCTCCCGCTACCACCGGCTTTTTACATTTGGCGAAAGCATCAACAGGCCCGAGTTTCCCGTGCCCCTCCATCAGTTCCGCTGGCATCCCACCCGGCAACCGATCGTCACAGATCTCTGGAAGACCAGCGCCCCCCCGCCGCCCGGAGCCGTGTTTACCTCAGTCGCCAACTGGAACACTTCGGGTAAAGACATCGAATGGCGCGGCGACAAGTTCCTCTGGAGCAAATCCCCGGAGTTTCTGCGGTTCATCAATGCCCCTGAGGCCGCTAAAGAAACCTTCGAACTCGCCACCCTCATTCACGATGCGGAAACGCGCCAGCAATTCTCAGCCCATTCCTGGCGTCTGAGCGATCCCACCAACGCGAGTGTGAACCACGAGGTCTACCGCGAGTACCTGAGGAACTCCAAAGGCGAGTTCACCGTGGCAAAGGATCAATACGTGCGCCTGCACACCGGCTGGTTCAGCGATCGCTCCGCCTGTTACCTCGCGGCCGGACGCCCGGTCATCACCCAGCAAACCGGGTTCACCCACCATTACGGCGGCCACGGCGGGCTCTTCGCGTTTCTCACCCTCGACGACGTGGTCGAAGCCGTGCGCGAGATCAACGCCGATTATCCCAAACATTCACGGCTCGCTTATGAGATCGCCGCCGAACACTTCGAGGCTACCAAGGTCCTCGCCGGTCTCCTCGAGCGTGCCGGCATTTGATCCCTCTTCTTAAAACGCCCTTTAAGTCGCTCCCAGCCCGGGCTGGCAAAACTGCGGACCCGTGAGGGTCTCGCACAGATACACCCACAACTCGGATCCGAACTCCTGGGCAAGCCGTTCCCCGAGCCGCATCCCCGCCGCCTTTTCCCGCAGCACCGCAAACACCGTCGCCCCGGATCCCGACATCAACGCCCCCCGCACCTCAGGTTGCGCCTGGAGCCAGCGCCTCAGTTCAGCGAGGAAAAGGTATTTCTCGAACACGGGCCGTTCCAAATCGTTCTCAAGGGTTCCCCAGGAAAAAGTCTGCGGTCCGTAGGAAATGCCCGGCAACTCGAGGGAATCGCGCCAGCGCCCGTATGCCCAGGGTGTCGGCACACCGAAGGGGGGCTTCACCAGGAGCAGCGGCAACGTTTCCTTGAAAACCACTTTCTCCACGCGCTCACCCCGGCCCCGGCAGACCGCGGCCGATTGATATACAAAAAACGGGACGTCTGATCCGAGCTCCGCCGCCATGTCTGCAAGCGTCTCGCAAGAAAGCAGGGTCTGATAGAGGCCGTTGAGTCCCAGCAATACCGCCGCGGCGTCGCTGCTCCCGCCTCCCAGCCCCGCGCCGTGCGGGATCCCCTTGGAAAGAGCGATCCGCAGATGCGGTTCCAACCCGACCTCGCCACAAAAAAGACGGGCCGCGCGCACCACGAGGTTGTCCTCCCCCGTCGGCAGCGAGGGATCATCGCACACAAACTCCAAGCCCCCGGCTTCCCTCGGCGTAAAGTCGAGCCGGTCGAACACCGAGACCGGACACATCAGCGTCTCAATTTCATGAAAGCCGTCTTGGCGGCGTCCGAGAACTTTCAGCGAGAGATTGATTTTTGCAGGGGCGAGAAATTCCATGGGAAAAAAAATCAGCTCGGCGCGGCGCGCGTCGGCTGCGGGAGTCAAAACATCAACGCGCTGGGGATGCAACTCGCGGAGCTCGGCCGCCCCCGGCGGGCGGTTCGACCACGCGTTTCACAGTGCCGTCCATGGAAATCCGCAGCCCAGTCTCCGAAAAGTTCCCCACATCAATCGCCGGCGTCCATTCCACCGACCAGTACAGATCCTTCCGCAACAACGAGGCCCGCTCCAAGCGCAGGGCGGAAATGAAATGATGTTTACCAGATTCATGCGACGCCAGATACGCCGAGGCAATTTTCAACGCCTCATCCACCCGCAACTCCGGCGCAGGCAACGGAGCCCCGAGCGCACTTCCCCCGGTCAACACCGCGATCAACGCCATCGTGATGACTCTCTCTTTCATCGGCCTGCCCCTCTGCCTCCGGGCAGCCCTCTCGGCCCGTTCGCAACATACGCCTCCCGCAAATTTGCCATCAGCCAAGTTGTGGAAATCCTCCGCATTGACGATCATTCCAGGCTTGATAAGCCGCTCAAGGAGCTCTCACAAGACCGCATTTCCCCCCTTCCGGCGCAACCGAAAAGAAAGCCGTCGCAGTCGGCCCGCATCCCCGTAAATCCCCGAAAGCCCGTCCCATGGCTGAACCACTCAAAAACCAATTCGGCACCGAGATCCCCCGGCGGATCGCGGGCATGATCTCCGGGGTCTTCCCGGCCTTTGAAAGCGATGGGTTTATCCAGGACGCGGAGGACGGATACGATGTGCTGGAATTAATGCCGCGCGGGAGAAAAATCGCGCGGGCTTTGCGAACACACCTCCCGGCCAGCTACCCGGAAGCAATCGAGATACTGATCGCCTCGCTGGGCAACAAACACGAGGGGACAACGGGCTTAGGCATGGCGACATTTCTCTATCTTCCCCATGTGTTGTTTGTCGCAGACTACGGGATCGAAGAGTTCGAGCCCTCGATGCGCGCCCAATACGAACTGACCCAGCGCTTTTCCGCCGAATTCAGCATCCGCTCTTTTCTGGAGCGGCACCCGGCGGCAACCCTCGCCCGCCTCAGGCTCTGGTCGGCCGACCCGAACCCGCACGTGCGCCGGCTGGTTTCCGAAGGCACCCGCCCGCGGCTGCCCTGGGCTCGGCGGTTGGGTCAGTTTCAAAAAAATCCCCGGCCCGTTCTGGATCTCCTGGAGCTTTTGAAAGACGACCCGGATCTTTACGTGCGCCGTTCCGTGGCAAACAACCTCAATGATATCGGCAAAGATCATCCTTCGCTCCTGGTCGAGACCGCGCGCAACTGGATGGAGGACGCCAGCAAGGAAAGACGCTGGCTCATCGGACACGCCCTTCGGTCCGTCCTCAAAAGTGGCAACTCGGAGGCGCTCGCCGTGATGGGTTTCTCGGAAACGCCCCGAGTCGCGCTGGATCGTGTGCAACTCAGCCCGCCCTGCGTCGTCCCGGGTGGCGCGATCAAAGTCGGCTTCGAACTCACCAGCACCGGATCCCGGCCCCAACGGATCCTGGTGGATTTGAAGATCCATTTCGTTAAGGCCGACGGCCGGACGCGGCCCAAAGTTTTCAGGCTCAAACCCGTTGAGCTGGCTCCTGCGGAGACAGTTTGCATGAGAAAAACCGTGTCCCTCGCACGAATGACCACGCGGCGGCATTACCCCGGAACACACCGGGTAGATTTGCTTGTTAATGGCGAGTCCACGCCGCTGGGCTCGTTTGAACTGGCGCAGGAGCCGGCCTGTGTCGCAACCCGAGAATAGGACCGAGAGGGTCGCGGTAGGACCGCCGGTTGCCCGGCGGCCCCCGCACAGATCCCGGCGGGCGGAATTACCGCACCGGGCTCCTGCCTCAGGTGGTGACGCCAAAACGGTGTTCAGGATAGGGATGCATCACTTTCGGGG
>JBEIUI010000139.1:0-7637 GCA_040374425.1 Verrucomicrobiia bacterium | reverse complement strand
GAGGGCTCTGCCAGAGGGACGACATTTCCCGGGGGGATAACAGGTGTTCGCCGGAAAGACGCGCGGAAAAAGTCCGGGCCGGCGCTGTGTGGAACCCCGAGGGCGTTGCGCTGCGTTCTCGTTTCAGCCGTGCTTTGGCGACGCCGGTGCGGTGCGGGTCCCGGGGGGGGCATTACCGCAAGAGCACAGCGATCCAGAACCAAGCGACCATCACCACCGCCACGGCCAATTTGCCGATCAGGCCCGCTGTGGTGCCCAGGAACGTGCCCCAGGTGGATCGTCCAGCTGGGAGCAGACCTTTGCCGCCGAGTAATTCGCCTAGGAGCACCCCCAGCAGCGGTCCGAGGACGAGGCCGGGCAGCCCGAAAAAGAGCCCGGCGACGGTGCCCACAATTCCCCCCAGGGCACCCCAGCGGGTGGCGCCGAACCATTTCGCGCCGAGGGCACCGCTCAACAGTTCGATCGCGTAGCTTAAGAGAGTCAGGGTGAGGAGCGCGCCCAGAGTCCAGTAGCCCACGCTGTTTTCCGCACCGAGAAGGACGCGGTGCAGAACGGCGGCAGCCAGGATAATGGTGGTGCCGGGCAGGAGCGGCAGCACGGTGCCGAGCACGCCGAGAACCATTAAAAAAGCGGTGAGAACCCACCAGGATGTGTTCATAGACGAGAAGGCAGAAGGATTGGGGATTGTCGGCCCGGGAAAGGGACATTAAGACGTGCCCCTCCAGTCTCATCAACCCTACACATCGATCCTCACATGGCTCTTCCCATCGGCTCCAAAGCTCCCGATTTCACCCTCAAATCCAAAACCGCTGAAGGTCTCGTTGACATCAAACTCAGCGACAACTTTGGCAAGAAAAACACCGTGCTCCTGTTTTTCCCCCTCGCGTTTACCGGGGTCTGCACCCGGGAATTCTGCGATCTGACCGGCGGCCTGAGCACGTATCTCCAGCTCGACGCCACCGTGCTTGGCGTGAGCGTGGACAGCCCTTTCGCGCAGGAAGCCTGGGCGCAAAAGGAAAAAATCGCTGTGCCGCTCGCCAGCGACCTCAACAAGACCACCGCGCAAGCCTATGACGTTTTGATCGCGGATCTCGCCGGGCTGGGCGCCGCTTCCGGGCGTGCGGCGTTTGTCATCGATAAAGACGGGGTCATTCAATACAGCGAACAGACGCCGACTCCCTTGGAACTGCCCAATTTTGAGGCGATCCAAGCCAAGCTTGCTGAACTGAAGTAAATTCTCTCGAATCGGGGGAGGCTGCCGGATCGCTGGCGGTCTCCCCCCTTTTTTTGCCCCCGAACGAGCGGTTGTTGCGGGGTGGGGGGCGCGTGGCTGAAAAGAAAACGCCCCGCTTCCCGTGACAGGAAGTCGGGGCGTTGAGATTAAACGTCGTTGGCGGCGCCTTAGAGGACGACGGTCTTGCCAGGGATCGCCCGGGCGTAGAATCCATCCGGGCCGGGTTTAACCGGGGCTTCGGCATCCCAGGCCAAGCTCTTGGGCATGAGATCGATCTTGGAGTTAAGCGCGGCTTCCCAGGAGATTTCCTTCCCGGAATAAGCGGCCATCCGACCCAGAACAGCCATCATCGTGCTATTGGCTCCGTTGAAGGCCTCGTTGAACTCCTTGTTGTTGCGGATCGCGTCAAAGAGGGCGTCGTGTTCCTGTTGATAAGGATCCTTGGCACCTTCGGCTTTGTAGCGCCACTGGTTTTCACCGAAGATTTTCTGACCGGAGACTTCGGAGCGGCCTTTGGTGCCCACCACGTGTTCACTGACGCTATTCCAGCATCCGGGCTGCTGGCGGCAGTAGCTGAAGCACACGGCCCCATCCTCATACTCGAACTCGCAAGCGAAATGGTCGTAGATCTCGCCGTCATCCGGGCTGTTTGTGATCTCCCGGCCACCCATGGCACGGGCTTTGACGGGCAGCGCGTTTTTGGCCCAGTTGATCACGTCGAGATTGTGAATGTGCTGCTCGGCGATGTGATCGCCGGAGATCCACGTGAAATAATACCAGTTGCGGAGTTGATACTCCATTTCGGTGAGGGGCCGACCGTAGATTTTCTCTAGGTCCGCCCGTTTTTTCTGCCAAGGCCGGCTACCGTTCCAGTAACAGCGCGCCGAGACGATGTCCCCGATTGCGCCGTCGTGGAGGCGTTTGATGGTTTCCTGGTAGCCAAGGTGATGGTGGCGCTGCAGGCCCACGCCCACCTTCAGGTTCTTTCTTTTGGCTTCCTCAGCGGCGGCCAGCACTTTGCGCACCCCTGCGGCGTCGGCCGCAACGGGTTTTTCCATAAACACGTGTTTGCCCTGGGCGATGGCCTCTTCGAACTGCATCGGTCGGAACCCCGGAGGCGTTGCCAGAATGGCCACGTCGCACTCGGCGAGCGCTTTTTTGTAGCCTTCGAACCCCACGAATTGCTTCTCCGGCGGAACGTCTACGCGGTCTGCGTGGGTTTTCTTCAGGTTTTCGAGGGCGCTCGTGAGCCGGTCCTGGTGGACGTCGGCCATTGCCACGAGTTTCAATGGGCCCTGGTTATAGGTGTTGAGCGCTTGATTGGCCGCGCCCGAACCGCGTCCGCCGCAGCCGATGAGAGCGACTTTGATCGGGTCGTTGCCGGAGGCGCCATGGGCGAATCGTTCCGGGGCAAGGGCGCCCAGCAGAGCGCCTCCCGCGACGGCGGCGGAACCGCTTTTGAGAAAGTTGCGCCGGTTAAGCGCGGTGATGATTGGGGAGGGATTGTTCATGATGGTGTTTGTCTCCTGCGGAAGGGGCTAGTTTTGGCGTCTCCCCGTCTTGCGGTTTTAAACCGGCCAGAGAGAAAATGCTTAGGGGTCGCGCGGACTGCTACTCGGCTTTGCTCAGTTCCGGGTTGTCCTTTTCCACGCCACTGTTCCAATACGCCTGCATCTCGGCCGGGCTGGGCGTCTTGAGCGGGCGCACGATGCGGAACCCGAGGAACTGCGCATCGGTGTGATACCAGATGCTTTTGGGCAGCTGCGGGTCCTGGATTTTCCAATTCGCATTGGACGCACGCCGAGCCGAGGCACGCAGGGCGTGCGGGTCCTCGTCGTCCCATGAGCCGCCCCGGGCCACGTGCGGATAGGGTTTGGTGGCTTTGTTCCAAGGGGACACCGCGGGCGCGGTTGCGTAGAAACCGGGATCGTACTGGTCGAGGCACCACTCCAGCACGTTCCCGAGCATGTCGTGGAGGCCCCAGGGGTTGGGCTTTTTCTTGCCAACTTTCTGGTACTTGAAGTCGGCGTTTTTGCCCCACCAACAGTATTCACCCATCTGCTTGGGGTCTTCACCCCAGAAGTAGGCACTTTGAGTGCCGGCGCGGCAGGCGTATTCCCATTCTGCTTCGGTCGGCAGCCGGTAGAAATGCCCGGTCTTGGCGCTGAGCCACTGACAAAACTTGTTGGCCCCGTGTTGGGTCATGGAGATGGCCGGGAACCCGTCTTTGCCCATCCCGAAGCTCATTTCCACGTAGGGCTGCGTGGGGCGCGTCACGCCGTCCGTGAGAGTATTGAGCGATTCGGCGACCTGTTTGGCTGCGCGCACTTTTTTCTCCTCATTGGGGTACATGAAGAGGTCATACTCGTTCCAGGTCACTTCGTACTTACCCATCCAGAAGGGCTCGATTTGCACCTCGCGCACGGGGCCTTCATCGGGTTTGCGGCCGGGCTCGGTTTCCGGGCTGCCGAACTTAAATTTCCCCCCGGGGATCGGCACCACTTCGTAAGTGGCGTCGGTGCCGGTGATGGACCCCTTGTAAGGCTGCATGGCTTTCTCGTCGGCAACTTGAGGGGTGGCTTGGATCCGCTCGTAAATACTTGCAACCAGGGCTGCCTCCGCATCGCTGCTCTTGCCCGCCACCTCCTTTTTCCTAGCGACCAATGTCACGCCGTCCGGCCACGCGGCCCCCTCGTTGATCCACGTTTTGAGCAGTTCGGTTTCAGCCTCCGAGAGCCGTTCCAGTGCGCCGGTGAGTTTGTTCTTGGGCGGCATGAGTTTTTTGGCCTCATCGCCTAGCACGGTGGTTGTGTAGAGTTTGCTCTTGGACGCGTCGCCCGGGACGATCGTGGATTTGACCTCAAAAGCCGCCTCCTTGGTCGAGAGATCCACGTCGGTGTCGCCCTTCTCATAATCCGTGGCTTTGGGGTTGTGGCATCGCACACAGGAATTTTCGAGGATGGGTTTGATCTCCTTTTCGAAATCCACAGCAAGAACGTTGGCTGCCCCGATCAGGGTCAGCGCGGTGAGGGGGAAGGAATGGGAGGCTTTCATTCGTGAGAGCGCGGAGTGTTGTCTGTGGCTTGATGGGATGTCAACGAGACCGGTCGGCCGGAAGCACGGAAAGCGGTCGTTGCAGTCGGGTTGAGATAACCGTTTGGTTTGGAAAACCTTGGGCTCAATTCTTCTCCATTGCCACCCGCACGGCTTGAAGCAGAATGCCCATGTGATCGTTTCCTTCCGCAGAAAAATCCTGGGCCTCGCTGGCTGTTGCTTGCTGGGTGGCGTCCTTTCTTTTCAGAGCTTTGCTGCTCCGCTAGCGGCCCCGAAAACTCTTTTCGACGGCAGATCTCTGGAAGGCTGGATCCCCTCGGATTTTGGCGGGCGCGGCGATGTCGAGGTCGAGGAGGGGGCGATTGTCTTGGGTGCGGGCAATGATTTGACCGGGGTGACGTATCAGGGGGAGCTCCCAAAGGGGGACTACGAGGTGGAGCTCGATGCCAAACGCCTGGAAGGCGGAGACTTTTTTTGCGGGTTAACGGTGCCGGTCGGCGAAAACCACTGCACCCTCGTCGTGGGCGGCTGGGGAGGAGGCCTCGTCGGCATCTCCTGCATCGACGGGTTGGATGCCTCGGAGAATGCGACGACATCGCATCGCAAATTCGAATCCGGGCGCTGGTACCAAATCCGGCTCCGCGTGACGGCTCAAAAAATCCAGGCGTGGATCGACGGGGACCAAGTGGTGGATGCCGACATAGCCGGTAAAAAAATCAGCATGCGCCGAGGGGAAATCGAATTGTCGCAGCCGTTGGGCATCGCCACGTTCCGGACACGGGCGGCGCTGCGGAGGATTCAAATCAAACCGCTTTGAGGAACTTTTTTGGAGGAGGAGCTGCTTGCTGGACCGGAGGACTTTTGGAGGTTTGCAAGGAGACCTGCGTTAGCCGCAATTAGCCGATGGCCCGCCAATACACACTCAACCGTCATGCCGCCCCGGTGGGAGCGGGTATCGATTTTGCCGCCGAGCTCAACCCGCAGCAATGCGCGGCCGTTACGGCGCCGCCCGGTCCGGCCCTGGTGATTGCGGGTGCGGGCAGCGGAAAAACGCGGACCCTGACTTACCGCGTGGCCTATCTGGTTCAGAACGGGGTGATGCCTCAAAACATCCTCCTGCTGACATTCACCAACAAAGCGGCGAGGGAAATGCTGGATCGGGTGGCCAATCTCCTGCCCAACGACATCACTGGACTTTGGGGCGGCACCTTTCATTCCGTCGGCAACCGGATTCTGCGTCGGCACCCCGAGCTGCTGGGGTTTGCTCCCGGCTTTTCGATCATGGATCGGGAGGACCAGAAAGACCTGTTGGATTCGGTGTTGGTCGGGCTGGGGGGCGCCCCGAAGGATAAGCGGTTTCCCAAGGGGGAAGTCCTTGCCGATGTGCTGAGTTACTCGCTCAATACGGGCCGCAGTATCGAGACCGTGCTGGTTGAGAAATACCCGCATTTCCTGGAGTTCAACGAGCTCATCGAGGATGCGCGGAAACGGTATGAGAAGAAAAAGCGGGAGGCCAATTCGGTGGATTTCGATGATCTGCTTGAGAAACCGCTCCGGCTTTTACAAACGCACCCGGCGGTGGCGGACGCCTACCAGCGCCAATTCCAGTTCATCCTCGTCGATGAATACCAGGACACCAATCCCTTGCAGGCGGATTTCATCGAGATCCTCGGGGCCTATCATCGCAACGTGATGGTGGTGGGCGATGACGCGCAGAGCATCTATTCCTGGCGCGGGGCGAACTTCAAAAACATCCTCGATTTCCCCAAGCGCTACGCGAACGCCACGGTCTACAAGATCGAGACCAATTACCGCAGCGTCCCGGACATCCTCACCGTGGCCAACGCCGCGATCGCCGCCAACGAGCGGCAGTTTAAAAAGCAGCTCGTGGCCGTCCGCGAGGAGGCCCCGGTGAAGCCGGGACTCATCCCGCTGGGGGATTCCAATCAGCAGGCGGCTTTTGTCGCCCAACGGGTGCTCGATTTGAGGGAGGAGGGCATCGAACTCAACGAGATCGCCGTGCTTTACCGGGCGCATTATCACTCCATGGAGCTCCAGATGGAACTCACCCGGCACGGGATCCCGTTTCAAATCACCAGCGGGCTGCGGTTCTTCGAGCAGGCTCACGTCAAGGATGTGGCCGCCTTCCTCAAATACGTGGTGAATCCGCGCGACGAAGTGGCCTTTAAACGCATGGTGCGGTTGCTGCCCGGAATCGGCGCGCGCTCGGCCGAGCAGATTTGGAGTGAGCTGTCGCAGTCTTTTGAGTCGGCGCGATACATTCCCAGCCCGGCGGAGGCGTCATCAGAGGGTGCGCCGGAGCCCGTTGTGGTTTCTGACGGGGCTGTCGGCGTGCAGTTCGGCGCGTTGCTGATGCCGCTCAAGGTCCCCGCAAAAACCCGAAAAGCCTGGCAACAACTCGCCCACACCCTCGATGAGATCGCGCCCGGAGGGAAACCCAGTCCCCCGAGCGAAATGATCTCAAGCGTGATCGAGGCGGTGTATGACGATTACGCCAAGGCCGAGTTCTCCAACTACGACCAGCGCCGGGAGGATCTCAACACGCTGGCCAATTTCGCTCGTCAATACCAGAACGCGGGAGAGTTCCTGGATCAGTTGGCGTTGTTGACCAGCCTGGACTCCGAGGTGAGCGCCGCCGACGAGGACACGGAGATGTTGACCCTCTCGAGTGTGCACCAGGCCAAAGGCCTCGAATGGCGCGCGGTTTTTGTGATCTGGATGAACGAGGGCATGTTCCCCTCGTCGCGTTCGCTGGAAAGCGAGGAGGCTATCGAGGAGGAACGCCGCTTGTTTTACGTGGCCGTGACCAGGGCCCGGGACGAACTTTATCTCACGTATCCCCATCTCCGGCTCAACGCCGGGTACGGTGAAATGTTGCAGCGGCCCTCGCGGTTTCTCTCGGAGATTCCGCCCCAGCTTCTCGAGGAATGGCAGATCAGCGGCGGTTTTTAAAAGGCCGACGCCGGACTCGGGCTCAGGCTGTTGGGAGATAGTCGGCGCTGAGTTTCCGGAACGCGCCCGCCTGTTGCTCGGACCAGTGCGGATCTTTGCCTAGGATCTCCGCCATCCACCGGGCCACCTGCGGCGCGTAAGCCGCGCTGGCTCTGGCATCCAGCAGAAGCGCGCGACTCCGCCGGGAGAGCACGTCTTCCACGGTCCGCGCCATTTCATCCGTGACCGCCCGTCGCACGTCCTCCTCGCTGGGGAGAAATCCGGCGGCGGCCTTCCCTTCAATGGGCAGCGTCGCGGTGGTGCATGCGCGCTCCGGCAGCCCGCCCACGCGAGCCGCCGCGTTGATGGTGTCCTCCGCCATTTTGCGATACGTGGT
>JBEIUI010000138.1:0-8359 GCA_040374425.1 Verrucomicrobiia bacterium | reverse complement strand
GGATTCGGTAGCTCCGGCCACCGATGGCTGGATCGAGGGTCCCTGAAGTCTGCAGAATGGAATCGCGAATCACCTCGGCATCGACACGTTTAGGAGGGAACCGCCAGAGCAGCGCGGCGGAGGCGTCGGCTTTGAGTCCGGCTTCGCGCGGCGCGCTTGATTGTTGAAATGCCTCCGTTAAGACGATGGTTTTGATCAGAGATTTGATGCTCCACGGCTTTTGCTCTGGGGATTCTGGAGTCACGAATTCCGCCGAGAGAAAATCCAGAAGTTCCGGATGGGTGGGAGGACTGCCGGCCACTCCGAAATCGGCTGTGGTTGTCACGATGCCGGTGCCAAAGAGGTGATGCCAAACACGGTTGACCATGACACGAGCTGTGAGGGGGTGTTCCGGCCGAGTGATCCATTGGGCAAATGCCTCGCGTCGCGCTGGGTCTGATGCGCTGGAATCCAGTCCCAAGCTGCCATTCAGGATCGCAAACCCAGCGGGCATCACTTCCTCGCCGGGCGTTTCCGGACTTCCACGACGCAGCACGTGGGTGGCAGTGGGCTTCGTGAATTTTCCGATGAAACTGTAGCGCGGGCCTTCCTCTTGGAACGTGGCGAGGTTTTCGTGGAGTCGGACCGAAGCCTCTTGGAGCTCGGGTTGTTTGTTTAGAAGGTTATTAGCAGCGTCCGTGCTCGCGATTTCCTTCCAGCTCCCATCCGGTTGTTGAGCGGAGATGCGATACCCGGGGTAGTGGTAGGCACCCTCTTGGGCGAGGTAATCAGTCTCCAAGTAATATTCTCGGTTGTAGGAAATCCGGAATCGGTTTGCCGAAACGGAATGAGGGAATCGAATTTCCACCCAAGGTTTTTCCTTACTGCCTTTTGGCGAATGAGCTTTCCATTGCTGGGTCCCGAATTCTCCGTCGTTCGCGTTTTTGAGTTCACCCCGGGGATCCTGCATTTGCGGGTCGCTGACGAGCGTTGATCCGAAGGAGTTTAAAGCAAAATTCTTGGTGTTATCGGCGGGGCCGAAGACCTGCAGTTCGTCGGTTGCCACAGAGGCTTTGTCAAAGTCGATCCGAAGCGCCTGCGTCTCCGTGGATGGAAAGTGGAACTCTTTAAATCCGCCCCAGTCTTCTTCCCAGCCCACGCCGCCGCCTCGGATCAATTCCCGCTCCTTCGCGATGCTCTGATAGATTTCCGCAGCGCGCTTCACCCGGGGATGGTCTTTCGCTAACTCCGGATAACGCCCTCCGAATTCAATCCCCTGAAAGACTGCAGTAAGGGAGTAGTAGTCCTGGATCGAGATCGGATCGAATTTGTGGTTGTGGCATCTGGCACAACCTACGGTCATTCCAAGCATGGATGCTCCGATGGTTTGCATGACTTCGTCCAAACGGTCCGCTCGCGCTTGGCGAATGGCGCTGGGCTCCTGACCGACGGTTTGTGCCGGGACATGGGGGCCTGCGACCAAAAATCCCAAAGCCTCGCCAACGCCCATCTGATCT
The DNA here is from genome assembly GCA_040374425.1 of Verrucomicrobiia bacterium. Taxonomy (GTDB): domain Bacteria; phylum Verrucomicrobiota; class Verrucomicrobiia; order Chthoniobacterales; family Chthoniobacteraceae; genus CAIURC01. The sequence continues at coordinate 6,863 of JBEIUI010000138.1, read as the reverse complement.
CCTGCAATTTGCTCGCGGATGAATTGATCGTAGGGTCGGTCTTCGTTGAATGCGCGGATGAGATAGTCCCGATAGATCCACGCGTTTTTACGGTAAAGATTAGCCTCTGACCCGTTGGATTCCGCCCAGCGGATCACATCGAGCCAGTGTTGCGTCCACCTTTCGCCGAAGTGGGGAGATGCCAGCAATTCATCGATGAGCGCTCCGTAAGCGGCTTTGGAATCAAGCCTGGAAGCGGCCTCGAATTGACCCACTCGTTCTAGAGTGGGCGCCAACCCTGTGAGGAGAATGGAGGCGCGCCGGATGAGATCGCGTGGTTGGGCTCGGGTGTTGTAGGCGAGGCCTTTCGAAGTCAGTTCTTTTAAGAGGAACGCGTCGATCGGTGTCGCTGCGCCGGGTTGTGGTGGAACGGCTGGTCGTTTAACGGGCTGCAGGGACCAGAATTGGGTGGTCGCCTTCTGAACCGCGTCCATTTGCCCAGGCCAGTTGGCCCCCGAAGCGATCCATTCTTCGAGTAATGCGACCTGTTGCTTGCCAAGCAGGGCACCTTTTGGGGGCATTTTTGTGTCCGGATCTTCTCCTTTGATTGCCGCGATCAAAGGGCTGTTTTCCGGTTTGCCCGGGACAATGGCGGGGACCCCGGAGTCGCCGCCCTTAAGGAGCGATGCGCGGAGGTCCAATCGAAAGCCTGACTTTTGTTTGTCCGGGCCGTGGCACTCGGTGCACGTCTTTTCAAGAATGGGTCGGATTTCACTCTCGAAGTCGACCGCCCTCACAGTGCCTGACAGAAGCGCGATAGCCACCCATGGACGCGTGCAGAGCCAGAGTGACACGACGCTGAAACGTGGGGAGGGTTTAAGGTTTACCATGATCGTAGATATCCTTGATTTCTGAGGGGGTAAGTGCTGCGGAAAAGAGTGCGAACTCGTCCATGGATCCGTTGAAATTGCGGATCGCAAATTCAGGATCGTCGCGGAGGGGAAGCCCCCAGTTACAGAGGGAAGCTTGGCCAATCGTCACCTTTTCGACCATGAACTCGGCCGGAATGGCTTCCTGGCTGATTGGTTGTCCGTTGAGGTAGAAGGTGACCTGCCGCTGATCGACATCGTAGACGGCTGCGAGCATCAACCATTGAGCACTCATGGAAGCGTTCCAGAGAGAAGGTGAGTAGAATGCGTATTGGTTTTTGGGTTCAGGAAAGGGGCGTTTTTTCACCGCAAAAAACAGACGCCCATCGTTCATGATTTGCCAATGCGGCTCGCTGGGATCGTGTCCGTCTGTGAGGAAAAGTGAATTGTACTTCCGATCCAGGCTGTTGATTTTCACCCATGCAAACATGCTCACCGAACGATACTCGCCTGGGATATTCATTCGCACGCGGCTGACGGTGGCGCTGAAATCCAATGCCTCCCCAGAGACACCCCAGCGATCTGCGACATGGGAGGCTCCAACGACAGCTCCTTCCTTGACGATTTGAGTGCCGGTGACGGATTCGTTCGGGAGTTGCCGGGAGCCAGCGGGGCCCATGTGGAAAAGGGCAACGAGACGGGGATCCTTGCGGAGCTTTTCGATAAAATGCAGCCATTCGGCTCTTCGCGCCGAGAGGTTGGACGCCAGTTTTTTGTTCATTGCATTGACCCCGACGAACCCTCGGTCATCAGCCTTGATATTGGTTTTGTCGCCGTTGGTCTCCAAACGCAGTCCCTCCCCCTTGGAGAGGAGCTGCTTCGCCTCGGTTTTGGGGTGCCACTCTACCTGCCCATCGAGGACGTGGACTTCGGATTTCTCCTTCGCAACGTCCAGAGCGAACTCGGTGCCGAGATCCACAACCTGACCTTCGGATGTGTGAATCCTAAATCCATGAGCGGGTTCCGGAACACGTGCCCGTACTTTTCCACGGGTCACTTTCATTTCCATGGAGGAGAGAATTTCAAAATCAGCTTCTCCCTCGACGATCAGACTGACACCGCTGAGAAGTTCAATTTGAGCGAGGCCTGACTGCAGGCTCAAAGAGCCAGTTGGAAGTAACGATCCGCTTGCGATGGAAGCGCGATTCTTCCAAACCAGTTCTGATTGTCCGGAAAGGATGGCAAACCCGCTGGCCTTCTGTTCAGCGGGGCCTGTCGGTTCATGGGTGAAGAGGTCGCTTTTTTTCGGGTGGAGAAAGAGGGAATTAACGGCGAATAGCGCAGCCACTGCTGCTGCCATCGCAAGGACACCGGAGAGGTATGCGCGAGTCCTGGGGGCTTTAAATTCGGCGATCCGATGAGGAGCCGCTCCGGCCTCCGTTTGGAGCATGGCGGACAGAGCGAGACGTTCGTAGTAGGCCTTTCTAGCCTCAGGGTTCACGGAGAATTCAGCCTCGAGTCGGATGAAATCGGCCTCCGAAATGTCTCCATCCAGAAGAGAATCGATGAGTTGATTGCGCGCGGAAGGCTTCATGATTCGAGGAGGTCAGGGCCAACGTGTTTTTCAATACAGCCCAGGAGCGCATTGCGGAGCCGGTGCAGGGTCACTTTGAGTCCACCGATGCTGCGTCCGGATTTTTGGGCGTAGTCGAGGAGCGTTTCCGTGCTGGCATAACGGTGCATGAGCAGGTCCCGGTCAGGGGCTCGGAGCTTGCCGAGGCATTGTTTGAGGGCGACATGCCGCCGTTCGAGCGCGTCATTTTCTTCAGCCAGTTCCTGCGCGAATGTTTCTTCGAGTTCCTGACCAAAAACCAAGCGTGAGTCTCTCGCCTGTTGTTTGCGATAATTCAGCACCTCAAAGCGGGCGATACTGAATGCCCATGCCTTGAAGTTGGTTCCGAGGGTGAATTCAGCCCGCTTTTCCCAAATCTTGGCGTTGGTGAGTTGCGAGACGTCGGCGGCGGAGGGTTCGCCTGGGAGCAGCGACTGCACATAGAGGCGTAACGGCATCTGAATTTGCGTCAGTTGCGCAACAATCTGGCTTTCGTGGGAGGCTGCGTTCATGGGTTACGCATATAAATGTTGGGCGATGGATAAGGTTAACCGACTTTTTTCCAAAACCTATGAAGAGCGACAAAGGAGTTGTGTCCCTTGCGCTCACGCGGGGAGCCGGAGGAAGAATTCAATTTCACCGGCGCGGTGGAACCTGTCCACGAGTTGAATGGTGGCCCTACAGCCCTCGGGGCACTGGAGTGGATCGGCGCCCCAAACGCGGAGGATGAGGTCGCGCCAGAGCGGGCGCATCGCGCGGGCGTTGACTTTTGGGGGGGCGGCGGGATGACCGGTGGTTTCGGCGCGGGTTGTTTTCCAGCGGTGGATGCCCCGGGCCGGGGTGTTTGGGCGCCGGACGTGTGAGCGTCTGTATGCGTCTTTGGGCGATTGGCTGCGGTCGGCCTAGGTCCTCGTCTCTGAGCGGTGAGCTGACGCCATCAGGCTCGTCCCGGATCGGAGGCCCGGGTGGGTGGGAACGGGGATGTTTTTTTGACGGTGAAGCGGGGGCCGCTTGTCAAAGAGAGCGCGGGCAACCGGCCGCCGGGGTGTGGTCGGTGTCCAAAACAACAAAACCGATCCCCTCTATGAAAATGAAAAATCCGTGGGTCCTTGTCACCGCATTGAGCCTGAGCCCTTTGGCGGTAGTGACGGCGTTGGCGGGTCCGGCCATTGTCGGCGACCGTCCTGAGCCGGTATCGATCACTTCTTCCAGTCATCCTTCTGGAGATCATGACCGGGCCTTGCTTGACGCGCTCAAAACAAACCCGGCTCCCCGCAGACAGGGCGTGGGGATAACCTCCTCAAGCCATCCCTCGGGAGACAGCGACCGCAATTTTGTTCCGGGCATCCGCTTGGGATCGCGTCTGGGGAAACCGGGCACTTGGGTGAGTTCAAGCCATCCCTCTGGAGACCACGACGGACTCAATCCCGCCCGTTATTCCCGGATAGAGCCGGGTTGTTATGTCTCTGAGAGGTCGGCTATTTGCCCGGTCCAAACTGGTGCTTCGCGGAGGTGAACCTGGCTGTCGGGGGGCCGTGGCGAGGTTCTGGAGCATCCAACGGTTGGTGGGCGGATTCTCGACGGCGATTCGGATCGCCCGGGAGCCTGTAACCGTGTCCGAGGCATCCCTTAAAAAGAGAGGATATTTAAGGGAGGCACGCACCCAAGCCGGTGCATGCCATTCGTGCTCCGGGAGGAGGCGGAGGAAGAGAAGTAGCGCAGCCGTCGGCTGCCTCCCAGGGGAGGCGGCGAGTAATCGGCCTCCCTAGCCACGGCTGAAACAAGGGGTTCATCGTTGGGGTTCCAGCGTGCTTGATCCCGTTTTTTGGTGAGCCGAGCGGGTGAAAGGCTGGTCGGTGGTCGGGTTTGTGGCTGGCTGGCCGGGGTCTTCCAAGATCAGACGGTTGCCGACGAAATCGAACGTGACCCGGAACCGTTTCAGTAAACCCGAGCCCACCAGTCCGTAGCCGGCCCGGGTGAAGCGTCCGCCGCTTTCCACATTGAGATCCTCAAACGTCCGGCCCTCGATCTGGAGCCGAGGGAGGGTGAATCCCCGGGTTTCGCCGATACCGCCGACTCCCATGGAGTGCACGGTCCGGAATTGGGTTTGACGGGTGAGCGCGCCCATGTCCCGGAGAAAACCCTCCGGCAACTCGAGTTGACCGGCTGACCCCGTGTCGACGAGGCAGACGAGGGGCTGCCCTTCCACTTTGAAAACCGTGTAGGGCACGTTCTCTCGCAGAGCCAATGGGAGAACGAGCGCGTCGGGAGCCACGGTATTGAGGGGGCGCACGGAGAGTTCAAGGAAGCCCTGGGGGTAATCGAGTGTCACGCGCGCGAACATCCGCAGGTAGCTCATTCCCAGGAGTTGCATGGGCCAATGCCCGGTGAGAAGCCCCCCCAGGCGACGGATATGAAATTCCCCGTGAGCCACCGCCGCGAGGTTGTTGCCGGAGGCCGTGACGTGGCCCACGGTGATATTCGGCAACAGCACAAGTCCGCCCGCGGTGTCGGCGTGAGTGCCGGCGATGCTCAAGGCGCCGTCTTTGAGCGGGCGCACCCCGTGAAGCGCGGCCGAGCGGGCGTCCATGCCGGTCAGAGCGGACCCGGTGTCAACCATCCACCACTGCGTGCGCTGGTTGACGCGGACCCGCACTTGAGGCAGGCCACGCGCCGGTTTCAGGTCAAGCCGCAGAGGTACCCGGACCGGGTCAGTCTGCGGAGAGAGCTGTGCTCTAAAAGGGAACGAATACCTTCGTCCCCCGGGGATTTTTTGGGATCCGATGCCCGCCTCCTTCAAGGTGAGCGATTGGCGTTGGCTGCGGGCGATTTCCTCACCGGACCACTCCCTCCATTGCGGAGGCGGCGAGTGAATGCAGCCGCTTAGGGCGGCCAAGGCCAAACCCGTTCCCAGATGCCCGGCGCACTTCCACGACAAAAGACGGCGAAACGGAAACGGCATCCCAGAAGAACGCTTTCTCCGGCCCGCCCGCGCGGGCGCTTGCGCTTGGAAGGGTCCCTTGCCCGTTTATCCGGGGGGGATGCGCGCGGGAGGCTCCGGCGCAACAGAAGGGGTATGAGGGTTAATTTTTGGGTTGGGCGGGTTTTTGTTTGCCGAAGTTCAGGGCACTCGCCGGGTTCATCCGTGAGAGGTCCTCCTGAGAGGGGCTGCCGCCGAACTGTTTGTAATAGAGTTCTTGGAAGGAGTTGATTTCCGGGCCCAAAGCTTTTTCGTTCACCATGAGTGGCAGACAGTCGGCCCACCATAGATCAAACGCGGCGCCGAGCTCCCGGGCGACCTGCGTGTGTTCGCCGATGACGTTGTTTTTCTGGGCGTAATCATTGGTTAGATCAAAGAGCTGCCACTGAGGGGCGCCGTCGCGGCTTTGCTCGCTAACCATCGCCCACCGGGTGTTGCGCACGGAGGCCGTCTGGAACTTGGAAGCGTTGGGGTCGGCCATCTTGTTCCAGCGGCCTTGGTGGGTGAAAAGCAGACGATCCCTCCAAGGTGCCGAGGGGTTCTCCAGCAGGGGCACCAAGCTGCGCCCTTCCACCTGGGCCTTGGCTTTCTCCGGGAGGACTGTCCCGGCTAATTCCGCCAGGGTGGGAAAAAAGTCGATATGGGCGGAAAGCGCGGCGCAATCGCCGGGTTCAATGGCACCCTGCCAGCGCCAGAAGGAGGAGGCGCGCGTGCCCCCGAGCCATGCGCTCCCCTTAGCCCCGCGCATGTCCGCGTTGAACAAGGAGACGCCGGCGGTGCCCCCGTTGTCGTTCATGAAAATCACGAGGGTATCCTTGGCGATGCCCCATTCCCCCAGTTTCGTGAGCAGTTTGCCCACGTTCTGGTCGATGTTGTGAATCATCCCGAAGAAACTTTCCGTGTCGGGTTTGAGGCCTTTGCCCTCGTAGAGCGCCTTGTCTTCGGGCCGAGCAATGTAGGGCCCGTGTGGGGCGTTGGTGGGAATGTAGGCGAAAAAGGGTTGCTGGGCTTTACGCTGCGCGTCCATCCACTGGGTGGCTTGCGCGTAGAACACGTCGGTGCAGTAGCCTTGGGTCTTCTCGAACTTCCCGTTGTGGAGGATCACCGGGTCGAAATATTTGTTGCCAGGCGCATCCCCGCAGGACCCGGGGTAAGTTTGGCCAATGCCGCCGCCCCCGTGGATGAACGCCTCGCCGAACCCGCGGTGCTCGGGCCGATACTCGGCTTCGTCCCCGAGATGCCATTTGCCAAAGATCCCAGTGGCATACCCAGCGCTCTGGAGCACTTGCGCGATGGTGACGGACTCCAGCGACATGCGTTCGCGTTCAAAGATCGTATGCGTGATCCCGTTCTTACACTCTTGGCGGCCGGTTAAAAGCGCGCTCCGGGTCGGGGAGCACGTCGGGCGGACGTGAAAATCCGT
>JBEIUI010000067.1:0-18419 GCA_040374425.1 Verrucomicrobiia bacterium | reverse complement strand
CCGCGAAAAACCTCTAGCCGCATTCCTGAGAATTGTTCGCTCGGGAAAAATACAGATTTTTCAGCCCAAAAAACGCGGTATTTTCGGCGGTTCAGATGCGGAAATTTGCGATTTCAGGGCTTGGTTCCCGGCATTAATTCGCGGGAAACATTGCGGCAAAGATCCACAAAAACGCTCTCAGCAAAGCCAAGTTTACGAGAGCGGTTGTGCAGGATCCCCCAGTGCCGGCGCAGACGTTTGCGTCCGAGGGGCAGATAAACGAGGGACTGTTGTTTGATCTCTGCCGCTGCAATCCATTTGGGAAGTAGGCCCACTCCTAGATCAAGCCGCACAAATTGTTTAATGGCTTCCTCGTTGCCGATCTCGATGAAGGGGCGGATCCGGATTCCTTCCCGGCGGAAATAGCCCTCAATGAGCGTGTGCGTTTCGCTCGCGCGCTCCGGCAAGATGAGGTTCTGGTTGCTGATTTCTTGATGGCTGGCTTTGCCTTTGAGCGCCCAGGGGTGGATCGGGTTGACCAGAAACTGAAGCTCGTCTTCGGCTATGGGAACAAATGTCAGTCCTGGGCAATGAGTGGGCTGAATGAAGACGCCCAAGTCCACTTGGTCTCCGGCGATGCGCTCCATTGCTTGCTGTGCGGAGCAGGGGTCGATCTGAATCGTGAACTCTGGGAAGCTCTCCCGGAACTCTCTAAGCGCCGCGGGGAGGATATACTGGCAGGCCGTGATGCTGGCGGCGATGCGCAACTGGCCCCGGCGCCAGTCCAACCAAGACCGCAGCTTGGTTCGAGCCTGATTCATCTGCTCGAGAATCGTCTCGGCTTCCCGTAGAAATTCATGGCCCGCACGGGTGAGCATGACCTTGCGGGAGGTCCGTTCGTAGAGCCGACAGCCGAGGTCCGCTTCCAGGGTTTTGAGACAGTGGCTGATCCCCGAAGGGGTAAGGCCCAGCTCCACCGCCGTCCGGCTCATGTTGAGGTGCCGACTGAGCACCACGAAAACGTTGATTTGGTGGCTGTCGAGTGTGTTGGAAGTCATGGTTTTTTCGAAAAAGGAGCGGCTTCAAGAAGCACCAATTCGCGGGGCAATCTGGGATCCGTACGGCACGTATGAATCCGCATTCATGAAAAGAACTCAACAATCAAACCAGCGCAATTCATGGCCGTTTTTCGGCTGCGATCCTTGGGTGTGTGGCATGGCCGGTGCTATCCGGCCGCCCCGTGCTTACGGTGCTCCGATCATCTCCCGTCCGCCGTCCGGTCCCCCGGACATCTCGGGCGACCGTCCGAATCGGCTTCGTGCCGATGATTGATTGCGCGGTCCTGATCGCCGCTCAAGAGCTCGGGCTGTTTGCTCGGCATGGAGTGCGGGTGGAGCTCACCCGGGAGGTCGGCTGGGCGACCATCCGCGAAAAGCTTCTCCACAAGGAGCTCCACGCGGCGCATGCTCCGTGCAGCATGGCTTTCGCCATCCGCTGCGGGATCGGCGTTGTTCCGCAGCCCTGCCTGACAGCATTCGTGCTTTCTCTGAACGGAAGCGCAATCACCCTCTCCACGGAGATGCGGGATCTGGGCGTGTGCGACGCGCAGTCCTTGAAGCGGGTGATCGATCAGCAGCGGGGCCGGAGAATCTTTCACTTGGGCGCCGTGCTGGAACTTTCCACGCAGAATTACCACTTGCGCCACTGGCTGCGCTCGGGCGGGATTGATCCCGACCGGGACGTGCGGATCCCCATCATTCCCTCCCCCATGATCCATCGGCGGCTGTTGGAGGGACACCTCGACGGCTATTGTGCCGGAGAACCCTGGAACTCGATTGTGGTTCTTCAGGGCGGGGGATTTGTGGTGGCTCACTCCGCCGGGATCGACCCAGGAATGCCAGAGAAAATCCTGTTGGTGCTTGAGGAGTTCGCAGAAACGCACCCGGATGAGCACTTGGCAATTGTGGCGGCTCTCATGGAGGCGAGCGTTTTCTGTCAGGCACCCGAGAACCGGCCCGAACTGATCGCGATGCTGGCCGATCCGCGATACCTCGACGTGCCGAGTCGGCTGTTGGCCAACTCGCTGATCGGCCCTTTTGACTCCGGGAATGGCCGGGGTGTTCCCGAAGATTTGATCACCTATTCGGGGAATGAAGCCAACGTGCCCAACCGTCAAAAAGGCCGGAGAATCTTCGACGAGATCAGCGCGCTTGGGGCTGCCAGCGAGTGCCGGGCGTTTCGGCCGGACGTGATCGGTAAGATTTTCCGGGAGGACCTCTACGCCGAGGCGGTTGAGCGATCCCGCGAGCAACGAGTGCCTCCGAAGCAGCTCTCAGAGGACGTCCATTGAGCCGCGGAGGCCCCGGAGAGAAGCGCTTTTTAAGAATCCCACCTCAGACAATCCACCACCCATCCAATGAAACCAAACATGCGACATACCCATAAACACCGCAGAACCTTCCTGGGCGCCATTCTTGCGCTAGGGATCGCCTCGGTCTGCCAGCTCCAAGGGGCTGACTTTCCGACAGCCAAAGTCAACACCACCGGTTTGGCCGTCACTGACACAACCGTCACGGTTGGACAGTTGCACTCCGCAACCGGCACGATGGCGATCAGCGAGACGGGCTCCATCCAAGCCGAGCAGCTCGCCATCGACCAAATCAACGCGATGGGAGGCGTGCTCGGCCGCCAGATCAAGGTGATCAAGGAGGACGGCGCGAGCGATTGGCCGACCTTCGCGGAAAAAGCCAAGAAGCTGCTCGTCAGGGACAAGGTTGGCACCGTCTTCGGCTGCTGGACATCAGCCTCCCGCAAGGCCGTGCTTCCGGTCTTCGAGAAGGAAAACGGGATGCTCTATTACCCGACCTTCTACGAGGGCCTCGAGCAATCCAAGAACGTGATCTACACAGGCCAGGAGGCCACCCAGCAGATCATCGCCGGACTCGACTGGATCGCCAAAGAGAAAAAGGCGAAGACCTTCTACCTGGTCGGTTCCGACTATATCTGGCCGCGCACCTCGATGAAGATCGCCCGCAAGCACATTGAGAACGTTCTCAAGGGCACGGTCGTCGGCGAGGAGTTCTACGCGCTCGGCAGCACCTCGTTCGGATCCCTGATCAACAAGATCAAGCTCAAGAAGCCCGACGTCATCTACGCCGCCGTCGTCGGAGGATCCAACGTCTCCTTCTACAAGCAGCTTGCCGCTGCTGGCATCAACGGGTCCAAGCAAACACTCCTCACCATTTCGGTGACGGAGGACGAGGTGCTCGGAATCGGGGGGGAAAACCTGACGGGTTTCTACTCGGCGATGAAGTATTTCCAGACGCTGGACAACCCGAACAACGCCGCATTCGTGAAGGCGTTCAAGGAGAAGTACGGCGAGAAGAGTGTCATCGGCGACGTGACCCAGGCCGGGTACCTCGGGCCGTGGCTCTGGAAGTTCACCGTGGAGAAAGCGGGCAGCTTCGACGTGGACAAGATCGCCGCGGCATCCGAAGGGATCGAGTTCGACAAGGCGCCCGAAGGCTACGTGAAGCTTCACCCCAACCATCATCTCTGGAGCAAGCTGCGCATCGGACAATGGCAGCCAGACGGCCAGGCCAAGGTCCTCTACGAATCCGCCCTGATCGAGCCGGATCCGTTCCCCAAAGGTTACCAGTAGGACTTCATCCTCACCCACAGATGCCGGGTCCGATCCCCGGCGTCTGTTCACCCCTCTCGCCCCCCTCCGAAACGCCTTACCTCACGCACCTCGCTCATCCATGAATTTCTATGCTCGCTTATAGTTTATCCGAGATTTGGTCCATTTTGATCATGCAGGGCTTCTCCGGCCTGAGCCTTTTCAGCGTTCTGCTTCTGATGGCGCTCGGCCTGGCCGTGATCTTCGGCCAGATGGGCGTCGTGAACCTCGCCCACGGCGAGTTCATGGCGCTGGGGGCCTACACGGTTTACCTGAGCTCGCAGCTCACGGAGACCTACGCCCCCGGGTTCGGTCCCTACTACTTCGTGTTCGCCATCGGGATCGCATTCTGCGTCGCGGCTCTGGTGGGCGCTCTCGTGGAGTGGGCCATGATGCGGTTCCTTTACAAGCGCCCGCTCGACACGCTACTCGCGACGTGGGGGCTCAGTTTGATCATGCAGCAGGCGTTCCGGTCGATCTTCGGCGCCCGCGAGGTCACGCCCACTCTGCCGGAATGGCTCATGGGTTCGTTCAAGCCCACTGAAACGATCGACATCCCCATCAACGGCGTCTTTGTCATGGCGCTCTCCCTCCTGCTCACGGCAGGCGTCACTCTCTTCATGTTCCGTTCCCGAATCGGGCTGCGGACCCGGGCCACGGTCCAGAACCGGGCCATGAGCGAGGCGGTCGGCATCAACACGGGCCTCATCGACCGGTTCACATTCGCGCTGGGTTGCGGGATTGCGGGGGTGGCGGGGGCGGCTTTCACCACCATCGGTTCGACCGGGCCCGATAGCGGCTCCCGCTACATCGTGGACACCTTCCTAGTCGTCGTGTTCGGCGGCTCCGCGAGCATGCTCGGCACGATCGTGTCGGCCCTGGGCATCGCGCAGACCCAGTCGATCTCCGAGTTTTTCCTCGAGGGAACGATGGGCAAGGTCACCACGCTGATGGCGATTGTTTTCATTCTCATGATCCGGCCCAAGGGCCTCTTCCCAAGCAAAGTGCGCTCCTAATCTGATGAACAAATTCTACAAAAACATCCTGGGCGGTAAGGCGGGCATCATCGGCCTGGCAATCCTTGCCGTGCTGCTCTTGGTGGTGCTGCCCTCAACCCTTCAAATTTTCCGGCTCAACCTGGTTGGGAAATACCTCACCTACGCGTTCGTGTCCGTTGGACTGGTGCTGCTCTGGGGAAATGCCGGGGTGCTGAGTCTGGGGCAGGGCATCTTCTTCGGTCTCGGCGGTTATTGTATGGCCATGTTCCTGAAGCTGGAGGCTTCGGACCCCATCACCACCAAGATCCAGTCCACGCCGGGGATACCCGACTTCATGGACTGGAACCAGCTCACGGCGCTGCCCTCCTTCTGGGTGCCCTTCAAGAGCCTGCCTTTTAGTCTCTTCGCGGTGGTGGCGGTTCCCGCCCTGCTGGCGTTCATCCTTGGCAGCGCGATGTTCAAGAGGCGTGTGGGCGGGGTGTATTTCTCGGTGATCACCCAGGCCTTCGCCCTCATCCTTTCCCTGGGCATCGATGGGAACCAGGGGCTCACCGGGGGCCGGAACGGGATCACGGATCTGCGGACCCTTTGGGGCTGGGACATCCGATCGGAGTCGGCCCAATACATCATCTACTTCGTCTGCTGCTTGCTGCTGATCGGCTGCATCTTGGTGGGGCGCTTCGTGGTTTCCTCACGCATGGGGCGACTGCTCTTGGCGATGAAAGACCGTGAAGACCGCGTGTTGTTCTCCGGCTACGACGTCGCGAGCTTCAAGGTGTTTGTTTACTGCCTCTCCGCGGCGATGTGCGGGATCGGCGGGGCGCTCTTTGTCCTGCAGGTGGGGTTCATCTCCCCGTCCCTTGTGGGAATCGTGCCTTCCATCGAGATGGTCATCTTCGCTGCCGTGGGCGGCAAGATGTCCCTCCTCGGGGCGGTGTATGGGACGTTGGCGGTCAACACCGGCAAGAGCCTGTTTTCCGAGAACTTCCCGCAGCTCTGGCTCTTTCTCATGGGCGGCCTCTTCATCGCGGTCGTGATGTTTTTCCCCAACGGACTCGCGGGCTTGTGGGAGTCCGCTCTGAGCCGTCTGAGTCGTTTGAGTCCGCGTTCCGGCGCGGCCAAGAAGACCATCCCAATGCCTGCAATTCCGCAGGCGTCCAACCTCGTTGAAACCGAACCCAAACTTCCATGAGCAGCTCGACGAACTTTCTCCTAGCGATAGAGGATCTCACCGTTTCATTCGACGGTTTCAAGGCCGTAGACTCCCTCAGTCTCTACATGGATCGCAATGAGCTCCGAGTCATCATCGGGCCCAACGGTGCGGGAAAAACCACGGTGCTGGATCTGATTTGCGGAAAAACCAGGGCCACCTCGGGCAGTATCAAGTTCAAGGACACCGAGATGGTCGGCATGCCCGAATATCAGATTGTTCGCACCGGGATCGGCCGGAAATTCCAGACCCCGTCCATTTATGAGAACCTCACGGTTTTCGAAAATCTCGAGTTGTCTTATCCCACGGGACGGACTGTCTGGGGCTGCTTGGGTTTCCGACGATCCCAGGCGGTGATCGAACGGATCCATGCGGTGGCGGATTCGGTGTTTCTCAAGGAGCTCCTTGATGTGGAAGGGGCGTTTCTGAGCCACGGGCAAAAGCAGTGGCTGGAGATTGGCATGTTGCTCATGCAGGACCCGGAGCTGCTGATGCTGGACGAGCCAGTTGCGGGAATGAGTCCCGCGGAACGGGAGCAGACGGCGCTGCTTTTGAAGCGCATCTCAGCCGACCGTTCGATCCTCATCATCGAGCACGACATGGAGTTTGTACAGCGCATCGCCCACAAGGTCACAGTGCTGCACTTGGGCAAAATTCTTGCCGAAGGCAGCATGTCGGACATCCAGCACAACGAACGGGTCCAAGAGGTCTATCTCGGTCACTAGCCAATGAACGCAATGCTTAAAGTCCAAGATTTAACGGTCCGTTACGGACAGAGCCAAGTCATCCACTCCGCCTCATTCCAAGCCGCCAGGGGCGAGATTCTCGCCATCATGGGTCGCAACGGCATGGGCAAAACCACGCTGCTTAAGTCGCTCATCGGTGTGATCGGGGCGGCCTCGGGGTCCGTCCAGGTGGACGGGAAGGAGGTGCTCGACATGGCGCCTCATCGCCGGGTCCGCAGCGGAATGGCGTATGTCCCCCAAGGCCGGATGATCTTCAGCACGTTGAGCGTGTGGGAGAACCTCGTTTCCGGTGCCCCCGGATCGGTGGAGAAAAGCACGTTTGACGAGATTTTCTCCCTGTTCCCCGTGCTCTTTGACATGCGCAATCGCAAGGGCGGCAACCTCTCCGGCGGCCAGCAGCAGCAGCTCGCCATTGGTCGCGCTCTCATCACCAACCCCAAGGTGTTGATCCTCGATGAGCCCACCGAGGGAATCCAGCCCTCCATCATCAAGGACATCGCAAAGGCGCTCCGGGAAATCCGGCGCCTGCGGGATCTCACCATCGTGGTATCCGAGCAGGTGGTCAGTTTCATGATGGACGTGTGCGACCGGGTCTTGGTGATCGATCGCGGCAATTTCATCCACGAGGACACTCGGGAGAACGTTGACGCGGACAAGGTCAAAAAGCTCCTCGCGGTCTAAGCCCAACCTCCTTTTTCAACCACCCAACCCAATCCCAGTTAAAACACTATGCCTAACACCCTCATCAAAATCGACCTCAACACTCCACCCGAACACCAGGAAGTCATTCATAACCGTTGGCATCCGGATCTGCCGATGGTGGCGTGGGTGAAGCCAGGGGACGAGTTCCGGGTGGAATGCGTGGACTGGACCGGCGGCCAAATCTCAAACGACAACAGCGCCAACGATGTGCGCGACGTGGACCTCACAAAGGTCCACTACCTCAGCGGCCCGATTGGCGTGGAAGGCGCCGAGCCCGGCGATCTTCTGGTGGTCGACATCCTCGACATCGGGACCCTGCCCGGATCCGAGTGGGGGTTCACCGGCATCTTCGACAACAAAAACGGCGGCGGATTTCTCACCGACCATTATCCGGACGCCCGGAAGGCCTGCTGGGATTTCCACGGGATCTACACGTCTTCGCGCCACATCCCCGGGGTCGAGTTCGCGGGAATCATGCACCCGGGCCTGATCGGATGTCTCCCGTCCAAGTCGCTGCTCGACACGTGGAACAAGCGTGAGACCGAGCTCTTTAACACTGCTCCGGAACGCAACCCGCCCCTCTGCGCGTTGCCTTATGCCGACACCGCCCACATGGGCAAGATGACGGGGGCCGCAAAAGCCCAAGCGGCTCTTGAAGCGGCGCGCACGGTGCCTCCTCGGGAGCATGGCGGTAACTGCGACATCAAGAACCTCACCCGGGGCTCCAAGGTTTATTTCCCGGTCTACGTCAGCGGCGGCGGGCTCTCCATGGGGGACATCCATTTCTCCCAGGGCGACGGCGAGATCACGTTCTGCGGCGCCATCGAGATGGCGGGATGGCTGGATCTGCGGGTGAGCCTGATCAAGGGTGGTGTCGCCAAGTACGGCATAGTCAACCCGATCTTCCAGCCCAGTCCGATGGAGCCGCGTTACCTGCGGCACCTCATCTTCGAGGGCATTTCCGTGGATGAAAAAGGCAAGCAGTATTACCTCGACCCGCATGTCGCCTACCGCCGCGCGTGCCTCAACGCGATCGAGTACATGAAGAAGTTTGGTTACACGGGCGAACAGGCCTACGCCATCCTCGGGACGGCACCGGTGGAAGGTCGGATCAGCGGGATCGTGGATATTCCAAACGCCTGCGCCACGCTTTATCTGCCCACGGAGATCTTCAACTTCGACATCCTCCCCAATGCCAACGGCCCCATCCCCGGCGTGACCGGCACGGTGGATCTCGCCCGCACGACGTAACAGCAACCGTCTCAATCGAGGCAACCGCATCCGCTACTGGCAGCTTAGCCTGCCTGTCGGAGCGGTTGCCTCTCTGCTGGCTTTCAACGATTTTTTACCCATTTCCTGCTTTATGCCCCTCTACGAATTTGAATGCGAAGACTGCGGCGGATTTGTTGAGTTCCGCGACATGGAGAAGCGCAACGATGCGGCGTGCTGCCCGGCATGCGAAGGACCTGCGTCCCGCGTGGTTTCCGCCCCGTTCCTTGCAGTGATGCAGCCGCTCAATCGCCAGGCCGCTGTGCGCAACGAACGCAGCCAGCACGAGCCGAGGGTTGGCCTCAAATCTTCGTGCTGCGCCTCGGGTCAGTGTTCTCATCGCAAGCCTGCGCGGAAGCCGGGCGAAAAACCCGCGCTCCAGGCTTCAACAAAGAAGAACAGGCGCCCCTGGATGCTCGGCCACTAAGGCCCGTTGGGAACCAAAGAGCGGGGATTAATCGGGTCTTTCTCGCCGGACCCGCGCGGTGCACAGTTGCGGGGTGAAATGGGTCACCCGCTGCTGCAATGTCTGACATTCTCCTGACCACCCTCAACGCGCGTTACATTCACGCCGCGTTCGGCCTTCGTTATCTGATGGCCAATCTGGGCGAGCTGCAGTCGCGCGCCGCGATTCTGGAGTTCGATATCAACCAGCGGCCTCTGGAGATCGTGGAATCCATCCTCGGGCGAAATCCTCAGATCGTCGGGTTTGGCGTGTATATTTGGAACGTGACGCTGACGACGGAGGTTGTCGCACTGCTCAAGCGCTTGAGGCCAGGGTTGATCGTGATCTTGGGCGGGCCTGAGGTGAGCCACGAAACAGCTGAGCAGCCGATTGTGCTCTTGGCCGATCACGTGATCCTCGGGGAGGCGGATCTGAAGTTTGCGGAGGTTTGTCGGGCGCTTTTGGACGCAGCCGAAGGGGCGCAGGGCAAGGTGGGTGTGCCGAAGATTGTGCCGGCCGAACTGCCTTCAATGGAAGCGCTCCAGCTGCCCTACGAGTTTTATTCCGACGAGGACTTGGCCCACCGGGTTTTGTACGTCGAGGCGTCGCGAGGCTGTCCGTTTACCTGCGAGTTTTGTCTTTCCTCGTTGGACGTGCCGGTTCGTGCGGTGGCGCTGGAGCCCTTCTTGGCGGCTTTGCAACGGCTTCTGGACCGGGGCGCGTTGCAGTTCAAGTTCGTGGATCGAACTTTCAATCTCAACATCAACACGAGCCGTGCGATTCTGGAGTTTTTCCTGCAACGCTGGCGCGAGGGGATGTTCGTTCACTTTGAGATGGTCCCAGACCGGTTGCCGGAGCAGATCCGGGAGATCATCGCCAAATTCCCCCTTGGCGCCCTGCAGTTTGAGGTTGGAATCCAAACCTTCGATGAGGCGACATCGCGCAACATCAGCCGTCGGCAGAACGTGCCGCGGTTGGAGGAGAACCTGAGGTTTCTGCGCGAACAAACAGGGGTTCACATCCATGCCGATCTGATCGCCGGGTTGCCGGGGGAGGGTTTGGAGAGTTTTGCGCGGGGATTTGATCGGCTGGTGGCCTTGCGCCCGCAGGAGATTCAGGTGGGGATTCTCAAACGGCTCAGAGGGACTCCCATTGTCAGGCACGATGCCGAATGGGAGATGGTTTACAGCCCAAGCCCGCCCTACGAGATCCTCAGAAATAAGACGTTGGATTTCGATGTTCTCCAACGATTGCGGCGGTTCGCACGGGTTTGGGATCTGGTGGCCAATAGCGGGAGGTTTCGCGAAACGCTGCCTTTGCTCTGGACGGTTGGGGGGGGATCGCCTTTCCACGGGTTTCTCGCGTTCACGGATTGGCTGGCCGCGAAACTGGGGCGCTTGCATTCGGTGGCGTTGGTGGTGTTGGCGGAAAATCT
This sequence comes from Verrucomicrobiia bacterium, assembly GCA_040374425.1. Classification (GTDB taxonomy): domain Bacteria; phylum Verrucomicrobiota; class Verrucomicrobiia; order Chthoniobacterales; family Chthoniobacteraceae; genus CAIURC01. Next base: position 7,956 of record JBEIUI010000067.1, on the reverse strand, counting down.
TTTTGTTTATCTTACGACGCAGCTGAGTTTGCCAAGGGAACGCGTGGTGGAGGCGATGGATCGCGATTGGCGGGACGGGGTGCGGCGGGAACGCCTCGCTTTCCTTGAGGCGCCCAACAGTTCCAGCAGAGCTGCGCGGCTCACCCAACCCGCATCCAAAGGTCCCAAGCGCCAGGCGCGGCACTCGGTTTCCCTCGCAGAGAGTCAAAGCCAAGGGGCTTGATCCAGCGGCAAACCGGACGCCAAAACTCCTCCATTTCCAACCGGGCAAGAAAAGGCGGTTGGAGATGTGTGTGACCGGTCGATGAGGAAACCTGCAAAAAAAATGCGCGGGCGCCCGCCGAATGGCAAAGCGCCCGCGCTGTTCCCCCCAGAACGAGAGTGAAGGTAGCTGGCGATCCGTCGAGGGCAAGCATGAATTCCAAATTCTTTGTGCTTCCGGAAATCGCGCGGGGTTGGTGTCGCCGCTCCGGCCGATCCAGCTGCGGTTGAGCCGTGGTTTGCATCCGGCAGATCCTGGGGTATGACCTGCATCGTTATGTCGGAGGTTTACCCTGTCATTCTCTTCTACAAATTCATCGCGATCGCCGACCCGGAAGGCTTGGCTGCCGAGCACCGCGCTCTGTGTCAGGCCCTGGAACTCAAAGGCCGTTATTTGATCGCCTCTGAAGGTGTCAACGGAACGCTTGCAGGAAAAAAAGAGCAGGTGGATCGTTTTGTGAGTGTTTTGCGCGAGGACCCGCGTTTTGCGGATATTGAGATCAAAGTGTCCGAGGGCGACGCGTCCACGTTCCGCAAACTCATCCTCAAGGTGCGTCCCGAAATCGTGACGCTCAAGGCCGGAGCGGATCTTTCCACCGACCAGGATAATCATCTGAGCCCAGCCCAATGGAAAGCGATGATCGAGCAGGATCCGGACGTGGTGTTGGTGGACGTGCGCAATGCGTATGAGGCGGCTGCGGGCCGGTTCAAAGACGCGGTGATCTGTGACATCGAGCAGTTTCGCCAGCTTCCGGACTATCTCGGCCAGCTCGAGCATCTCAAAACAAAGAAGGTGCTGATGTATTGCACCGGGGGCATCCGCTGCGAGAAGGCCTCCGCCCTTTTCCGGAGCCGCGGGTTTGACCAGGTGTTTCAACTCCATGGAGGGATCATGACCTACCAGCAGGAGTTCGGGAACGAGCACTGGCTTGGGGAATGCTTCGTTTTCGACCCGCGCATGACGGTGAGGGTGGAGCGGGATCTTGTGCAGATTGGGCGGTGTGAGCACTCCGGGCGCCCCACGGCGCGTTTTGTCAACTGTCTCCACGACCCCTGCCACCGCCTCTTTATGCTCAGCGAGGAGTCTGAGTCGGAAAACGCCGATCACCGCCTCTGCCCCGATTGTCTGAGATCAGGGCTCTCCGCGGACACCGCCGAGTACTTGCGCACTCCCACGGCTATGGCCGGGGAAGATTGACGAGCGCCCGTCAGAGCGTTGTGGGAAGGCGCACTTCCACTTCCGTGCCGAGGCCGGGTTCGCTCCGAAGCGAAACCGTGCCGTCATGGGCTTCGACCACCCGTTTAACGATGGCCATTCCTAGGCCGGTCCCGCGCTCTTTTCCGCGAGAAACGAAGGGCTCGAAAATCCTCGCATGCAGTTCCGGTGCGATCCCGCACCCGGAATCGCTGATCAAGAAAGCGGCTTGGCTGCCGCGGCGCTGCACGCTCACGTTGAGGCTGCCGCCGTCTGGCATAGACTCAATGGCGTTTTTAACGAGGTTCATGAACATGCGCAGGAGGCGGGTATGGTCCCCCAGAACGGCGGTGTCGCGTTCAAAATCAAACTCGAGCTCGAGTGTGAGCTCGATGGCTTCGGGGAGAACTTTCCGGGCCTGCTCCTCGAGTTGTTCCGCGAGTGACCGCAGCGGGATCCTCTCGATTTTGAGGCTCTCTTGGCCGGCGGTGAACTCCAAGATCTCCTCGGTTCGGTCGATCATGCTCTCGGCTGCGCGCGCCATGACCTCCGTGATCTTCAGGAGCTCAGGATCGACAAGGCTGGAACGGAGCGAGTCCGTGCAGGAGCGCAGAACACAGAGCGGGTTCTTAAACTCGTTGACGACGCTGTCGATCATGTTGCCTGCCAGTGCCTGGCGTTCGGTGCGCAGCAGCTCCGTGATAAATTTGGAGTCCGCTTGCCGCAGCCGCTGCACGACGGACCGCAGGAAGTTCATGTGCATTTCCCGGGGCGCGATTGCGAGAATCTGCTCGAGGTTTTCACGGTCTACGCGCCCCAAGAGGGTGGGTTCCGCCGCATAGGCGAGGGCGGATCGCGGTTGGCCGTCAATGACTGCCATTTCGCCAAAAAACTCCTTGGGCTTGATGTATCCGAGTGTTTCCTGTCTGCCGGCTCTCCCGAGTTTGGAAATGCAGACAACGCCGTCGCACACGAGGTAGAAGCAATCGCCGGGTTCACCCTCACGGAAGATGACCTCTCCGGCTTTGAAACTCATCAGGTCCATGTAGGAGCCGATTTCGCCGACGAGTTCCGGTGCGATCCCTTCAAAGAGACGGCTTCCAAGGAGATGGCTTTTTGCGCTCGCTGCCGGAATTCGTTGTACCATAAAACAAGTTAAAAACAGGATTCGACGGGAGATTAGCCAGTTCTGTGCCTAGCCTATTGAGAGACTTTGAATTTGCGGTCAATAATTTCCAAGCCACTATCGCGGTCCAATGATTTTCATCCGTGATATTCACGAGGCGTGCCGGGCGGCCGGGCGGCCTGCGGTTTCATTTGAGTTTTTCCCCCCGAAGACGGATGAGGGCGAACGGGTCTTTTTTGAAAAGACGCTTCCACAGGTTCTCTCGCTGAAGCCGGATTATTGCTCCGTCACCTACGGTGCTGGCGGAAGCACCCGGGAGAGAACCCTAGGCATGGCGGATCGAATCCAGCGGGAGTCGCGTTTGCCCGCGATGATGCATCTAACCTGCGTGGATTCCACGCGCCAACAGCTCCGAGAGGTGGTGGCGGATGCTCGGCACCGCGGGATCCGGAATATCTTGGCGCTCCGAGGCGACCCTCCCGCAGGCGGTGAATTTGTGAAAACGCCGGGTGGCTTTGAGTACTCCCGGGAACTCGTGGAGTTTCTTCGGGTAGACGGCTCTTTCAACATTGCCACGGCCGGTTTTCCCGAAGGCCACATCGCTTGCCGGGCGGGCAAACACACGGACTGGAAATTTCTCGGGGAAAAAATCGCGGCCGGTGCTGACTGTGTCGTCACGCAGCTTTTTTTCGATAATGAGGACTTCTTCGAGTTCCATGATTTCCTCACCGAAAAACTCGGGGTGCGGATCCCGATTATCCCCGGGATTCTGCCGGTTCTTTCGAGAAACCAGACGCAGAAATTTGTGCAACTCTGCGGGGCGCGCCTGCCGGAGGCGTTTTCCCGGAGAATCGATCAGCTTGGAGATGACGACGCGGCAGTCACGGAATTTGGAATTGAGCATGCGACCCGGCAGTGCGAGGGGTTGCGGCGGTTTGGTGTGGAGGGGCTGCATTTTTACACGCTCAACAAAGCGCACTCCTGTGGCGCCATCCTTCGGAACCTGGGGCTGGTATGAGCCTCCGGTTCTACGGCTACGCCAAGTGCGACACGTGCCGCAAGGCGCTCAAGTACCTCAGTGAACGGGGGCTGGAGGCTGAAGTTGTGCCGATCCGGGAGCGACCGCCCAGCCTGGGCGAGTTGCGTTTGATGCTGGAGTCCGTGGGGGGCGACGTGCGCAAGTTGCTCAACACCTCGGGGCAAGACTACCGGGCGCTGAAAATGAGCGAGCGGTTGCCCGGGCTTTCTTCGGACGAGGTGTTGGATCTGCTCGCCGCGAACGGCAGCCTCATCCGAAGGCCCTTTGTTCTGGGGCCGTCTGGCGGGGTGGTGGGATTCAAACCTGCGGAATGGAGCCAGCTCTTCGGCGCGTGATCGCCCGGCTGAGGCCCCTGCGCTCTGGGGCCTAGGCCAGAATCTTTTCCATCACGTGGCTTTTGACGTCCGTGAGTCGGAAGTCGCGGCCTTGGAAACGGTAGGTGAGCTTTTTGGGGTTGATGCCCCGGAGCCGCATCATCGTGGCGTGGAGATCGTGGCCTTCGACCGGGGTTTTCCGCTGCGGCGTATCCAAGCGCGTCGGTGGTTCCAGGCTGGATGCCGCCGCCGGCCATCCAGATGGAGAAACTTTTGTTGTAGTGGTCGCGGCCATCGTTGCCCCGGGACATGGGCGCGGATCCGGTCCGTGAGTATCCGGTTTTCATCGTCTTTGGCCCGGGCGCGCCCCTCTTCGGTGCTCAGCAGAAGAGGGTTGAACGGGGAGCCGATTTTTGTTCCTCCCCGCTTTACGGAAGCAAATCTCCGTCAATCTGTTCGAGGGTGAACTGGTCGAGGCGTTTGTTGGAGTTGAATGCGTTGATGACGTAACCCGGTAGGGCCAAACGTTGCGGGTTTTGTCGGAGTGGTAGCCGACGGTGTCGGCAAAACGCACGACATCGAGACACGGAATCGCCATGCGCTCCCTGCAATGCGGGGGGGCGAGGAGTTCTTCCGCCAAACGCTTGTAGGCGCCGGGGTGGCGCGTCTTGGACAAAAGCGGCATGATCTTCCGGCCTCTGAGGCAACCCCGTTAAAGATGTGCTTCGGAAAATGGGGCGTGCCAAAGAGGGAATACCTGCCGGTCCAGGATATCAGCTCGCTTGTAAATTATGCATCTGTTCAAGGGTGCGGGAAAACTGGCGGTTTACACCGGTTCGGCGCCTTGACTTTCATTGGGAGCTGGAAAAACTCGCCGGCCTTATGGCGCATCCCAAGGAGTTCGAGAACGTCACGGCTCACACTAAGGCCAACGTGTATTTTGATGGCAAGGTTGTGAGTCATACGCTGGTGCTCGCGGATGGGGGTAAAAAAACCCTCGGACTCATTTATCCGGGCTCTTATCATTTTGGTACCGATCGAGCGGAGCGCATGGAGATCGTTGCGGGGGATTGCGAAGTGAAAATGGATGGGCAGGCGGACCGGCAGTCTTATGGTGCAGGAACTGCGTTCGAGGTCCCCTCGAAAAGCGGGTTTGAGATCGTTGTGGGTGTCGGCGTCTGCGAATACATCTGTTCGTTTCTGGACTGAGCTGCTGCAGTTCGGTGGGTCCTGAAGACGGGGAACGGCACAAAAAAGCCGCGTTTCCCTGAGGAAACGCGGCTGAGTGAAGTGTTCTATGAAGTGTTCTAGAGCTGCCCGGTTTGATCCGACGTGTTCAGCCGCTTAACTGAGGGCGTCCAGTTTCGCTAGGAGAGCGGCTTTGCCAGTGCCGGCTCCCACTACTTGGTCCCGGATCTCCCCGTCTTTGACGAAGAGCAGCATGGGGATGGAGCTGACACGGTAGCGAGCGGCAAGTTGCTGGCTGTCGTCCACGTTGATTTTTCCCACCTGGCTTTTCCGAGACGTTCATTCGCGATTTCATCGATCACTGGACCGATCAGGCGGCAAGGACCGCACCAAGGAGCCCAAAAGTCCAGCAGCACCGGGACTGGGGATTTGAGGACCTCTTGATCGAAGTTTGTGTCGGTGATTGTGAGAACGTTTTCGTTAGCCATGATGATTTTAGAGTGCGCTCGATGCGCCGGTGAAGGCCACAAGGGTCGCGGCGAGTGCAGCGATTGACACCACGAGCGCCGCGATGGACATGGCATTCAATACGGTATCGTTTGCAGGCTCAACGGGGGTAATCGCCTCAGTGAGCGAGACCGAAGTCGCGCCCAATGCGGCGCGGTTGACCAGAGGCTGAGTCTGCTGGAGCTTGACCGTCGCTTTCGGCAGGGAGGGTTTGCCCGTCTCGTCAGGCAGCGTGATTCGGGCCGTTTCTTTCTTGGGTGCTGCTGATTTTTGAACAACGGATTGAGCGACTCCTGCCGGAGCAACGGGCACCGCCGCCACCGGAGCGGCCGGCTTGAGCGGGAGTATGGGTTTTCCCGCCAGCGAAGGGGGCCGGGGAGGCGGCGTTGACGCGCCTGAAGCCTTGACTGACGGAGCGGAAGGCGGAGCTGGCACGAAGGGCTTGGAGGCGGCGGCGGGAGGTGGCGGGTTCGGTTGACCCGGCACGCTGATCCGGACGGTCTCGCGTTTGAGGGAGGCCTGCTCGTTTTTTGGCGGCAACGTAATTCGGATCGTGTCGCTTTTCTCAGGTGCGGCAGAGTCAAAATTTCCGGACTCAGAGGGGGCTGGGGGGATTTCGTCGGCCATAATATGAAAGAATCTGAAGTTCCTATCGCAACCGGAGTGGCTGGTGTCAACTCGATACACCCGGGCGGGGTAGGGAACTTTCACTTGCCCGGAATTTTTTCGTCTGCATAGGCTGTCGCATGCACATCCTTGTGACAGGCGGAGCCGGGTTCATTGGGTCGCATTTTGTCGAGAAATGCCTCTCTCTAGGGCATCGCGTGGCGGTTTTGGACGACTTTAATGACTTCTACGATCCGGCCATCAAACGGTCCAACCTGGCCGCTTTAGGCCCGGTGGCGGTCCATGAAGTCGACATCAGGGATGAGCGAGGAGTGGGTGCCCTAGTTGAGCAGGGTGGGTTTGACTCGATTGTTCATTTGGCGGCGAGAGCGGGTGTTCGGCCCTCGATCAAAGAACCCAAGCTCTATATCGACACGAACATCTCGGGTACATTCCATCTGCTGGAGGCGGCTCGCCGGGCCAAGGTTCCGAGGTTTATTTGTGCGTCAAGTTCTTCTGTTTACGGTGTGCTGAAGACCGCTCCTTTCCGGGAGGATATGTGTTTGAACCAGACGATTTCTCCGTATGCGGCGACGAAGTTGGCGGCGGAGCAGTTGTGCTCGAACTATTCGCATCTTTACGGACTGCGAACGATCAACCTGCGGTTTTTCACCGTTTACGGTCCGCGCCAACGGCCGGACCTGGCGATTCACTCCTTTACCCGGGCCATCTGGGAGGGGCGCTCTATCCAGCAGTTTGGAGATGGGTCCACGCGGCGCGACTACACCTACGTCGACGACATTGTGCAGGGGATGTTGGCCTGCCTCACCTATGAGGGCGCTCTCTGTGACGTGTTTAACCTGGGCGAAAGCCAGACCACCACGCTCAGCGAGTTGATTGCTGCCATCGAGAAGGCCCTCGGAAAAACGGCTCTCATCCAGCGGATGCCTGAGCAGCCGGGGGATGTCCCGCTCACTTACGCGGATATCTCGAAGGCGCGTGCTTTGCTGGGATACGATCCTCGGACCAAAATTTCCGAGGGAATCCCGCGGTTTGTCGAATGGTTCCATTCACTTCCGAAACGATCATGATCGCTCCCCGCTCCGTCACCGAGTTGCTTCAGGCGCTTGTTCAAATTCCCAGTGTGAACCCGGCGGGCGACCCCGGAACACAGGGCGTGGGCGAGGCCCGCATCGCAGAGGTTTTGAGGGAGTATCTGGCCGGACTCGGTGCGCATGCCGAGTTGCGAGAGGTGCATCCGGGACGCCCCAACGTCGTTGCGCGATTTCCCAGCGATCAGCCCGGTAAACCGCGTCTGCTTTTCGCACCCCACACCGACACGGTGAGTGTCGCGGGCATGAGCATCGAGCCCTTTGCTGGGACGCTGAGAGATGGGCGGGTTTGGGGGCGTGGCAGCAGTGACACGAAGGGCCCGATGGCTGCGATGTTGTGGGCTCTAAAGGAGTGCGGGGCGACACTTGCCCGGCTGCCTTACGAGATTTGGTTTGCGGGGTTGATGAGCGAAGAAACCGGGCAATTCGGTGCCAAGGCGCTCGCGACCGAGGAAAAGTTCGACTTTGTGGTGGTGGGTGAGCCCACGGGATTGGATGTTGTTCATACGCACAAAGGGTCGCTCTGGCTGACTCTGGTCACCCGCGGCAAGGCTGTCCACGCGTCCGCTCCCGAGCGCGGCTCCAACGCTATTTATAAAATGGCCGAT
>JBEIUI010000129.1:0-8945 GCA_040374425.1 Verrucomicrobiia bacterium | reverse complement strand
TCCGAGCCCGTGGCGCTTGCACGGTTTTTCGTAACCGCAAAGATCTCAAAGATCGCAGAGAAAATTTCACCGCAGAATTCCTCTGCGTTCCTCTGCGGTTTTCCTTCCCCCCTCCCAACCCGGCACCGGGAACAACCTCAAAGAACCCAAACACGCAGGTTGGAACTTCGGCTTTCGGGCTGAACTCAGTGCCATTCTTGTGCGTCCCCTTCCCCCGAAGCTGAATTTTAGATGCGTGAGCCCTGAGCCGCAGGCTTTGGCGTCAGCCTTTGTTGAGAAAGTATTGCCGCTGTTTTTCGGAGATCGGCAGCGCCAGCTTTTCGAGCACCAGGAGCATGTCCTCCCAAACCTTCCGTTTTTCCGTCAGCGACTGGTTTCTGAGCAAATACGCCGGGTGATAAGTCGCCATGACGGGAGTTCCATCCAATGGATGCCAGCGTCCCCGGAGCCTAGCCATGGGCTGGGTTTCGCCCAAGAGACCTTCCATGGCGGTTGCGCCCAGAGCCACCAACGCTTTCGGGCGGATAATTGAAATCTGTTCCTTGAGATAAGGCAGGCAGGTGCTCATTTCAGATGCCTTGGGTTTCCGGTTGCCGGCCACCCCTGCCGGCATGTCCGGCCGACATTTAAGCACGTTGGCGATGTAAACCTCGGAACGTTGGAAGCCCATCGCCTCAATGATTTTTGTCAGCAACTGGCCGGCCTTGCCCACAAAGGGTTCCCCCTGAAGATCCTCGTCTTCACCCGGTGCTTCCCCGACAAACATGAGGTCCGCATCCGGATTGCCGACCCCGAATACCACGTGCGAGCGCGACGCGGCGAGATGGGGACAAAGAGTACATTTCAGAACCGGACCGCGCAACGCCTCCAGCCGGGCGACTTTGTCCGCCAGCATCTCCGGCTGAGCCTTGGGAACCGGCCGTTGCTCGACCACCATTTGCGGTCGGGGTGCCTCAGGCAAACCACGGGAGTCCACTTCTGGTTGACTCGCTTCTTCTTTGACCCGTCCGGTCTCGACCGCGATGGAACTGCCCAGCCTTGCGAGGGATGCCGAGGAGCACGACATTTCCACCCCCTGCTCCGAGAGTTTCTGCAAGGTTTGGGAGACGTATTCGATCGCTGACTGGTAGGAGCTCATTTCAAAACCGGTAAAACCCCAGCTTCGAGGAAATCGGCGGGGATGGGCGACTCAAAACTCATCCGCTCGCCCGTGCGCGGATGCAGGAAGCCGAGTTTCCATGCGTGCAACATCTGGCGGGGATAACCCGCCACGCGTCCGTAAACCGGGTCGCCCAGGAGCGGGTAGCCCAGATGTTTCAGGTGAACCCGGATCTGGTGGGTCCGGCCGGTGTGCAGGGTGCATTCCACGAGGGACGCCTCGCCGAGGACTTGAAGCACCCGCCAATCGGTCCGGGCGGAACGCCCCGTGCCGCCGGGCCCGACAACCGCCATCTTTTTCCGGTCCACGGGATGCCGGGCAATGGGGGCGTCGATGATCCCATTGGGCTTGGGTAACCGCCCGAAAACGAGCGCAAGATAGATTTTGCTTATCTCGCGTCCGGCGAACTGTTTGGAGAGGCCCTGATGTGCCAAATCATTTTTCGCTGCCACCAGGCACCCGCTGGTGTCTTTGTCCAAGCGATGCACGATGCCCGGTCTTTGTTCCCCGCCGATCCCGGAGAGCGCGCCGCAGTGATAGAGCAGCGCGTTGACGAGGGTCCCCTCCCAGTTCCCCGCCGCGGGATGCACGACCATGTCCGGGCCTTTATTGATCACAATGAGGTCGTCGTCTTCGAAGAGCACCTCCAGCGCAATGGCTTCAGGCCGGGTTTCCACGGCCACCGCCGGCGGTTCCTGTAACTCGACCGTCTCGCCCAGCCGCAAACGCGCGTTGGCTTTGGTCGGGTTTCCATTGAGGGTCACGTGCCCGGATTTAATGAGGTCCTGGATTCTGGACCGCGAGAACGCGGGCAGCTGGGAAGCCAGAAACTGGTCAATGCGCGAGGCCTCTTGCCCGGAGGAAATCAAAAAAGAAAAGGACGACACAGCCTCTGCATTTAGCGCAAACGGGCGCCGCCCGCGAAGAAAACTCCCGGGCCCCATCAAAACTCCCAGGCGATTGACTAGAACTGTTGGGTGGCCTGGTTTTTTCCCTGGATTCAGCATTTACCCCCGCGCGCTCCTCGACTACACCCTCGCCCTCCTATGGCGTTTCTCAACGACAATTATCTGAAGCTCCGGGCCGGTTACCTCTTTCCTGAAATCGGCCGTCGCGTAACCGCGTTCTGCTCCGCCAACCCCGATGCCGCCAAGCGCATGATTCGCTGCGGGATCGGCGACGTCACCGAGCCACTCCCCGAATCCGTCCGCCAAGCCATGCACAAGGCCGTCGATGAAATGGGCGTCCGGGATTCATTCCGCGGCTACGGCCCCGAGCAGGGATACGAGTTTCTCCGCAGCGCCATCGCGCAGAATGATTACCGCGCCCATGGCATCGAGGTGGCCGACGACGAAATTTTCGTTTCCGACGGCTCAAAGTGCGACTGCGGCAACATCCTCGACATTCTCGGCGACAGGAATGTGATTGCGGTCATGGACCCGGTTTATCCCGTGTATGTGGATACCAACGTCATGGCGGGCCATACCGGTCCCGCCAACGAGGCGGGGGCTTACGAGGGACTCAATTACCTGCCTTGCAACGAGGGCAACGATTTTGTGGCCGATGTGCCCAGCGAACGCGCTGACATCGTTTACCTCTGTTTTCCAAACAATCCCACCGGCTCCGTCGCCACGCGCGCCCAACTCACCGCCTGGGTGGAATACGCCCTCAAAAACGACACGATCCTGCTCTACGACGCAGCCTACGAGGCTTACATCCATGACCCGGAAATCCCCCACTCCATTTACGAGATCCCGGGGGCGAGGGATTGCGCGATCGAATTCCGCAGTTTTTCCAAGAACGGCGGGTTCACCGGAACCCGGTGCGCGTTTACCGTCGTGCCCAAATGCCTGAAGGCCCGCACGGCCTCGGGGGAAAGCCACCCGCTTCACCCGCTGTGGAACCGGCGGATGACGACCAAGTTCAACGGGGTGAGCTATATGGTCCAAAGAGGGGCGGAAGCACTTTACAGCGCCGAGGGGAAATCCGAGGTGTCGGCGTTGATCAGCCATTACATGGGTAATGCCGCCATTTTACGCCAGGCCGTCAGCCAAGCGGAGTTGAAGGTCTGGGGGGGAATCAATGCGCCCTATATCTGGGTCAAAACGCCGAGCGGAATTTCCAGCTGGGAGATGTTCGATCGGATGCTCCACGAAGCCAACGTGGTGATCACCCCCGGGAGCGGGTTCGGCAGCGCTGGAGAAGGATATTTCCGGATCAGCGCGTTCAACAGCCGCGCGAATGTCGAGGAGGTGGCCCGCCGGATCCTGGCTTTGCGCTAGGTCGGTGGAGGCTCTCGGAACGGCCGACCCGTTCCGCTGAATCCGATCACGCCGCGACGCGTTTGAGCGATGGGATTAAAAGGGCCAGAAATATCCCGGTGCAAAAACACCGGGTGTCCCGGGCGCTCGTCTTCTGAGTTTTGCCTCGCGTCTACGGATCCAGAGGCCTATTCCGTCAGCGCCTCCACACCGCACGTCCTTCGCCGCGCGGGCTGCCGGGGGTGAGTCGCCATGCGTATTATTTCACTGCTTGTAGCCGTCAGCCTTTGCATTTGGACGGGGTTTTTTCTGCCCGCATCCGGGGCACAGAAAAACGTTGCCCCGGGCAAACCAGCGACCAGCGGCAGCGAGGAATTGACAGGGCTCCCGACCGGCCAAGGACCCCAGACATCGCAAGGAGCGGACCGGCCAATGGAGCTGATTCCAAACGCCACGGGGCTCGGACCGCAGACTTCTCTGCCACCGCTGCCGCCCAGCACGCGTTCGGGCGTGAAACGCAATTGGATCGACCAGACCCAGGCCGAAGCGCACCGCAAAAGCGTGGGCTGCATCGAGTGCCATCAATCCACGGACTCCCATACGATGCACAGCTCCCCCCATGTGGTTTTGGGATGCATCGACTGTCATGGCGGCAATCCGGCCAAGGGCCAGTCCATTGAGCAGGCCCATGTCCCGCCGCGCAATTCCGAGTTTTGGAAAAGCTCCGCCAACCCCATCAACAGCACCGTCCTGCTCAATCACGAGTCGCCCGAGTTCATCCGGTTTATTAATCCGGGCGACCTGCGTGTGGCGGACAAAGCCTGCGGCTTATGCCATGGCGACATTGTGAATCGGGTGGGCCATTCCATGATGAATCATGGGGCCATGCTCTGGAATGCCGCTGCCTACAACAACGGCGCCATCGATGTGAAAAACCCGGTCGTGGGCCAGGCCTACGGTGCGGACGGTGTTCCGCTTAAACTCGAGAACCCTTTTCAAGCCACGGCCGAACAAACCCGGCTCCAAGGGATCCTCCCCTCCCTCATCCCCCTGCCCCGCTGGAATCGCAGCATGCCCGGAAATCTCTTCCGGATTTTTGAAAAAGGCGGGGTCACCCCTCTGAGCCTGGGAATTCCCGCCCTGGACGAGCCTCCCGGCAAACCCGAAAGACGGCTCTCTGACCGCGGTCTTGGCACGCTTAACCGGACAGATCCGGTGATCTTGGGAGCCCAGAAAACGCGGCTCCACGACCCGCTGCTTGGGTTCATGGGAAGCAACAATCGCCCCGGCGACTATCGCTCCAGCGGCTGCACGGCTTGCCACGTCGTCTACGCGAATGACCGTTCCCCGACCAACTCGGGGTGGTGGCACAAATACGGCCATCAAGGCCTGAGTTTTTCCAAGGATCCCACCATTCCCAAGAACGAGCGGGGCCATCCCATCATTCATCAGTTCACCCGTTCGATTCCCTCCGCGCAGTGCATGAACTGTCACATGCACCAGGGCAACCTCTTCGTAAACCCTTACCTTGGCTACACTTGGTGGGACCAAGAGACCGACGCCGAGTTCATGTATCCGAAGGTGCAACACGACCCCTCCGACGCCGAATTGGTGCGTTCGACGGTGTCCAATCCCGAGGCGGCGGCGGCCAGAGGCAACTGGGGGAAACTCGATTTTTTGGAGAAGGTCGCGGAACTCAATCCGAAGCTCAAACACACCCAGTTCGCCGATTACCACGGGCACGGCTGGGTTTTCCGCGCCATCTTTAAACAGGACAAAAAAGGCAACCGGGTCGACTTGGATGACAACGTCATCGCGCACGCCGACTTCAAAAAAGCCGTGCACCTCAACGACATCCACATCGCCAAAGGCATGCAATGCGTGGACTGCCACTTTGAGGTGGAGGTGCACGGAAACGGGCTCCTTTACGGGGAACCCCGCAACGCCACGACCATTGGGTGCATCGATTGCCACGGCACCATCGACCAGCGGCCCAGCCTGGTGACCTCGGGCACCAGCGGCCACTGGGATCCCAAGACACAGAAAATCACCCCCGTGGATCTCGCCAAAAGCTCCACGCCTTGGAAGCCGCGGTTTGAATGGGAGGGGGAAAAGTTATTCCAAAACTCCACGATGTCGCCCGACCTGCGTTGGGAAGTGCCCCAGACCCGGGATGTCATCGATCCCGCTTCACCGAAATACAACGCCAAGGCGCGTTACGCCAAAACCCTCCAGCGCGATGGGGAAACCTGGGGAACCGTTCCGGACTCTCCGGACAAATGCAAAAACCAACTCGCTCACAGCAACCAGTCCATGGACTGCCAAATCTGTCATACGTCCTGGGCGACGAGTTGTTTTGGCTGTCATATGCCGATGAAGGCCAATCAGCGCGTGGCTCAGAACAAATTTGAAGGCGCGCTGGACCGAAACTTTACCACGTACAACCCGCAGGTCGTCCGGGATGACGTCTTCATGCTCGGCATTGACGGGACAGTGAAAAAGAACCGGATGGCCGTCCTGCGCTCCTCCAGCGCCGTGCTGGTCAGCTCCCAAAACCAAAACCGCGAATGGTTCTACAGTCAGGCACAGACGGTCAGCGGCGACGGTTACAGCGGGCAGGCATTTAACCCGCACTTCGCCCACACCACCAGCAGCCGGGGCACGACAAAAACCTGCACCGAATGTCATCTCTCCGCAAAAGACGATAACAACGCGTGGATGACTTCGCTCCTTGGATTCGGCACCGGGACGGTCAATTTCTTTGGGCGTTACGCGTGGGTTGGCGGGGAACATGAACTCAACGCCGTCATCTGGACGGAACCCGAGGAGCCTCAATCTCCCATCGGCAGCTCTTTTCACAGCCACGCCTATCCGCGCAATTACGGCGAGCACATCCAACGGGGTAAGACCCTTCAGACGGGCTACGAGCACCACGCCGAAGAGATCCGGGACCTGACGCTGCACGGTGAGTATGTTTACGCGGCCAACGGCCCCGGCGGGCTGGAGGTTTTCGACGTGGCAAATATCGATCAAAAAGGGTTTTCCGAGCGTTTCCTTTCCGCACCCGTGTCACCCCTGGGTCAGCGCACCCGGGTGCCGACCCCTTTCGCCACCTCGGCCGCGCTCGCGAGCACCATGCTCAACGATCCCAACCGGATCCAAAACCCTGCCAACGAAGAACAACCCATTCATCCCATCTACGGGAGGGTGTTTGTCACCGACCTCGAAGAGGGCTTGGTCGTGGTGGACATCAACTGCCTCTACGACGGGAACCCGGAAAACAATTTTCTGCTCCGATCAAAGCTCAGGAATGCGGCCGGCGCTCCGATTGGGGATCACTTCAATCCGGAAGGCAAACTCACCGGCGCAACCTACGGTGTCTGTGCCGGGCACCGGCTCTACGTGACGACGCCCCGGGGCCTGGCCGTCATTGACGTGGACAAGCCCGATCAACCCCGACTCGTTGGGGAACTCGCCGATGGATTTCTTAAAAACCCCAAAGCGTGCGCCATCCAGTTCCGTTACGCGTTTGTGACCGACGACGAGGGACTCAAGGTGCTCGACCTGAGCGATCCCACCCGGCCCAAGCCCCTCCGGCAAGCGGTGGTTCCCCTCAAAGAAGCCCAGAAACTTTATTTGGCCCGCACCTACGCGTATGTCGCCAACGGAAGCCAAGGCCTCGCGATCATCGACATTGAGAACCCGGAACACCCGAAACTGGATCAAACCTTCTCGGCGGAGGGCGCAATCAACGACGCGCGCGCCGTCCAGATCGGCTCCGTGGCGGCTTCCATGTATGCCCTCGTGGCCGATGGAAAAAACGGGTTCCGCGTCATCCAGCTCATTTCACCGGACACCGTAGACGGGGCTGCAGGATTTAGCCCGAGACCGGCGCCCCGGCTCATCGCCACCTATCCCACCAAACATGCCGCACTTTCGGTTTCGCGTGGCTTGGACCGGGACCGGGTAACGGATGAGACGGGCGGACAGACCGTGGTCTTCGGACGACGCGGTTCGCGTCCCTTCAACCCCCAGGAGATGCGCCCCTTCCTCAAACACGCAAACGGCTCCTATTACAAGGTGGAGGACGTGGCGCTCAAGACCCTCTCGGAGGAGCAAGTCAACGGGAATGGCGAGAAGGTGAAAGTTTCCCGCACCGCACTTTTCACCAAGTCCGGCAGGGAGATTCCCTCTCCTGACCCTGCGCCCGCTCTGGACCAACAAACGGCTCCCACGGGGGTGCCGAAGTCCCCGGGCTCGACTCCGCTCAAGCCGGAATTCGATTTTCTCCCGTTTCTTGAACCGGCCCCTGCGAAGCCGGCCAGACCCGAATCCGCTCCGATCAAACCGTCGCTTCGGCATAACTAACTGGTTGCCCTTCTGCTCCCGATATTTTAGGGAAAAGGAATGGCTGATAATTCATCAAAAGTACCGGAAAACGTTCCAGGCCCTTGGTATGTGGATACCACCTGCACTCCCTGCCGCACTTGTCTTGAAGTGGACGGCGCGGATTCATTGATCAAATGGAATGACGACGAGACCCTCGTGTTCTTCCACACCCAGCCTGCCGACGCAGCTCAAGAGGCTATTGCGGAGGAAATGATGGCAGTGTGTCCAACCGCGGCGATCGGAAACGACGGCGAATAGAGGAAACGGCCGATCCGGCTCCACAACACGCTCAACTCTTCAGGAGAAAGCTGCTCCTTACCCAAAGGCGCAGCCTTTCTTTTTTAGGGCGGAGCCCTTTCTTTTCACCTGCCCGCCCGCGCCGGACCGGCACCCGTTTGAAGAGCAGCACTCAGGGCGGACCCATCCTCTTCTCAAGGATCGAGCGCTCTGCGGCGCGTTCCCATTCCTCCCAGTTCCCGCCGAAATTTTGCCCCAGTAAAAACTCCAGGTTGTCTCTCGCTGCTTTCTCCAGCGGGTGCCCGGGCGTCTTGGCGATTGCCATGAGCGCCGGCAAAACAACCTCATCTCGCCGCGCCAGAAGATCATCAAACAGAACCGACAGAACGCGTCCATGGCTTCTTGGATTCAACAACAGATCCCTGGCAGCCGTATATTCAGCATCACGCAAAAGCCGCACAGCCGACTCTGTGGCGGCCTCAAGAGCCTCCTCTGGCAGGGAAGGCAACAAGGCGAGAATTTGCCGGCCCTTCTGGGCATCGCCGAACTGGGAAGCCCGCTCCAGAGTTTCGATCTGCTGTTCCCAGAAAAGTTTGCCCGGCTGCAGCAACTGAAGCGAGACGTTGCCGGGATCCACATCCAGCGATCCAGTCGCGGGCGGCCCGGAAAAGGGTTCAGTCGTGGTCTCGTCGCGGACGGCGAAGCCCTCCTTAAAACCAGTATTTGAATCAGCGCTCGGAAAACCACTCCTCACCACCACCGTCGGAGCCTCCAGTCGGCGATCTGCCAAAAGACGCAACCAGCAGTAGACAGCCCCCACGCAGAGGATTACAGCTACCATCAAAAGAGAGTATGGACGGTCAATCCGAGGCGATGACATGGATCACTTTAAGCCGCCG
>JBEIUI010000028.1:0-32407 GCA_040374425.1 Verrucomicrobiia bacterium | reverse complement strand
CCAACGCCCAACGCCCAACGCCCAACGCCAAACGCCAAACGCCAAACGCCAAACGCCAAACGCCAAACGCCAAACGCCAAACGCCAAACGCCAAACGCCAAACGCGAGACAAGCGACAGGCAAACCAGGCAGATCTTAAAGGCCGCTTTTCCGGAGCTCTGCCTCGGCGCGCTGCCACGACCTGGGATGGGTTGGGCCCTTGGCCCACAAACGCCATGCCGAGGTTGGCCTGAACTGAGCCCCTGGCGTGCGAGTCCCTCGCGCTTTTTTTAATGCGTGAGCCCTGGTCCAAACTTGGCTCGCTACAAACGGCGGGTCCGAGTTGATCCCCCGATCTCGACTCCACCGGCGACCGCGTGAATGGCCCTCAGGAGGGCCCCTTTTTTCACGGAGACTCATGGGACTCCTGTCCCCCCGAAACCAGAGAAGAATCCAAAGACGCGCCTCGGGGGCGTGACCCGGCGCGGTATGCGGCATTTGTGCTAAATTGCCGTCCGGTCGGCAATCCACCCGAGACGGGAGCCGGGTCTGGGGTGTGTTCATGGCCGGATGAAAAAACGCGTGCCACCAGCGCGGGAACCGGCCATGAGCGCTGCGGGGAGGCCTTGGAGAGGGCGTTTGGAGAGGATGCGGGAATCTCCCAGGGACCATTCATGTCCCGTAAAAGGTGCGGATTTGATTTGTAGGGGGCTCCGCCTGAGGCGGTAGGCGAAATAAATCCCCATGCGATTGGCGGGTGCCCCGAGGAATCGCTTCCCC
This sequence comes from Verrucomicrobiia bacterium, assembly GCA_040374425.1. GTDB lineage: Bacteria > Verrucomicrobiota > Verrucomicrobiia > Chthoniobacterales > Chthoniobacteraceae > CAIURC01. The sequence goes on along the minus strand of JBEIUI010000028.1, from coordinate 31,648 downwards.
CTTCTTTGGCCCGATCGCTCCAAAACGACGCCCCGTGTTTTCGAATGAACGACTTGGAGCCGCCCCGGGGAACCCTGGGCGAACCAAGTGTTTGCCGGGCTGGCGGTGCCGCTCGCGAGCAAACAGGTTCAAGGGCTCAAAGCATTCTTCCACGCCACTCCACCAACCCGCCTGCTTGACCGCAAAAGGGCACCTCACAGTTTGACTCCCCTCCCGGATTCGGGAGCGGCTCACTGGCGTCTTCCCGGGAACGCCCCCGTTGCGCCGTCTAAAAGTTGATGGAAGCCATGGCGCCGAAGACGTGGTAGTTGAACCAGTCAGCCCTGCCCAAGGTGTGCCGTAAAAGGTAATAAACGCGCAGCTCCACGTCGCCCGGGGCCCGGAGGATGATCCCAAGCGGCACCCACCGGTTTTCGGTAACCCTGCGCCGCTCAAAATCGTAGAACACCTCGTTGTTCGTGTAGAGGCCCCGGAAGAATCCCTCTTTTCTCGGAAGCCACTCCAAATTCGGCCGTATCCGGATCCGTTCGTTGAACCGGTCCCCATGCTCGAGCCAGCGGAGCTCCAACCGGTTGCGCGCGCTCAATGTCCAGTCTTTACCAAGAGAAAGGTTGGGGTTCGCCTCGAGCTCCAACCGGAAGGAATCGATTTTTCGGGTTTGTTCGGCGTTATCAGCCTCAACCCAGGACGTGTTGAGCTGGAGCCGGAAGCGCGGATGAACGTCATACCGGATCCGGGGGCTGATCAGCCAGGTGTGGACCCGGCCAACGCCATCGTTGCGCCGGATATCGAGATAGTTGCCCACGCTCAACCGCTCATTGAGACGCCACCAAATGTTGTTTTGATACCAAACCTGGGTGGTGTCCGCACGGACCGACCAGGGGGCCAGGAGCCCTGCGGCGGCCAGGAACCGGATTTTTTTGAAGCTGTCCATTGTGCCGGCGTGTGATAGCGCCCCGGGGATCACGGGATAAAGGCCCAAGTCCACGCACACGGAGGCTAGAGGATCTCCTTAGGCGCCCTTCATGAAGCACTCTGAGAAGGACAGACGTCGGTCATATCGCCCGGCATCTGCTCAGAACGGAGCTGTCATACACCGTAAACCCGTGCCCACGCTCACAATGGGCGATCCTTAGCCCGTGGAGAAACACGCTTCCGCAGGAGCATGCGCCCTTCGGCCTGTTTTTTGATTGTTTGCATGCCGTTTGCGCCCGCGCGAATGAGCAAACCGCTCGAGCGCTCGCCAGCCATCACGGTGACATTTCTGAAGATCATCCGAGACAATGCGGCATGGCATCCGTTGTCGCTTTCGGCTCCGAGCAGCGCGCAGGGCAGGCTCCGTGAACGACGACAGGGGCTGCGCGGCCGTGGCCTTCAACGGCTGCAAAGACGGGATCCCTCCCAATGCCGATGCGTTGGCATCAAAAAGGATTCGTTTCACTCAAGGCTATGTCTGCGAGCCGCAATGGATAACGCGGTGGGTATGGTTCTTGAGGCGCTGGCAAGTTCCCCGACGGCGAGACCGATGAGCGCCCGGCAGAGCCCAAAACAGGCGGCAGCGCCTCGGTTTCCTAAGACTTGCCAAATGGGCATAAGCCAGATTCTTACAAAGGACTAAAGCTCTGCACGCATCTCGACCTCTCTCTCTTATGCGCCTCCCCTCCACCGCTCTCCTCCTCGCCGCCCTCGCATTCGCGCCTTTGGCGAAAGCCGAACCCAAATATGAGTTCGTCCCCAATTTCCTCACTCCCCCTCCCGGGCTGGAAACGATCGGCGACGGCCACGGCGAAATTCAGGTGGATTCCACAGGCAAGATCTACGTCAGCGTCAACGGGCACGAGGAGGGCGGCATCCAGGTGTATTCACCCGAGGGAAGATATCTCAAGACCCTGCCGTTGCCGCAAACCCTCCACGGGTTCGCCATCCGCAAACAGCCCGACGGAGAGTTCATCTTCGCGGCGGCGCTTGGGATGCAGAAAGCATTCAAGGCCACGCTCGACGGCAAGATCGTGCTCGAGATCAAAAAAAACGCGTTTCCAGCCGCAATCGCCGACCGGGTGAGCGTGAACCTGACCAGCGGCAAGAATATTGCCGGGCACACGCCCATCTCGGAGGGGGACACTCTCTCGATCACGCTGGAGAGTGGCGAAGTGGTGAAGGTGAACAAATCCGAGATCGCCAGGAAAGTCACCATGACGCTGGCCAATGGCAAGAAGGAGGAGGGAATCTTCGTGGAGCAAAGCGAGAAGGAGGTGAAGTTCACCGTGAACGGCAAGCCCGAGACGGTCGCCTTATCGGAGATCGCGCTCAAAGACGGCAAGCCGATGCTGGCAATAGGGAGTTCCGAGACCCGCAAAGGCCTCATGCTGACTTCGGCGGATGCGTCGCCTGACGGCGATATCTACATTGTGGACGGATACGGCACCTCGTGGATCTTCATCTTCGACAAGGAGGGCAAGTTCAAGAGGCAGTTCGGCGGCCCCGGCGAGCCCTTCAATCTCTCCAATTGCCACAAGGTGCATGTGGACACCCGGTTTGAGCCGGCTCGGCTCTTTCTCTGCGACCGAGGCAACAATCGCATCCTCCATGCGAGCCTCGAGGGCGAAATGCTCGGCGTGATTGCGGACAAAGATTTGCGGCGCCCCAGTTCGGCTTCTTTTCACGGGGACCTCGCCTGTGTGGCCGAAATCGCCGGTCGCGTGACGGTCTGGGACAAGGCTGGGAAACTCGTTGCTGAGCTCGGCAGGAACGACACGCAGGACCAGACCAACACCCCGGTTGTCCAACCCGCAGACTGGCGCGACAACGTGGTGACTTCCCCTCATGGCATCACTTTCGATGGGAAAGGCAACATTCTCGAAACGGAGTGGAACCGCTTTGGGCGCGTGCTGCGCTGGAACCGGAAGTAACCGTGGGCCGCGGCTCGGGAGCCTCCCATTCTGCACAAAAGACCGGCGCTGAACTGGGCGCCGTTTTTTTTTGTGTGCGCGGCCCCGGCAACGATCCCGTGACAACGCCAAGGCCGACGCCGGATTTCCCGTCCCGCAAATGACGAAGTGCACCCCTGGTTTTCACCGGGCGCTTGGAGGCGGGGCGTCTCTCGGGAACCTCCAAAGTCGCCAAACCTGCCTCAACGGCCGGCGGCCGCGTCAGCCTCATCCGCGATGACGGCAACGCCGGGTTCGCCTGCGCCGACGGACCACGCGCGCGGCAGGCCCAAATCGCACAGGGCTACAAAGAGTGCATCTTCAAAACCCCGGATGAAAAGTAGTCATCCACGGCATGCTCGTGGCCGATGGCGATCCCATGCTCGTGCTTTTGGTTGCGGCATGCTGCAGAGAATCTCCAAGACCCATGTTGTTTCCAGGGTTTCCAAAAGACCGGTGTCGCTCATTTACGCCCACGCCCAGCTGGGATTTGCTCAACGCAATCAAAGAGCAAACCAGGCCCGGTAACGTTGAAGTGAAAACGGGGGTTGCGAGGGGTGGACAAACCCCTGGGATCGTCGGAAAACTGCCGCCCCAATGAAGTCATTCCGTCAGGAGCTCTGGATCGAAACCCCAACGCGTCGCGAACTGCGCAACATCACCCCTAGCGTGGGGGATTGCCTCAGAAAAAGCGGGATCAGGGAAGGGCTCTGCCTGGTCAACGCGATGCACATTTCCGCCTCCGTTTTTATCAATGACGATGAGCGCGGGCTTCACGCCGATTTTGAGCGCTGGCTGGAAAAACTCGCGCCGGAGCATCCCCACGATCAATACGCGCACAACGTGGGGGAAGATAACGCAGACGCGCATCTCAAACGCACGCTCATGGGCCGGGAAGTGGTGGTCGCGGTGACCGAAGGCCAGCTCGACCTCGGCCCATGGGAACAAATCTTTTACGGCGAATTCGACGGGCTCCGCCGCAAACGCGTGTTGATCAAAATCATCGGCGAATAAACGCGCCGCCCTCTGCAGGAACCCCCCTCTCCGCGGGTTCTACGGGCTTTGGATCCAACCGCAGAGATCCCAGAGACCACAAAGAGGATTCCGTGTCCGGACTTCTTTGCGCTCCCTGCGTTCTTAGCGGTTCCTCCTTCTTCACGCTTTCAGCCGCCGGAGCTGGATTCACCGCAAGAACTAAAAAGGTCGCAAAGAGAGAGACAGCTCCAGGATTGTCTGCGCTGCCTGCGTTCCCTGCGGTTGTTCCTCCGCCCCTCAGCCGGGGAGCCCGGGTTAAAACGCGAAACAGATCGTGTCAAAACGCACCTGATTACAGTGCCGCAGGCCGATGTTGTATTCGGGATTGAGCGACTTGAGGTAGGCGGGGATCGTCAACAGATCAACGTCTCGATGGTAGACACAGACCGCGACCCGCGGTTTGTGCTGCCGAATGGTCGCTTCCGCGCCCTTGAGCGTGTCAAGTTCGTGCCCCTCCACATCGAGTTTCAGAAAAGTGGCGCCCTCGCTTAATTCGCTGTCCAACCGCACGAGGTCCATCACGCTTTCCCCGGCAACCCCCTCAAGCACACGCGAGCCTTCGCCTCCGCCGTGTTCAAAGGCGACTCGGGCGTCACGCGCCCCGGTCGCTTTGTTCAAGAGATGGATGTTCTTTGAAAAGCCCAGGTTGCGATACCGGTCGATCTTTTGCTTGAGCTTCCCGAAATTGTCGCGGTCCGGCTCGAAAGCGTAAAGCGCGCGGAAATTCTCCCGGGTGATTTCCAGGAAATGATCCACGGTCTCCCCCACTGCAGCGCCGCAATCCACAAAAATCTCATCCGAGCGCAGCTCAAAAAGGCCGGACCGGAAATAATGGGCATCGTAGGATCGATTGATCCCGAGCAGATGCTCGCGATCGTTGTCGAGATGATGGGTGAGCACGCTGAAGAGCGTTTGTTTGGAGAGCTCGTCGCAGAGCATGGACTCCAGCGCGAGGAACTCATTTTGCCGGGCTACAATGCTCGGCCGCCAATCGGCGAGTCGAAAATCCACGGCACACCCGAAGAAGCGAACTGCCTGACCGAAGTTGAGCATTCGCAGCTGAAAACGCCGGGCCAGATTGTCAAAGTACCGGCACCCGAGATCCCACTGTGCCAAATTGATGCAAATCGCGTTGGGCGTCTTCTTGGTCAGCGCCACAAACTCGGCGGTTCCGATGCAGGTGTGCCCGCAGTATTGCTGCCCCTTTTTAAAGTCATCCACCAACCCGATGATGTTTAAGTGCCGAGCGGCCTGGAGAAAAAACCAGCCCATCGAATTGGCCCCGCAGCAAATCACGGGAATCGCGGCGAGATCGGCGGGATCGAGTTTGCGGGCCCACTCGGGGAAAAAAGCCAGCGGATCAGCCTCCGCAGTTTGGAGGGTCTGCCTGAAGCGAGCAGACAACCGCTCACTGGTTAAATCTCGGGGGGAAGCGGAGGAAGTCGCTGACATAAAGTGTTTTATAAAACTAAGGATGGGATGTTCTGCGGTCAACAATGCGGCCCGGGGCACGCAGCGCGGAGTGGATGAAAGTGGGGGCCGACAGGGTCTCAGTCACGTCATGGAAAGGCTTCACAAAAGTCCAGTCATGCACCTGCACAGACTCGGCGACGCGCACCTTGCTGCCAAAGGTGCTGTAGGAACCGATGGACACGTTGCGATCGGCAAAAAAACCGCTCCCGAAATAGTTGTGGTCGCCGACCTGCGCTCCTTGGCCGAAAAAGCTGTGGGCAAAGAGGAAGTTGTTTCGACCAATCCGGGAGCCGAATTGAATCACAGCGTTTTCAAGAACTAGGCAGTGCTCGCCCAGCGCCACGTCTTCGGCAATCTGCGCCCCGGGGCTGATGAGCGACGCGAGGCGATAGCCCTGCTGCTCGGCCGCATCGAGGATCTCACCCCGAGCCGCATTTTGCCGGGCATGCTCGATGGCGACAAAAATCTCGTGTTCGGCCGGATCAAAATGTTCGGCGAGTTTCTCGAAAGCGACGACCGGGGTTGAACCAATCTCTGGTTCCGTAAGAAACCGCTGATGCACCGTATGAGCCACCACGCGGCGCTCCCCGAAGGCTTCAAACCCGGCGGCGATCATCCGCGCAAACGCGTTCACCCCGAACACCACCACTTTGGAAAGTTCACGCATGATTTAGGCGGGGGTGACGGGCTTCATGAGATCCATGTAGGCGGATTCGAAAGCCGCGATCTTGTTTTCGCGCTGTCCGAGGATCCCGGGCTGGCGCACCGAGCGGATCCCCGGCTGTGTGACCTCCACGGCGCGCACATCCTCCTCAAAAATCCGCAGGGAACCCAGAGCGAGACGATAGAGCAGTTCCGGGGTGACTCGCGACGGTCCGCTGGCGGAGCGCGCCGGAATCAGCCAGTGCGTCATTTGCGAACGCTCCGCCGAGATCGGTTTGTAATGCACCAGGTTGTACCAAAAGCCCTGCACCGAGGTGAGGATGAGATTGGGATAAACAAAGAGATGCAGGTAGTCGGGAAAACGGTAGGCCCGATCCGGGAAATGCTCGCCCCAGAGCTTTTCGTTCCGCTCCACGGTGGCATCGCTCATGGAAACTGTAAGCTGGGCGTGCCGCTTGGAGTAGTCGCGGGGCAGGTCTTCGTGCTGGCCCGAATACGGATGGAACTGCCACCGGGAACCCGTGTACACACTTGTGTCCAGCGATGCCGTGGGATGGACAAACTCGGCATGAATATCGTCGAACGCATTCTGCACGACGAACTTCCAGTTGCAGTCAGACTCGAGCTGCGTCGTGAAATAAAGGTCGTCCAAGCCCTGGCCAATCCGGCCCAGGAGCTCATGCCATTCGCCCAACTGCTCCTGGAGACTGCGCTCGCATGCGATGCTCACAAACACAAAGTTTCCGCACGTCTCCACCTTGAATGAGCGCAACGCAAGCAGGCACTTTTCCTCGGATGTAATTGGATAAAACTCCAGGTTGTGAGGAATCCCGAGGGGAATACCTGTCTCCCCGTATTTCCAGCCGTGGTAGGGACACACCAAGGGCCGGTTCCCGGAACATGCCGTCTGGATCGGCGAATAACGATGGGAACAAACGTTTTGAAACGCTCTGAGATTGCCCCTGAAATTCTGCACAACCACGGGAATCCCCCCCACGTTGCCCGTCACAAAATCCTGATCCCGCTTCAGATCGGTTGTCAGACAGAAAAACTGCCATGTCGCCCGAAAAATGACCTCCTGTTCTTTCTCGAAAATCAGGGGGTCGGTGAAAAAATGCGGCGGTATCTGGGTGCGCGTGTTTTTCGGGATCGGGCGAACCATGGAGCGGAAAAGTGGGCGAGACAGGACAAAAACAAAAGAATCAGCGGGATCGGTCGCGAGAGGAAAGCAATTCCCGTGCGCGATCGTGCCAAGAACAAAGCAGCTCATGGGCAAATTACCAGAGCGCGAACCCCCGTCGTTTAAACATTTTCTTGTCGCCCGGGGCTCCCATGTCGGCTCCGGGCTCGCCTAGACCGCTCCCCGCTGCTCATTCACCGGCATCGGCTCGGAGGCGGTCATCGTTCCCGGAGGGAACGCGGGGATAGGCCCATCAGAGGAGATTCGAGGGGCTTGGTCTCCGGCCGCGAAGCCCGCCCGATGGGGCGTCCACCGCCGGAAATCAAGAAAGTGGTCGGGGCGACAGGATTCGAACCTGCGACCTCCTGGTCCCAAACCAGGCGCTCTACCAAGCTAAGCTACACCCCGAAGAGCCGCGCACCGTAGAGAAACCCTGCGATGGCTGCAAGGTGTTCCTCGCGGGGATTCACGAGGGCGGAATCGCCGGGCAGATCGGAGAACGCCCCCAAGGAAAGCTCAGATTGCTGTCTGTGCGTGTCCTCAAAGCGGACGGGTGTTAGCGACGGTCCAGTGGACTCCGATGAAGCGAGCGACCCCGGAAACGTTCTCGCGCTAGACGCCTGTCAGCGCGGTTTCGGCCATTCCCCGGCGCCCCACGCGGCGTGGAATCCCTCCTCAACGCCCGGCGATGCCGGACGCAAATTTCAAGTCCCCCCAGACAAACCTCAACAACCCAATTCTGCGGATCATTCAGAACCCATCATCGAAGCCATGTTTTCACTCGCTGCCGACGGACGCATCAACACTTGGAATCTAGGAGCCGAAAAAATCACCGGCTACTCTGCGGAAGACGTGCTAGGGGAAGATGCCTGTCCACTCTATACAAGGCGCGACTGGCGGGAGGGGCGGCCCGCCGAGGAACTCCGAAGGGCGGCCGAACAGGGCCGTCACGAGTCCGAGGGCTGGAGCATGCGCAGGGACGGAAGTCGCTTCTGGGCGCAAACCCTCACCATACCCAAGTTTGATGAGAACGGTGAGCTCATCGGGTTCGAGAAATTTCTGCGGGGCAAACCCTCCCGGGCCTTGCCGTCCCCCTCGCTGCGGCCGACCGAAGACCAACACCGGCGGATCTTCGAGGATGTCGAGGACTACGCGATCTTTCTCATGGATAGGGAGGGCAAACTCGCCACGTGGAATCGCGGGATCCATCGGATCCTAGGATACACCGAAGCGGAGTTTGTGGGGGCATCCGGCGCGTTGCTCTTTGCCAAGGAAGACCGCATTCAAGGAGGGCCCGAGGAAGACCTGCACCGTGCTGAGAGCGGGGAACAAGTCCAAGTCGAACGCCGACAGATGCGCAAAGACGGGGGCCATTTCTGGGCCACTTGTATCGTGACCGCGCTGCGCAACCCCAAAGGCGAAGTAACGGGTTTTTCCAAGATCATCCGGGACAACACCGAACGGCGCCGGATAGAACAAACGTTGCAGAACGCGCAGGCCGAGCTGGAACAACGCGTCATGGAACGCACGTTGGAGCTTTCGCAGGCCGTCAACTTGCTTGAGCGCCAACTCGTCGAACGCGAACGGCTCGAAAACGCTCTGCTGACCGCCTCGGAAGCCGAGCGGGAGCGGCTCGGGCAAGACCTGCACGATGGGGTGTGCCAGCAACTCACCGGCACGGCGATGCTCACCAAAATACTCAGCCAAAGCTTGGCGCGCCGCAATGCCCCCGAGGCACAGCAAGCCCAGCAAATCGTGGATTTGATCCGCACAGCCATTGACCAGGCTCGGGACCTCGCCAAGGGGCTCCACCCGGTGTCCCTCCACTCCAGCCGGGGCCTCGTCGCAGCGTTTGAGGAACTCGCCAAACGCACCTGCTCCTCCGTGCCCTGCCGATTGATCCGGCCGGAAAAAATCGATCTCTCCCCAGGCGCAGCACTCCACGTCTACCGGATCGCCCAGGAAAGCGTCCAAAACGCCCTCAAACATGCCGCCGCCCAGGAGATCCGCATCTCCGTGCATCTGCAGGAGGAACAACTCGAACTCACCGTCAGCGACGACGGCAAAGGGTTCACCCCACAGGCTGAGCCGGGCGGTGGCATGGGCCTTCTCAACCTCCAATACCGCGCCCGGGCAATCCGCGCCCGGCTGACTCTGGACTCACAGCCGGGTAAAGGTACGGTGATGCGCTGCCTCATCCCCCTCTCCAAAGCTAACTGGCACTCCGCAGACTGAGGCTCCGGCGGCGAACCCACCGTCCCCACCCGGCTGCTCCGCCCCCCCAACCGCTGCGTTGAGCAAGGCGGAGCGCCTTTGCAGGGCTCCTTAACGTTTCGCCCAGCCCACCGCGCTCAACGCGGAGACGGCTCGGGGGACGGTCCGGCCCCCAGAATGCCGGGAGGCGCCGCCATAATCCGCCCGTCGAGGGTGATCAACTGCCCGTCCTTGAGGGTCACCTTGGCGCCGTCCTTCAGGATCACCTCACCGTCACTCTGCACGGTGACGCCCTCAACCAAACGCAGTTCCCGTTCTACTTTTTGCGAACGCCCCTCTTTGAGGAAATAAACCACGCCATCCTGCTTGAGGATGGCCTCCTGCGGGCGTGCCGGGGCGGGCGTCACGCTCGCCGCCGGCGTCGGCTCAGGGAGTTTGTCCGGATCCTCCGCAAAAACCGCCGGGGCCAGCCCAGGCGCCCCCCAGAACCCCGCCACACTCAGCAGGGCAACTCCACAAAGCAGAGCTCCCCATTTGGAATCGATGATGCTTTTCATACACCCTGAAAATCGCAGCCGCGCCGCCCGACGGCCCCCGAATCGGTTTCTTAAACACCCCACGCTCCCGCGCTCAGGGAAAAACGTAAGCCCCTGGCGGACTTACTCAAGCCTCACCCAACTACCCGGGGGGCACTCGGGATTCGGCCCGATGGCGCCGCCCCAAAGTCCTGCCTAGGTTGTGTTTTCGACCGTCTGCGCAACTGATTCCTGATGTATCCTGACACCCTCTCCTCCACTGTTTCCATTGCCCCCAAACATTTCATCCTCGTCGTGGACGATCATCCGATCATCCGGCACGGCGTCTGCCAGACCCTGGGGTTTGAGCCCGACCTCGAGGTCGTTGCCGAGGCCAGTTCAGCCGCTGAAGCGTTGAACGCTCTCCGAACGTCTCCCGCCGACCTCGCCGTCATCGATGTTTCGCTTAACGGCACCAACGGCATCGAACTCATTAAACAGATCCGCAACGAACACCCCCGGCTGCCAATCCTCGTGCTCTCCATGCACGACGAATCGTTATACGCCCTCAGAGCCGTGCGCGCCGGCGCCGGGGGTTACATCATGAAACGCGAAGCCCCCGACCTGCTCCTCACCGCCGTCAGGAAAGTCCTCGGCGGCGAGGTCTACCTCAGTCCCGCCCTGGAACGGCGCGTCGCGGAAGACCGTCCTCTGGAGGAGCCCGCGCCGGCCGCTAACCCGATCGACGCGCTCACCGACCGGGAACTCGAGGTGCTCGACCTCGTAGGCCAGGGCCATCATACCCGCGACATCGCGCAGCGCCTCGCCCTCAGCGCAAAAACCATCGAGACCCATCGCCTCAACATGAAAGACAAGCTCGGACTCAAAACTGCCCCGGAGCTGATCCGGTATGCAGTGAACTGGGTGCGAAGCCAGGCGCACTAGCTCGAGGGGGCAGCCCCTGCAAGAGAAAGCCGTTTTTTGGAGCGGTCCCAGGATTTCTGGGGCCGCTCTTTCGTTTTTATGGGTGCCCAGGCAACGGGCATGCGCCCCCCACGCGCACGAACAGACGGCTTTGGGAGACGTTTGCGCCGCCCCTGCGGCTCCGTGCTCCCGTGACCGCCCGCCTGACTACCGGGAAACCCGCCACCGGGGCGAGGTCTTTACCGGGCTACGGAAAAACATGGAAGCGGGAGACCCCCAGCGAGGAGGGCCATTTGCGATTCATTGTGGTGAAGGGGAGGAGAAGAGAGAGAACGATGCACCCATTCATCCGACACAGGCTCGCGTCCGGGCTGGGAAGTTTTTTCTTCAAGGAGTCCCCAGCCGCCTTCTGCCGGGCAATCGAGCCCGAGCCGAGCCCCGGGGTGTGGCCGCCCTTTTTTCGGCCGTTTCAAAGTGATCGCTCCCATGTTTGAACCACAGAAAGAACGTTGGCTTGACCCGCAAACCGCTCAGATTCCGTCTTCTGACGATTCGGTCTCGGGCGGGATTGGGGAAGCGATGCCCGGGGTGCTCCCTATTCTTCCGGTCCGCGGCTTGGTGTTGTTTCCGGGCACGGTAATGCCCTTGCTTTTGGGAAGGAAAAGCTCGCTGCGGATCCTGGAGGCGGCGCAACCCGCACCAGGGATCGTCGGGGTTTTTAGCCAGCGGGATCCGACGCAGGAGGAGCCCGAGCCCGGGGGACTCTTTTCGGTGGGTTGCGCGGCGCGTGTGCTCAAGGTGGTGCACCAGACGCAGGGGAACGCATTTGTGGTGGTGGAAGGCATCTGCCGGGTGCGCTATCGCGAGACGAAATCGCTGGTCCCTTACCTACAAGCCGCGATGGACGTGCTTAAAGAGGTTGCTCCCCCCGAAGCCGAGAGCCACTGGGCAGCCGAGGTCCGCAACCTGCGGGAATCGGCGCTCAAGCTTTTGGAGCTTCTGCCCGACGTCCCCGAGGAAGCCAGCAACGCGCTGGTGGGCATTGAATCCGGAGGGGCGTTGGCGGACTTTTTGTCGGCCAATCTCACGCTGGAGCTGGGCCAAAAACAGGCGTTGCTGGAGGAAACCGATATCGGCGCCCGGGTGCGCTCACTCCAGAGCCACATCACCATGCAACTCGAGATTGCGCAGATCCAACAAAAGCTGCGACACGAGGTGCAGTCGCAATTTACCGAGGCGCAGCGCCGGGCCTATCTCCAGGAGCAGATCCTGGCGATCCGTCGCGAGCTCAACGACGGGGGAGGCAGCCCCGAAGGCCAAGTGGAAGAGCTTAGGGAGCGCCTCAAAAAAGCGGGTCCCGGGGAGGAGGTTATGGAGATTGCGGAGCGGGAACTCAAACGGCTCGAGTTTATCCCGGCGGCAAGCCCCGAGTATGCGCTGGTGGTCGGCTACTTGGAGGCCTTGGCCGGGCTCCCGTGGAACCAGCTCACGGCGGATCATCTCGATCTCAAGGCGGCGCAAACCATCCTCGACCGCGATCATTTCGACTTGGCCCGCATCAAACGACGGCTCCTAGAGTATCTTGCCGTCCGCAAACTCAATCCTGAGGGCCGGGGCCCCATCCTTTGTTTTATCGGGCCGCCGGGTGTAGGGAAAACCAGCCTCGGACAATCCATCGCCGATGCGCTGGGGCGCAAGTTCGCACGGATCAGCTTGGGCGGGATCCGGGACGAGGCGGAGATTCGGGGCCATCGGCGCACGTATATCGGGGCGATGCCTGGGCGCATTATGCAGGAGCTGCGCCGGGTGATGAGCCGCAACCCGGTGTTGATGCTTGATGAGGTGGACAAACTCGGCACGGATTTCCGAGGAGACCCGGCAAGCGCCCTGTTGGAGGTGCTGGATCCCTGGCAAAACCACGCATTTGTGGACCGGTATCTGGACGTGCCGTTTGATCTCTCCAAGGTGATCTTTATCGCCACGGCTAATTCGCTGGACCCGATCCCCGACGCGCTCCGGGACCGGCTGGAGGTGGTGGAGCTGCCGGGATACACCGCGCGGGAAAAATTCGAGATCGGGCGGCGTTATCTCGTGCCCAGACAGCTCAAGGAGAACGGCCTAACGCAGGAGGACTGTCGCTGGGAGGACGCCGCCCTGGAACAGGTCGTCAGCGAATACACGCACGAGGCGGGGGTCCGGGAGCTTGAGCGCCAGATCGCTGGGGTATGCCGGGCGGTGGCGGCCAAGGTGGCGGCTGGCAACGACGCGGAGGCCCCTGGCAAACGCGCCCAGGAAATCATCACCGTCAGATTGATGCGGGAGATTCTAGGCCCGGCCCGCTATGTTCAGGAACAAAAGCTGGCGAGCAATCTTCCGGGCGTAGCTACGGGCTTGGCTTACACGCCCATGGGGGGAGAGATCCTGCATATCGAGGCCACGCGGTATCCGGGCAAAGGGGACATCACGCTCACCGGCCAACTGGGAGAGGTCATGCGCGAGTCGGTGGAAGCGGCTTTGAGCCTTTTACGGAGCCGCGCTGCCGGGCTGGGGATCCAAGCTCAGAGCTTCCGAGAGAACGACATCCATGTGCATGTGCCCTCCGGAGCGGTGCCCAAGGATGGGCCATCGGCGGGAATCGCGATGTATACGGCGTTGGCATCGCTTTTTATGAATGTTCCCGTGCGGGCGAATGTGGCCATGACCGGGGAGATCAGCCTACGGGGGCTGGTGCTGCCGGTGGGCGGGCTCAAGGAAAAGAGCCTGGCGGCGATGCGTGCCGGGATCGATACCGTGCTCGTTCCCGCGCTCAACGAGAAGGATCTGGTTGAGGTGCCCGAGGAGGCGCGTGAAAAGCTCCATTTTGTGCTGGTGGACACCGTGGACGAGGCTCTGGAGAAAGCCCTGGCAAGAGCCATACCCCAGAGCGACGTGAAGCGGCAGGCCTGGGCTGCCAGGGGCTGGGGTTGAGCGGGTTGAGGAAAAACGGCAGCCGCTTCCTGTTCCCTATCTGCTCGGGATTTTCTGTAAACCGTGTGTCCGGCACGGACCACCGCCACAGGCGCCACAGGCGCCACGGGCTCGGCCACCGTAAGCGGAAGCACCTTCCTCGAGCGCTGAAGGAGTTGGATGAACCGCAAGGCGACTGACCAGATCACAAAGGAGTTTCTGAGCTACGGTTCCTTTTGCGATCTTTGCGGTGATTCTTAACTCCCGCGACTCGCGGGCCCCGCCCGAGAAGGAACCGCGAAGTAACGCAGGGATTACCTAGGGATGCGCGGGCTGGGGGCTCTTTTTGCTCTTTGAATTCATCTGCAGTGGATGTTCCGGCGACTTTTTCTCCGCTCATGTCCCCGCGGTTCTTGCGAGGACACAGTCCGGCCCGTGCCCGAACCGGGCATTTTTGCTCAATGGGCTCGTCGCCAATCCAAGCACCCCCTGTCATTTTCGCATCTGAAGGTGCGCCGCATTTACATCGCAGGCGGCCATGGACTCCATGGCAACGGCTCCAACCGTTTTTCATGAAGGCCCCTGATCTTTGCTCGCAGCGCTTGCTCGCGCTCCGTGGAAACCGGGTGCGTGGAAATGAGCGCAGGCGTTGAACCGGATTCTCCCGCCAAGATCCCAAAAAAATCCGGCATCCCGCCGGGATCGATTCCGGCGCGATGCAACAGTTCCAGCCCTAGCGTATCGGCTTCGCGTTCGGCGTCCCGGGAGAACTTCAGGGAGAGCAGCCAGGTGGCGGCATCGTCCGCCATCCCCGTGCCGATGTCTCCCGCAGCGAAAACCCACAGCCCGGACAGCCCGGATTGTTTGATCATGCCCTTGAGACTATGCCGCAGTTCGACGTGCTGGATCTCGTGTGCCAGCACGCCCGCAAGCTCCTCTGGTCGCCGGGTAGCGGCGACGAGCCCCGTGTGGACCAACACGATTCCGCCGGGCATAGCAAACGCGTTTATTTCAGGCGCTTCCACCAAGTGAAACCGGTAGCTGTAACGAGAGCCCTGCGTGAGTTCCCCTCCCAGTTCCCTCAACAACCGCGCGCACTCGGTGTTGTCGCGCAGCCTCAGGCTGGGTTTCATCTGCGCAAAACTGAGCTCACCGAGTTTGCGCTCCTGCTCCGTGGGGATTCTCTCGGCGATCCACCCCGCAACCGCGTCGCTCCAAACGAGGAACGCCGCGAGGAACAGCAACGGCAGGCATAAAAAGATGCCCAGGGCCGTCCAACCCAGGAACAGAGCCGTCCGCCCGCCGCGCAGCCGTTTTTGATGAGCGTGGAGTTGCCGTTTCAGAGACGGAGGGAGGAGAGAGGCAAGCAAGGAAGCCGAGGCCGGGTCGAGCACTTGGAGCGCATGGATGCCTGCAGGCGCATCCCAGGAGAGCTCCCACCCCTTCAAATCGAAGCCCGCACGCCGCAACCGCACATCGTCGCAAGGGAGTGGGAGCGGCGGGGACTCGACCCACAGAGTCGAGCCGTCGGCCCGCACCCAGGCGTCCTGACCGGTGGCTGGCAGCCCCGGGCCGAACAGGCGCGCCGGGATCCGCGCGGCGCTGGGGGCTATTGCGTCAGGGTCCATCAATGCGGCGTTGCGCTTTGGCGGAAATTCACCCGGCCGCGGGCTCATTCGTCGCCGTCCAACAAGCCCCCCAAGCCGCCCAAGAGTGAACCCTCCTCGCGGCTGCGCCCGCCCGCGGCAGGCGCAGCGAGTACGATGCGGTTGGCCAGCCGGGAAAGCGGCAGGGATTGCAGCCAGACCCTGCCAGGGCCCCGGAGATTGGCAAAAAACAGGCCTTCCCCGCTAAAAAACGCGCTCTTCAATTTGCCGACGTATTGAATGTCAAAGTCCACGCTGGGAACAAACGCCACCACGCAGCCGGTATCCACTCGCAGGTTTTCACCCGGGGCAAGATCTTTGACGAACAGCGTCCCGCCGGCGTGCACAAAGGCCATGCCGCCGCCTTCGAGCTTCTGCATGATGAAACCTTCCCCGCCGAAAAGGCCCGCTCCCAGCTTGCGCTGGAAAGCAATCCCCAGCCCGACACCACGCGCCGCACAAAGAAACGAGTCCTTCTGGCAAATCAAGACGCCACCGATCTCGGAAAGGTCCACCGGCACGATCTTGCCCGGATACGGTGCCGCGAACGCGACGCGTCGTTTGCCCGCGCCTTCGTTGTGAAAAATCGTGGTGAAAAGCGACTCCCCAGTAAGCAAGCGTTTGCCCGCGCCGAGCAGCTTACTAAAGAGCCCTCCCTGCTGGGCGGATCCGTCACCGAATACCGTGTCCATCTCAATGCCATCCTGCATCATCATCATGGCACCCGGCTCGCCGATAGCGGCCTCGCCGGGATCGAGTTCGATTTCCACGTACTGCATTTCGTTGCCAAAGATCTCGTAGTCGATGACGTCCATTGCCATGGGATTGGGGAGGCGGAAGGGGTTAAAGGAGAACCGCGAGTGACGCGGAGTGGATAACGCGCGCCATGAAACGCAAGCTCGGCCGAATATCAAGCCGCTTGAGACGATGGCGGTCACGGTCAACACCGGGCAAGACCAAGCGGAGCAAGAGCGCCGCGATGCAATGCCACACCCTGCTTGCCCCCACCGGGATGCCCCCGTTCGATTTCCAGCCTCTGCCCCGCCGATCTCCGTTCCCGCTTCCCTAGTTCCGCTCTCGAAATGAATCAGCGCAGCCCGACCGGCGTCCACCTCGCGGGAAGCCGCCGCCTCTCCTCATGATTCGCATCCCCGCGGTGGCGCTCCTCGGACTTGCGCCGTGCATGCGACTCTTCGCGCAGGACGCAGCTGGTCAGGTTTCGCTCGGCCGAATCCACCCCAGCCTGCATGCGCCCAAGGTCATCGCCGATAACGGCACTGCGTTGGGCCGTCTGAGGGCAACTGCCAAGACCCTCATTGCGTTTCCCATCCGAAAAAAAGCGCAACGCCACCCGCACGGACCGATGTGTGAACGAAACAGAGGGGCTGCGTCATGATCCATAGGAACTGGAGTGATTACCAAGAGGCCCTGACGGCTTACCATGCCGCCAGAGCGCGGCATGAAGTGACCGTCCAACGCTGGAATGAGAAACTCGCCGGCTTCGACGAAAATTCCGACGAGGCAGGGCGGGTCACGGGCTGGGGATGTATGGCGGTGATCGTGGCGGGCGTTTTTGTCATCGTCTCAGACCAGAATTGGGGGCCGGGCTGGCTTATCGCCTGGTTCTGTCTGCTTGGCCTCTACCACAAACTCGATGAGAATCTCCGCGCGCTCCAGAAGCGCCGGTTCATGGGGGCGAATCCCCGCCCTCGGTTCCTCGGTGAAGAACCCGCATACGAGCCTCCCCCGGGACAATCGAGTCCCCCACCGCGGACGCGGCTCACTCTTGACACGGCCCTTTCCGTTCTCCGGCTTGCTCGCAACGCAACGCTTGATGAGCTCAAGCGTGCCTACCGTGATAGCGTCCGCGATTACCACCCTGACCGGGTGGCGCATTTAGGCGCCGAACTCAAAGAGCTGGCCGAAAAGAAAACCAAAGAAATTAATGCCGCTTACGAGTATCTGAGGTCCGCAATCGGGACCCAACATCGGGCTTCGTCTGATGCCTGAAAGCGCCATGGAGGTCATCACGTGCTTAGCCTGCGGAACAAAGAATCGGATCCGTCGCGACTTACCGGCGGGCGTATCTCGCTGTGGCGCTTGCAAGGCGCTTCTTGTGTATGCTCCACCCGAAAGCCTGCTTTTGCGCGTGATCGATGCTGCCCCGGAGCTTTCATTGCGGCTCCTCCGCAGCGCGACCGCCATCACCCTGTTGGCTTTTCCGGCGTGGGTCGGCTACATCGCAAGCCAGCACCCGAGTCCCAGGGAGTTTGCTTCTCCCCGGTCATCCAGCCCGCCTGTTCCCCAGCCGAGGCCCACTCCGCAGCCATTCCCCGAACCGGAACTCCCAACTCCCGAAACCGGCGAAGTCGTGCGATACACAGACGCGCCTGCCACGGCGCCGCTCGGGATCAAATCCGACTTGGGCAACCACTACCTGGTCAAACTCAGCACCGCCCCGGGCAATGAACCGGTCCAAACGATTTTTATTCGGGGCGGCTCGCCCGTTGAAGTGAAAGTTCCCCTTGGAACATTTCAAATCAAATATGCCTGCGGCCAGAAATGGTATGGCTACGAGCATCTCTTTGGTCCTTCGACCGGCTACAGCCAAGCCGCAGAGCCCTTCACATTCAGCGTCCCGGGAATCGAGCCATGGAACGCCGGGATGCGAAAGATCGAGAGCCGCATCCTTTCGTTCCTTACCCGAAGCGGGCTCAGCCTTGAGGTCGTCCGCGAGATTCTCCACGGGGGATTCGAGAAATGGCCGCGATGGAGCGAACTCGAATCCGCCATCGTGAAAAACCCCGAGCTCGTTCCCGCCTTCAACGGCCTGATGGCTGAACGTCGCGCATTGCAAGCGAGCGAACCCACGACAACCGCCGGACACACAATCACGCTCTACAAGGCAAGCCCCGGCATCTTACGACTCAAAAAATCGCCCCTGATGAGTTCTGAACAGACAGCCGACCCGTCCACTGCACCAGGGAATTCACAGAACATTCTTACCAGATAAAGCGGGGAGAAGCCGCTTCCGGGCTTCATTGATTGGATGCCGACGCTTCATGGGGAGTTTGGCCCGGGTCTGACAATAGGCCGCCGTGCTGGAGTCGGGGATCGTGGCATCTTCGGCTACGCGCGTCGCCTGCACGTGCTGCCCCACGTCCCGGCAGGGTGCCTTGCAAGACTTGCTAGAGCAACCCCTGCACGGTCGTGGCAAAGTTAAAAAAACGCACCCGGCTAAAGCCGCCCTCGGGCTCCGGGCCATCAGCTTTGGGTCAATCCAACGGCTGAGCACGTGCGTCATCGCCCCAGGGCCTTGCCGGAGCAGATCGCTGCGCTCTGCTTCCATGGCTCTTTCCACGCTGCAGCCACAACAGCCCAGCCGCCGAAATGGGTCTTGCCCACATTCTAAAGAGTCACGTCTTCGCAGAACTCTCCGAAGAGCCCTTTAGCGCCGAAAGAGCCCCCCCTGTTTGGGCATAAAATTCAGGCACTCGCCGGGGGCCATATCTTTATCGATCCGAGAGAGTGGCCACGCGAAGTTCCGGTTTTTCTCCTCATCCGGGTTCGCGAGAAAACTCACCTTGTAAAGCCCCAGACTAATCAGGGTCAGCCCTGAAGAAAATCCCGGCATTTCCGGCGCAACGTGACGCGGTTCATTTTCGTTTCGCGGGCGAGCACTGTGGGTTTGTTGTCAAACCGGGCGAGCAAATGGCGCAACGCCATGGCTTCGAGCGCATCCGACATTTGCTGGTAGGTTTCACCGGCCTTGAGTTTTTCATCCAACCAGGCAGCGAGTGCAGGCTCCATGGGAGGCGGCGCCACGGCGGTTCCCTCGGCAATTTCGCGCAAGTCGCGGGGAAGATGCTGGGGCAAAAGGACCGGGCCGTTTGAAACCGCCACCGCATGCTCGAGCACGTTGCGGAGTTCCCGGATATTGCCCGGCCAGCGATGCCGCGCCAAAAGGTCCAGCGCGGCTTCGGAGATGCGCAGGGAACGCCCGGGAGCGAGAGACCCCAGGAAAAAATGGGCCAATGCGGGCAAATCACCCATGCGCTGGGAAAGGGCCGGCATATGGATTTCGAGGACGTGCAACCGGTAATAGAGGTCCTCCCGGAACCTGCGCGCGCGAACCTCCTCGCGCAAATCTTTGTGGGTAGCAGTGATGAGCCTCAGATCCACGCGCAGGTCCTCGCGCCCCCCCACCCTGTTGAACGTGCGCTCCTCGACAAACCGCAGGAGCTTGGCCTGGACGGAGAGAGGGATGTCGCCGATTTCATCGAGAAAAAGGGTGCCCCCCTCGGCGCGCTCGATGTGTCCGGGACGCGCCACGCCCGCCCCGGTGAATGCGTGTTTCTCGTGGCCAAACAACTCGGTCTCCAGCAGATTTTCCGGCAGCGCGCTGCAGTGCAGAGTGACAAACGGAGCGCCGCGCCGGGCGCTTTGGGAGTGGATGATCTTGGCGGTGAGCGTTTTGCCCGTACCGGTCGGACCGGAGATGAGCACCGGGGCGTCGCTTCCACAGGCGTGCGCGATTTCAATGAAACTGCGCTGGATCATAGGAGCGGCTCCCACCATCAGCGAGACCGGCGTTTCGCCGGGTGGGGTCGCGGGGGCCGCTGCGGAGAGCACTTGCCGGAGCGTTTCCTGAACCTCCTGCAACTCCAGGGGCTTGAGCAAATAGGCGGCGGCACCCAGGCGTTTGGCGGCCACGGCGTTGTCCAGGGTGCCGTGGGCGGTGAGAATAACCACGGGCAGCGCGGGATGCAGGGTGCGCAGTTTTTCGAGCAGGTCGAGGCCGCTCATGTCGGGCAGACCGATGTCGAGGAGGACCAGGGAACAAGCGCTCCGGGACAATTCGTCGAGTGCCCGGCTTCCCGATGCACACAATCGCACGTCACAACCCAGCCGACGGCAGACCGAGGCGAGCGCCGAAGCGAGGGCGTGTTCGTCTTCGACGATGAGGATGGTTTTCATACGGAACAAACTGGGAGTTCGAGGAGAACAACCGCGCCGGGAACGGAACCCGGCTCCGTTACGGACACCTCGGAGGGAGAGGCAACCCTGCGGTTGGAAACCTCCAGCCGCCCGCCATGGGCGCGCAGGATTTCCATTGAAACATTCAACCCGATGCCCATGCCGCCTTCGCGCTCGGAAAAGAAGAGTTCCCCATGCCGGGCAAGCGCCTCGCTCGAAAATCCGCGCCCCGTATCCGAGAACACGAGCCGCACCGTGGACGCATCGCAGAATCCCCGAAGGCATAACTCGCCGCCGCAGGGCATAGCCTGGATTGCATTGAGAACGACGTTCCCGAGGGCCTGCGCAAGCCGACGCGCATCCACCCGCACCGGAAGCGCTTCCGGGAGCTCCACCGCGACTGTCACCCCCGCATGCGCGGCGGACGCGGAGTAGGTTTTGAGCACCGCCCCGGCGATGTCGCGCAGATCCACGCAAGCCGTCTGCGGCGGAGCCGGCTTGGCCAGGAACATCCACTGGTTGACCAAACCCTCGATCCGGGCGGTTTCACCCAGCAGCACCGGCAGGGAATCGGCCGCGGCGGCGGCCAGCTGCGAGGGAAACGCGGACCCGAGCAACTGGGCGTGCATCCGGATCGCCGAGAGCGGGTTGTGGATCTCATGCGCCAGGCCCGTGGCCATCCGCCCCAGCAGGGCGAGGCGCTCCGCCTGTTCCCTCCGGGCGCGTTCCCGGGCGAGTTGCGCGCGGGTCTGGAGATACGCCCGCGCCAGCTGCCCGATTTCATCGGCGCGTTCGGCTCCAGGCAACGTCGCTTCGGCGTCCGCCTCGATCATGGGCAGACGGCGCGCCAAAAGCCGGAGGGGCCGGACGACGCCACGCGCCACCGCCCAAGCCAGGGTCATAGACAACCCCCAGAATGCGCCCAGCACCGCGAGAGTCCGCAATTCAAACAGCGGCGCCGTGCCGATATCCGCTGACCTGAGCAGAAGCAGATCCATCGAATCGGAGACGGGCTCGGACACCGCCTCCATGCCCTGTTGCCGGTGGACCCTGCGAGCCTGCCGATGCGCTTTCTCGAGCACGGCCGCTGCGAACGGGACAGGCTCGGTGCTCCACGAAGAGGTCTGCGCATCCCGGCCGTTGCGCCCTGCGAAAAACACCTGCACGCCCAATACCTGACTGAGGTTGGCTGCGGTGCGCTCAGTGGCGGGCACGCGTTCCCTGCGGATAAAGTCAGCGGTGGTCCTGGCCAGGGCCGCAAACACCATGCGCTCCTCGCGCAACGCGCCTTGGTGGAGCCAAAAAACGAGCGCCGTCGATCCCGCCGCCACAAAAAGCAGGAAGGGAATCGCAATCCGTAGCCACAGACTCTTGGGGAAAACCGCCCGCATCAGACGGACATAATCCATCCCGCTCCCGGCCTGCGCGAGGTTATTTCTTATCCCGAACCGTCCCGCTTTCCACTGTCTCAGGGACACTCTTCAGAGGCCCCACTCGAACAACAGCGCGCTCTTTCCTTCCACCACCCATCCCAAGTTGCAGGGATCCTCAAACAGGGCGTCCGCCCATTGGAAACGTTTTCAGTCGTCAACAAACAAATCAAACCGGCGGGAGCCACATTCCACGCGGAACGTGTGCGGCCAACCAGCCAAAGGGCGCGATCCCCCTCGGATAAAACCTTGGCTGAGTGATTACCCAACGCCAACCCAGGGGGCAATTGGGCGTTTCTGCAGGGAACAAAAAAAAATTTGATGCCCTTCCTTTGTGATCTATCTAATACAAGTAGAGTTTCATGAAAAACCCGATGGCCGTTTCTGGTGGAGTCTTTTCCACGCTGCGTCGCCCCTCAAAAAAAATGCACTCTTTCAAACCCAACCGAGTCTCAACTCTCTTTCCTCGGCGGAGGCCCACCATCTCATCGGGAAACGCCGCTGCCGACCGACCCGCGCCCCAGATCGGACGCGCAATTCCCGAATCTGGCGACGGCGCGTACTTGGACGACGCCGGTGCTTTTGACCAGATCTACGCACCTCCCCGGCAGGAACAAAACGTCATACCCCAAGGCTGGACGCCATGACTGATACCAACGCCTATCGAACCGACCGGAGAGGCTCTCTCACAGACAGCGCTCCCCTCTTCAAGAGACTCCCGCTCTCCAAGCCCCGTTTTATTATGCAGCGCACCCTTTCTGTCTCCATTTCAGCCCTGGTCCTCGTGGCCACCATCGCCCCGTTCCCGGTCCAAGCCGGGGAAAAAAAGAAGGGCAGCTTTTATAAGAGCCCGCTGAGCTACAGCACCACCCGGGACCCGGACCCGCCCAAGTACGCGCACAGCGCCAGCCAAAGCCCTTTGACCTCGTTCACCGGGGACAAACAGTCATTCCAATGGCTGGACATCGGGCTCGATCACCGGACCCGCTTTGAATACCGGAACAACGATTTCCGGGCGAAAAGACCCGGCACCGACACCCCCGTGCTCCACCGGACGCGGCTGTATCTGGGGATCCGCGAGGTATTGGACCCGTTCCGGGTCGCCGTGGAGGTGCAGGACGCCCGACGGAGCCGCGGCTGGGCCGACCGCCCGGTGCCCGAGAGTGATGAAGTCAACGAGTTCCAAGTAATCCGGCTCTCCGGCGAACTCTACAGTGACAGTCTGTTGCCGGAGGATCCCCTTGGGAACGAACGCCCGGTGAGTTTGCGCTACGGGATCCACAACTTTGAGTTTCTCGACCGTCGCCTCATTGCGAACAACCAGTGGCGCAACACAGCCAACACTTTCCAGGGATTCCACGGTGCCATCGGCCAGGAGTCCAACGATTGGCAGTTCGATCTATTGGCCCTCCAGCCACTCAACCGGCTCAAGCACGACTGGGACCGACCCGTGGAACCCCGGTATCTCTACGGCATCATCGCTCACTGGAGGGGCTGGTCGGAGTGGATCACACTCGAACCGTTTTATCTCCAGTTCCAGCAGTCCCGTTTCATCGGCTCCGACGGCAAAGCCAATACGGAAAGACAGATCCACATCCCCGGACTGCGCGCCTACGGGTTCCTGGGGAAATCCGGATTCGACTTCGACCTGAGCTTGATCCCGCAATTCGGGAAGAAGGCGGCAATCGAAGAGTCCGATCTGGGCCCGGGAAACAACAAGAGCAAGGACACGCGGGCAGAGGAAAAAATCCGGGCCTTCGGGGGAACAGCGGAACTGGGCTATACCTGGGAGAAACATGCGTGGAAGCCGCGGCTGAGCGCGTTCTACGGATACGCAAGCGGCGATCGGAACGCCAACCCGGAGCTGGACGGCTCCAAACCCAACGCCCCGAAGTGGGACACCACGGACAACCGTTTTGAGCGCCTCTACGGATTCCAGCGTCCATGGTCTGCGAACGATTACATTGTCTTTGAGAACATCAGCTCGCCAAAACTCCGGCTTGAGGCGCGTCCCGCAGCAAACCTCCGCTTGGATTTGGGCTACAGCGGATACTGGCTGGCAAGCGGCACCGACCGTTTCTACCGGGCCAATGCCGGCGCGGGAACCTCGCGGGATTATTACCAAAAAGGCGGGGAATTCCTGGGACACGAGTTCGATGCCCGGGCCCGCTCCAATTGGGGTAAGAGGACGGAGGTGACCTTGGGATACGCGCATTTCGAGTCCGGCAAATACCTCAAGACCAACGTTCGGGGAGGATCCTCCGATTTCGTCTACGTGGAACTCAGTTATCAGTTCTTTTAACCCGAACTCCGGGATTACGGAGAAAGACCATTTTCACGCGGAGCACATCCAAAACGAGGAAAGGCGCAGAGCTGATTGAAAATCACTGAGCACCCTTGCCATTTGCTCTTCGCACCCCTGAGTGAACTTCGGTTTTAAAGATCGAACGCAGGGAGGGCATGGCCCGCTCCGGTGAGCGAAGGTGCGGGCGGCAAGGTCAGCCAAGTGCAGCGGAGTGTCCTCGCGGGGACGGACGATGCCTGAATGAAAAACTCCGTGACAAAACCCTTGCCTCGCACATGTGTTTTATCACTACTATTTCAATATAGATTATGAATGAACAACCAAAGCAAGAGACTCATTCCATCCAGCCCGATTCCAACACCGCCTGGGTCGAGGTCGTCACCGAAAAGGTGGCCTCCCTGCGTTACGGCGTCGTCCAAGTGACCGTTCACGACGGCAAGGTCGTGCAAATCGAAAGGACGGAGCGCACCCGGTTTGACCCTTCCCGCTCCTGACCCGAGACCTCCCGCCCAACCCATTGAACAACCCGCCATGAATTTTTCGTCGCCCCACCGCCCATCTGGACTCCAATCCGATGTTTTGTCCGTCATTGGAAACACCCCGCTGGTGAAGCTCAACCGCCTGACGCGCGGCCTCGAAGCCACCGTGGCGCTCAAATGCGAATTCTTCAACCCACTCGGCAGCGTCAAGGACCGGATCGGCGCGGCCATGATCGCCGACGCCGAGCGCGATGGCCGCCTGCGGCCGGGCACCCCGGTCATTGAGCCGACGTCTGGCAACACCGGAATCGCCCTGGCGTTTGTGGCCGCCGTAAAAGGCTATCCGCTCGTGCTCACCATGCCCGAGACAATGAGTTTGGAGCGGCGCACCCTGCTGGCCATGCTCGGAGCCAAACTGGTGCTCACACCCGCCGCCGAGGGCATGCGGGGGGCCATCGAACGCGCCCAAGCGCTCCATGCCGAAACCCCCAACTCATGGATCCCCATGCAGTTCAGCAACCCCTCCAACCCGGAGGTTCACCGGCGCACCACGGCCGAGGAAATCTGGAGGGACAGCGAAGGCCGGGCAGACATTTTGGTCTCAGCGGTGGGTACGGGCGGAACCATCACCGGCGTCGCCGAGGTGCTCAAACTGCGCAAACCGGGTTTCCGGGCCATTGCTGTGGAGCCCGCTGCATCCCCAGTGATTGCACAGACTTTTCGCGGGGAACCACTCCGGCCCGGCCCCCACAAAATTCAGGGAACTGGCGCGGGATTCATCCCCGGGAACCTCAATCTCGAAATCGTCGATCAGGTCGTGGCGGTGTCCAACGAGGACGCCATTGAGACCGCTCGGAGGCTGGCGTTGGAGGAAGGCATCCTGGCGGGGATTTCCACAGGGGCAAACGTGCATGCCGCCCTGCAGGTGGCGAAACTCCCCGAAAACAGGGGCAAACTCATCATCACCATCGCCTGCAGCACGGGAGAGCGTTACTTGAGCACGGATCTGGCGCTAGCGGCCCGGAAGGAGGTGGGGTCATGAGCCCATTTGACCCCGTCCGAACTCTTCACGCAGAGACGGCTCGACCCGGGAGGCCCGACCATCGCTCCATTAAAGAACTGCTCCTGCCGTTGTTTATGCATTGCGGAGCGTCTTCACAAAGTCTCCGGGCCGATTCCGCCGGCTTTTGGTACCACAACGGGACACGCTACTGGATGCCGCGGCTCGTCTTCCGGGGCAGCCCCTCTGAGGAGCCCCCGCTCAGGCTGGGCATTTTCGCTGGTATCCACGGAGACGAACCCCAAGGCGTGTTTGCGCTCCTGGATTTCCTCAGGTTCCTCGAGGCGAATCCCGATCTGGGCCGCTCTTATCACCTCTCAATCTATCCCCTCTGCAACCCCACCGGATACGAGGACGGCACCCGGGAATCGCGCACCGGCAAAGACCTCAACCGGGAATTCTGGCACGGCTCGGACGAACCCGAAGTCTGCGTCCTGGAGAGGGAACTCATTCGGGGGAACTTTCACGGGATCATCTCCCTGCATTCCGACGATACAAGTGAGGGGCTTTATGGGTTTGTGCGGGGAGCAACCCTCACCGAGCACCTGCTCAAACCTGCCCTGGCGGCGGCCGAAGCGGCTCTCCCGGTTAACGGCGCCGCCGTCATCGACGGATTCCACGCCGTCAACGGGATCATTCACAGCGCCTACGAGGGGATTCTTACTGCACCCCCAGGCAGTAAACCCGCCCCGATGGAGATCATCCTTGAATCACCGCACCTCGCCCCGGGGCATCTCCAGCGGCAGGCGTTTGTTTTGGCACTGAGCGAGATCATCCGACAGTACCGCCAGATGATCTCTTACGGGGGCGACTTGTAATCCGCGAGCCGCAAACGCGCCCGGGCGTGATCGGGGTTTTCATTCTCCCTGGGGTCCACCCTTTTCTGGCTGGGACTCATTGTATTGCTGCCGCTCTCGGCGGCGCTGGCGAAAGACAGCGGGCGTGAGTCTGAGTGAATTCTGGTTACGTTGAGTAGGCCTTGCGTGCTGCCTTCTATCGCCTGAGTTTTGGCGCGGCGTTGATTGCAGCGTTTCTCACCGTCGGGGCGGGATTGCTGGTGGCTTGGGTGCCGGTGCGGGTCACTCACATCCACACGGCCGGCCCCATCGCCCGGATCGAAATCGTGTGAGGGGGGGCGGGGGGAAACGGGTAGGCGGTCTCCTCCAAGAACCCCCCGAGAGTCATTCGAGAACCTGGGCTTGTGGATGGGTGAACCGGCGTTTGCGGAGCTGCGCAAGCTCCCGGGGTTTGGCCAGAGGGCGCCGGGAGCCCACTCTTTTTGCTTCCCCGAAGAAATCCGCATTCCGCAGAGGCCCGTCGGCCCGTTTCAAACGATATATGGGCGTGGGGATGGGGAATGGGGGGCGTTGCGAATGGACCTATGAGGCCAGAGATGATTACGGCGAAAACGGCCAAGGCTCGATGCGAGGACGACAACATCGTCATCGTGTCCCATCGCGGGCCCCATGATTTTGTCTACGAACAGGGCCAATGGCTGGCGCGGAGGTCCACGGGCGGGCTGGCCAGCCTGCTGGAGCCTTTAGCGCGCCAACCCAACGTTACTTGGTTTTGCTGCGTGTCGGAGCCGGCGGGCTGCGAGCCCGAACGCGACCACCTATTCACCACGGCCAAAGACCAGACCGATCCGGAGCTCAACGTCGTGCCGGTGCCGTTGCCGGCTGCAATGTATGCCGCCTACTACGGGACCATCAGCAACGGGGTGCTCTGGAGAGCGCACCATTCCCTAGCCGCGCTACCCGGTGAATGGGCCTACAATGCGGAGCATTATGGGGCTTGGGAGACCTATCTCCAAGCCAACCTACACATGGCCCGGGCGATAGCCGCCACGGAGCTCCCCGTGCGCGCCTTTCTCATCCACGACTACCACCTCTATCCACTGAGCCGGATGCTCCGGGAGCTTTATCCCCGGGTCCCCAGCCTGCACTTCGTGCATCTGCCCTTTCCGGAGCCGCAAGGGCTCCGGCTCCTGCCACGACCCTGGCGGCAAACCCTGCTTGAGGGGCTGCTGGGGGCGGACGTGGTCGCATTGCAAACCGAGACGGATGTCGCCTCTTTTGTGGCCTGCTGCCGCGTGTTCCTCCGGGCGGCCGTGGACCCGGTTACCGGGCAGGTGCATCTGCCCTCAGGCCGCTCCGTGGCAGTGCGAGCGCTGCCCGTAAGCGTGGACCCCGAGAAAATACGATCCTTTCTCAGCCATGCGGAAACCGCCCGTGCCCGTGAGACGCTCCAAAGCCACATCAGGGAACACACGGTGGTGCGGGTAGATCGGCTCGACCCGGTAAAAAACCACATCCTAGGGTTTCAGGCCTTCGGACGGCTTTTGGAGCTGCACCCTGAATGGCGGGGCCGGGTGAGATTTCTCGCGTTTGTCATTCCTTCGCGCACGGATGACAGCATTTACCGGGACTACCGGGAATCGGTTAATCGCCAAATCGAGGCCGTCAACGATCGGTTTCGGGCCGAGGCGGGAGCGGATCCCATTGTGGTTTTCTACAGTCACGACCACGCGCAAGCCTTGGCGGCAATGGAGCGCTGCGACGTGTTGCTTATCAACAGCAGGCAGGAAGGCATCAGTCTCCTGGCCAAGGAATGGGCGATTGCATCTCAGAAACCAGGGGTGCTGGTGGTGTCGGAAACCGTGGCCGGCTCCGCGGAGATCGAAAATTGCGGACTCCTCGTCTGTCCGCTGGATGTGGAAGGGACAGCAGAAGCGCTGGCCCAGGCAATTGCGATGCCCATGGAACAACGCCATCAATCGTTAAACCGGCTCCGCCAACAGGTCGAACAATGGACAGCCGGGCACTGGCTCCAGGCCCTGCTTCGCTCGCTGGGATTTTCCCCGCTGGCCGAGAGTGCGCCATCTGGGCCGAGGACCGGGTCACCCGTCTCCGTGGAGGCGTTCCACTTTTCGGAGTGCCAGATCACCATTCGCAACGCGGAAGGCATCCACGCCCGACCCGCGGCGGCATTTGTGCGTTGCGCGCGCGCATTTCAATGCCAGATTGAGATCGTGAAGGACGCCTCGAGTTATTCGGCGAAGAGCATCCTTTCGGTGCTCACGGCTAATCTGCAGCGGGGCACCACGTTTACCCTTCGCGCTACGGGCCACGATGCGCAGCAGGCACTGGAGCAACTCAGTGCGCTGGTAGAAACCTTGGCCCAGACCGAGCCCCCAACGACTCCAGACGCGTCTGCACCCCTCGGATCCGCCTCCTACTAAATCCGCGAGACCCCCGTCCCCTAGGCTAATCCCGGGGCCTCACCGGACCACTGGCATCAAAGTTGCTACTTTTGTCTCCGGCCAAAGCCTCCATTAAACCGCCCCTCTCGATGAACCCAGTAATTTTCGCCCGCGTCTCCCGCACCGCTAAGCTGCCCGTCGAAGTCACAATCGATGAGCTCTTGGAACCCGTCATGGAGAAAGCCGCTTGCTCCGAAAGCCTCATGCCCACGCAAGTCGAGGTCTCCGTGCAGCAACGCATCTGTAAATTAACCAAATTCATGCTGCTCGGGGCCAGGGGCGGTGGCAAACCCACTCGGATCGCCCTGCTCGGCGGGCTCGACTCCGGTTCTTTCTCAAGCGTCGCGGCAGTGGGCCATCTGCTGCTCCAGCTCGAATCGAATGCCGCGGCTTCGAAAGACTACGCGATTTTTGCCTACCCGACGGTCAACCCGCTCGGGTTCGAGCCGAACCCGGCTCCTCTAGAAGATTTCCAAATGCGCTATGCAGAAGATGCGCCGGATGCGGACATCCAATTTCTCAAGAGTGAAATGCAGAACTGGGCTTTCGATGGCTCTATTTCTCTGCGCACATCGCCCGCAGTCAGCGGGCTGCACGCCCGGGTGCGGAGCGATGTCCTCGCCCAAGAGGTCGTGAATCCCGCACTTCAAGCTCTGGCCGGAAAGCTTTCACTCCATGGCAACCCCGTCGAAATCCTCGAGTCAAGTCGCCTCGCCCGGAAAACGGCGGCCCAAACCGGCCGCAGCTTCCTTCCCGGTGAAGGACGGTCGCGTCCGTTCGAGATCGAACTCTTTGTGCCTGCGAACCAATCCGCTTCGCAGCAAAAAGAGGCCTTTTGCACGGCCACCCTTGAGATTTTAAAGCGCTACCGGCGCGTTTTGGCGCACGCTCAAAACATTTAAGCCACCACGGTTTAAACAACTGCCCGGAGCGGCTCATGCGCCTGGGCTGATTGCCCGTGCCCTAGCAGGCCCGCCGACACCGTGTTTTCAGGTGGCAGGAGTCGTTCTCCTGCTATTCACCGAAGAATCCCGGCCCACCACGGGAGCAGCATACATTTGTCCTAAAACGCCGTCGCACTTGTGCCGATAAACGAGGAGACAAACTAAACAATCTAAACATCCCTAAGGAAAATTACCTTGCCCTCACACATGAGAATGTTACTCGGGAGCCTGATGGAATCCCCGTTCAATGATCAGCGCATCTCCCTCGAAATGGAGGATTTGCGCACGGAGAATTACCAACTACGGAAAGAACTTGAAGACCTGCGGAGCGTTTTGCAAACCACCCTCGGAGGAGCCATCTTCAAGGCCTCCGGACTTCCTGAAAAAAAGAGCAAAAACGCTGCCGGCAAGCAGACCTTGAACAGCCCGCCGGTGAACACCTCGGCAGTTGCTTCCGCAGAGGGGTTGAAACTGGCGGACGCGTTGACGGCCAGGTCTTACGACTCGGTCACGGTAATGTTCACGGACTTCCAAGGGTTCACCCAAATCGGAGAACAACTCAGCCCCGAGCAGCTCGTTGAGGAAATCGACCTTTGTTTTCGGGCGTTTGATGAAATCACCGCCCGTTACCCTATTGAGAAGATCAAAACCGTAGGCGATTCCTATCTATGCGCCGGGGGCCTGCCCACGACCAACACCACACACGCCGTGGACGTAGTCTTGGCAGCGCTGGATTTCCAAGAGTTCATGGCCGATCTCAAAAAGCGGAAACAAGCCCAGGGCGCGCCCTATTTCGAAATGCGGATCGGGATTCACACCGGCCCCGTCGTTGCGGGCGTAGTCGGCCTCAAAAAGGCCGCCTACGACATCTGGGGCGATACCGTCAACACGGCTTCCCGGATGGAAACCACGGGGGAGGTGTGGAAGATCAACATTTCCCAGAGCACTTGGAGCCTGGTCAAAGATCATTTCAACTGCACTCCCCGGGGAAAAATCGCTGCGAAGAACAAGGGGGAAATTGAGATGTTTTTTGTGGACTCCAAAAAAGCTCCTGAGGTTGCTGGCTTGTAAAGCTGGGTGGCCCTGGCGAGGGAACGTTCATAAAGCGCCGCCTTACTCAGCAGGAAATTGAGACAGTTCTCCGTGGACAAAGACTGACCCCAAAGAACACCCAAGCCGGGTGTCCTCTGCTAATCGACCAAAATCTGGTGGAGCGTATCGGTGGGTATGAATGGAGCCCCGTTTCCAGACAAACTAAGTCGGCAAGCCCCAAATCCATCGCCGACTTGAAAACGGCGTCCGCACGGGGATCGCGGTGATAATCCGGCTTACGCCAGCAGCGGCTGGCCCGCGCCCAGCCAAGCAGCGCCAGAGGAATCTACACCTCAACTTTCCAGCTTCACTTTGCGGGCGGTAACTTTTCTGAGGGGGAACTTGGGGGAAATGAGTGATGTCAACGGTGTCACAAATTGAGGTCGTGGGGCACACACAAAAGGCGTGGGGCAACTTGGAATTGAGGTCAACGGTGTCAAAAAGCGGCTGCCTCAGAACAGGGGCGTGGTGAGCCGCAATCGGTAGAAGGGATACGGAATTTTCCCCGAGCGCTGCATTGGAGCCGCGCTGCGTTTGCTGGGCTTCGAGGTGCCTTTACGGCCAAAAGAACCGGTG
>JBEIUI010000131.1:0-8793 GCA_040374425.1 Verrucomicrobiia bacterium | reverse complement strand
GCGGTCCGTTGATGGCCTTGAGCAGGGCCCCGCTGCTGCCCTTAAAAGTGCCATTCTTGTCTGTCCCCAACAGCCTCTCCGTTGGCCCCTATTGTCCCCCATTGGCTCCTAAGAAATCAGCGAAACGACCTTTTGAACTGTGGCACTCGGGCTAGCGCTCGCCCAGGACGTAATCCAAGGCCCGGCGCATTGATTCAACGCTTCCCACGGTGTGCCCGAGTCCCGGCTCGTCGATGAGCTGCACGTTAAAGCCGTCCTTTTTCATCGCCGCCTCGATGGAGTGGGAATCCTTGTAATTGAAATCCTTTTCACCTGTGACCATCACGAACCGGATTTTCCGGCGCGCATCGGAGACATTCTTGGCCGTCACCGCATCGGGATTGTTGTGGGACTTGGCGATCCCGTAATGGACGTAGTTCTCCTTTTCCAGATCCGGGTAATCTTTGTGGAAATTCCCGCCGCACCACGAGACCGCGCCCGTGAAGAATTCCGGATGCACAAAGCATCCCAATGCGGAAAGCCGGCCGCCCCCTGACAAACCGCTTAAGACGACGCGTTCGCGGTTAATTCTGACGCATTCAGACAGCGCCATCATGCCGCTCACGAGCAAACCCGCTCGTCGCTCGGACACCTGCTTGTTTCCGCAGCGCTCGGCGGTAATTGCAACGATCCCAAACTCCTCGAACAGTGGTTCGAACTTCTTCGGGATGGCAAGTTGATCGCCGGGATTGGTCCATCCCAGAACGCCATAGGGTCCGGAATGGTTCTTGGGAAGATAGATGAGAAATGTTTCCTGGTCCGGCTGGAAGTCATAGGGAAACCACTTTGGCTTTTCTGGCGGCGCAGGCAGCTTGGGGAATTTCACAGTGTTCCAACCCGGACTCAGCTGCACCAGCGGCGCTTTGGGTGTCGGAACCGGCGTAGTCGCAAGGACCGTCCCAGGGGTGGCCGCAGGGGTGGCCGCAGGGTCGAGCGTCAGGCCCGAGCGCGGGATTTTAAACGGCTCCAAGCCGGCCCGTCGGACCACGAAAGCGTCTGCAGTGCTGCTGAGCACAACCACCCTAGTGCCGATTCCCAAGCTCATCGTTCCGACCTGGCGCCCTTGGAGAAACACTGGGGCTTGGAATTCGGCTGTTAATACCGCTTCCTGCACGGCGTGAAGGTGAGAAACGCCGAAAAAGCACAGGATCAGCAACAGAGAGGATGGTCTGGAAATCAGGCGGAGCATGTCGGAATCGATGGAAACGCGTGTCACAGCGGTTTCGGATGTTGAACTGCTTGGGAATAACAAATCAAGCCGACAGGGGCTGCGCCATTCGCCAGCGCGCCATTGCGGTCAGACGAGGGGAAAGCCAATAGCGCACCTTGGAAGGGACACACCAATGGGGAAAGCCAATCGGGGACGGAGGTTCTATTGAAGCACCACCGCAACGCCGGGTGTCTACCAACTCCAGGGTTTGTCTACAGTTTGTCTGTCCCCAACAGGCCCCCTGTCCCCAACAGGCCCCCTGTCCCCAACAGGCCCCCCTCTTGCCCAGCAAATTCAACAGCGCCGGCGTCCCTGAGTGCGTCCAGAATGTCTTCGGTTGCGCCCGGCCGGTGAGGGCGCTGGATGCCGCCGGATTGAGCATAACGCAGGGCTTGGGAGACGACCGCGGGTTGCTCCTCCGGCCAAGGGTTGTAGTTGGGGTCGGCCCCTTTTGAGAGAAGGAACCGGACCGTCTCGGATTCGCCGGCCAGCACCGCCTCGATCAACGCGTCGCATTGCTCATAAAACGCCAGATTGATCCGTGCCCCGGCGTCCAGAAGCCTCGCGATCATTCGGATCCGTTGCTCCTGAGTCAGCGGCGGCAGGGCTTTGACCTTCTGGTCGTAATTCTTGTCCATCGCAATGTGATCCCAGGGCGTGGCCCGGGCGAGTGTGATGAGGGCCGTTTTCCCGGCGCGATCAAATGCGTTGATGTTCGCACCGGAGGCCACCAGCGCCAACGCGCCTTGGACGTCGAGATGAGACACCCGGTGGATCATTTCTAAATCGCGGGGCGCTGCGGCCGGCAGCGCATCCCAGTAGTTTAACAGCTCCACCTGATGCAGTGTTGGCCGTTGAAAAAAATCCGCGATGGCTTTCCAAGCGAAATGCCCGGTTTGTCTCGGACCAGGGCTCTCGCAGAGTTGGGCGGCGCGTTCGAGGAGGAAGTCCCCCGCAGCGACAAAATCCGGAGCCAGCGAGAGGAATCGGAAGTTGGGATGCCCGGTATGCCAACGAAAGCAGGCCAGACGGAAAAACCTTTTGAGCGTGTCCGCCAGCGCCTGCGCGTAGATGTGCTTTGCAAAAGCCCACAGGGGCTTGCTGACCTCCGGCGACTTCCTTTCGGGCCCTTGAGACTTGCCGGAGGTTTCGTGCGGAAGCCGCAGGTCAGTGTTCCCGCCGAAAACAGCGCTGGGATTTAACAGAACCGGCTCGTAATGGGGGAAACGGTAATGTTCGCCCCCCCGGAAGCCGCGTCTTAGGTGCGAGACGGCCACGTATTCTTCTCGGGAGAACCTGTCGCAAAAGAAGGGCTGCTGCCGACTCATAGGCTCGCCCTCACCCCGCCGTATAGTCCTGCAGGTTTCCCTTGCCCCGGGAAAGACGACTCCAGCGCGCAATCGGCGTATGGCCCGTCGATCGTCGGCTCTTCCGCGCCGGTGGATTTGTCTGAGGTCCGGTTTCTGATCATCGCCGGAGTCTGCCGGGCGACGTCGGACATCCGCAGGGGGTCCCACCTTTCGGAGCCGAGATTGGTTCAAAGGTCTCCGGCCCGATCAGCCAGCCGGTTTCCCGGGACGGGGAGCGGGAGAGTTGGAAAGCCCCGGGACCGCGGGATGGCGGAGTCGGGCGCGCTGTTGCCGCCGTCGGATCTTTAGAGGTCGGGTCCGGGCTCTGCGACCGGCTCCTTGCGTTTGAAGAGTGCCAGAACGAGATGAACCGGGGTGAGGAGGGTCTTGGAAAAGACGTTGCACACCTTGGCAAAGGCGATGAGTGGGGCGCGACCCAGCCTCAGAAAGGGACTCAGGAACGAGCGCAGGGCGCGGGACTCGGAGAACCCGATGGAGAGGCTGAGGATGATCGCGATTCCGAGGAATTTGTGGAGGGCCGACACGTGAAGGGGCGTGGCGAGTGAAAAGACGTGGTGCGCCGTGAGTTCCGCCACGAGGATGCAGCCCACGTAACCGATAAGCAGAAACGCAGCGCTCTCGAGCACCGGGAACCGCTCAATGAGCTTGATGCAGATCCCGGCCACAAAACGCAGCGCCAGGATGCCAATAAAGACCCCGGTGCAGACCACCCAAAGGCGGGGGCTCATCGCGACGGCTGCCACCACGTTGTCCACGCTCAAACTCAGGTCCATCAGCTCAATCGAGGCGACCGTCCCCCAGAAACCTCTGGAGGCGAGGGCGGTCGCGTGGAGCCCGCCATTCTCGCCTCCGTCCTCGGACGCGGATTTCCGGGCTTTTTCCGCGAAAAAGTGGGCCATCAGGTAGATGAGATACGCGGCGCCGATGATTTTCAGCCACGGG
Organism: Verrucomicrobiia bacterium; assembly: GCA_040374425.1. Classification (GTDB taxonomy): domain Bacteria; phylum Verrucomicrobiota; class Verrucomicrobiia; order Chthoniobacterales; family Chthoniobacteraceae; genus CAIURC01. Next base: position 5,232 of record JBEIUI010000131.1, on the reverse strand, counting down.
TTGTGGAGGATGAAGGAAGCGAACGCCAGAGCCACCCCGCGGAAGGCGTAAGCGCCGATAATCCCCCAGCGCAGGGCGAGCACTTTTTGGCGTCCTGGCAAATGCGAGGCCATGGCGGCGATTGCCAGCGCGTTATCCACCGAGAGCAATCCCTCGATGATGATGAGCGAGAGAATGACAGGAAGAGCTTGGAGGATTTCAGGAATCGGTGGCATAGCGTGAAGCGGAGCTGCTGGATCTAGATCTTTTCATCTCGCGTTGAAAGCTTGGTGACGCAACCCGGGTTGCGCTCCCTCCGCAGGAGACGCGCGTCCATGGCGTCCTTTTTACCGACCAGCCGTCCGGATCTCCCCTGTGCGTTCAAGCCGGGCGATGCTCCAGGGTTGGCAGGCAGGCTGCCGACCGATACAGAACCCGGGGATCTCGCCGCCCGCTCGTGGACGGATCCCATTGCTCCCGTGAAAGCTCTCTTACCCATCGCTGTTTTAATGCTGATGCTCTCGGTGGGCATGAGTTTGGAGCTCGGGGCGCTTGTCTCACATTGGCGTCGGCTCACGTGGCAAACCTGGACCCGCCTTTTATTTGCCACGTTTTTGTTCCCCCCGTTGCTGGCTCTGGGACTGGGGCATTTGCTGCCCGTGACCCTGGCCACCACCGCCGGGCTGTTCCTGATTGCCATCGCTCCGGGAGCGCCGCTCATGACGCGGGGTGTGGCGAAACGGGGCTTCGATCTGCAGCTTGCCGCCAGTTACCAGGTCTGGGGGGCCTTGATGATTCCCCTCATGATCCCGCCTCTGGCTGCGATGGCGGGAAAACTGTATGACCGCGAAATCTGGATCCCGCCAGCCGCGCTGCTAGGGGTCATCGCCAAGCAACAGCTGCTGCCTTTGCTCACAGGCATGGCGTTGATGCGCTGGGCGCCCAGGTTCGCCACCCGGGTGCGGCGTGTGTTGAACGTCGCGGGGAACGGCCTGCTCACCGTGACGATCCTGGGGCTCCTGTGGAAGCTGGGCCCGACTTTGAGGGAAATCAGCCCCTGGGTTTTTGTGGCCGCGCTCGGGCTGGCTTGCGGCTGCCTGGGGGTGAGCCGGATGCTACTGAGCAGCAAGACCCCGGGGGTGCAGACCCTGGTGGTGAGCAACGTTAATCGTCACGTGGGATTGGCGCTTCTGATTTCAGGACAATATCTTCGTAACAAAAACACGCTGCCGGCCATCGCCTGTTACGCCCTGTTGGCGCCGCTGGTGATGGCTGTTTACGCCAAACACGCTCGCCGGTGCGAGGCCGAGGCTGCCTCGGCGTCCCGGACGCAATTCACCCTCTTATGAACCAAGTGCTTGTGGGCGGCCTTTTCGCCGCCGTTTTGTTTGTTGGAATGCTGGCCTTGCTGGAAACCGGTTGGCGTTGGGGTAAACGCCGTCTCGCCCAGGATCCAGACGCAGCCAGGGACGGCGTCGGCTCTGTCGAGGGGGCAGTGTTCGGGCTGCTGGGGCTGCTCATTGCCTTCACATTCTCAGGCGCGGCTACGCGGTTTGATGGGAGGCGCGCGCTGATCGTCGAGGAGGCAAACGACATCGGTACAGCATGGCTGCGCCTGGATCTCCTGCCCGCGCGTCCCCGAGCCGAGCTGCAGGAGCAGTTCCGGCGTTATTTGGATGCCCGGCTCGCGTCCTACCGCAAACTGCCGGATCAGAAAGCGGCGTTCGCTGCGCTGGCCGAGTCCCACGCAATCCAGGCGGAAATCTGGAGCCGCGCTGTGGCGGCCCTGCAGGAAGGCGGCTCGGCCTCGGCCCCCATGCTGCTGCTACCCTCTTTGAATGCCATGTTCGACATTGCCTCCACGCGGGCCGCTGCGGTCAAGACCCATCCGCCTGCCATGATTTTTGTGATGCTGGCCGTGGTCTCTTTGACGAGCGCTTTGCTCGCCGGGCACGGAATGGCCGGAGGCAAAAAGCGCAGCTTCATTCATCGCTTCGGTTTCGCGGCGATCATTGCCGGCGCCGTGTTTGTCATCTTCGACCTGGAGTTCCCGCGCCTGGGCTTTGTCCGGGTCGACGCGTTTGATCAGATCCTCGTCGAGTTGCGCCAAGGCATGGATTGAGCCGGCTCCGGGCGTTTTGCGCGAGCACTGCGCGGGGCTGCGCTGGATCCTTGGACGGGCTTCCTTTGTTGGATTTGATCCGCTTGCCCCGGAAGCGCGGGGCGGCCCGGCTCACGAGCGTGGGTTCCATTGCGGAACCTGCGGGATCCGGTTTTGAGAGTTCGACAAACCCGATACCGGGAGGCTATTCTTACTTTTTATGGAAGGAAGCGATCGAGTCCCGGAGTGGCTCAACTATCATCATCTGCGCTATTTCCATGCAGTCGCTCAGGAGGGCAGCGTCCGCGGGGCCTCAGAAAAATTGCGGACATCGCAGCCATCGATTTGTGCCCAGGTCAAACAATTGGAAGCCGCTCTGGGCGAGAAACTCTACCGGCGCAGCGGGCGCTCGATTGCGCTGACGGATTTTGGGCGTTTGATTTATGGATATGCCGACGAGATTTTCGCGCTGGGCAGGGAACTGCTCACCACCGCAAAACGCGCCCCTTCCGCACGAGCCGTCAGTTTGCAGGTCGGGGTCGTGGATTCCTTCCCAAAGCTGCTCACTCTCGAAATCCTGCGTCCGGCGTTCTCCTATTCACCGCGGATCCAAGTCACCTGCCGGGAAGGAAAGCTGGAGGACCTGATCGGGCAGCTGGGAGCCCACCGGCTCGACGCACTTTTTGCCGACGAACCGCCCCCGGCAGGTTCCCAGGTCAAAACCTTCACGCATTCCATCGGCAGTTCGGGCGTCACTTTCTGTGCGGTCCCGGGCCTCGCAAAGACGTTGGTCGGGCGGTTCCCGAAAAACCTCGACGGCGCGCCGATGCTTTTGCCGACGCAGAACACCGCGCTGCGGCGGGATCTCGAGAAATGGTTTCGTTCCACGGGGATTGCGCCGGAGGTGGTGGGGGAGTTCGAGGACGCCGCGTTGGCCAAGATCGTGGCAACGGACGGCATTGGTGTGACCGTGGTGCCGACGCTGGTGCTTGCTGAGGCCATCGAACGTTACGGCTTTGTTCCGTTGGGGCAGACAAAGGAGTGCGACATGCACCTTTACATCATTACTGCGGAGCGCCGGATTGAGCATCCCGCCGTGGCGATGCTGGCCGGCGAGGCCAAGCGGACATGCGAAGCAGCCCGGCAAAAAACAGAAGAGGCGGCAGGAAAAACCGCGTCGGCATCGCGGGCCCGGGGCCCGCGCAGGAAGGTCTGAAGTCGTTTGGGCAAACGCGCCGGAGGGCGCTTCCTGGGAGGCGCTTTGGGGACGTGTTTTTTAAATTGCTGATCCGGGACTGATTCAGTTCCATCGCGCATCTCAAACCCCATCCTAGAGCCATGTTGATCCCCCCCCGATCCCCGCTGTTTTTTTTATTGTTGTCGGCTTTCGCCCTGCCTGCCGTGGCCGAAGTGGGCTTTCAAAAGCAGACGCTCACAGACACATTTGTGTCGGAGGGTTGCGCGGTGGGGGACTTCAACAAAGACGGCCACATGGATGTCGCCGCGGGCCGTTTTCTGTGGTTCGGGCCGGATTTCCAGAGACGCGTGGGTTACACGCCGGAGCGCGTGAATCCATCCGGCCCGAGCAAGACGCCTTATAACCCGGCCACCGGTTACTCGGATTACTTCGTCCAGTTTAGCTACGACTTCAACGGAGACGGTTGGGCTGATCTCCTGGTGTATGGCCTGCCCGGTGAACCCGCCTGTGTGTTTGTGAATCCGCAGGGCAAGGAAGCCGACTGGGCGCAGTATAACGTGTTTGATGTGGCCGACGGGGAGTCGCCCGGGCTCAAAGACGTCAACGGCGACGGCAAACCAGAGCTGCTGGTGCATTCGAGTGACCTGGTCAAACCACCCGAGAGCAAGGGCCGCAGCGGTGGTCAGTTGGGTTTTGCCGAGATCGACTGGACGCAGGCTCTGGGCAAGGCGCGGTTTCGTCCCATCACGCCCAAGTCCCGGGAGAACGACCTCAAATTCTTCCGATACACCCACGGCTATGGCGCGGGCGACGTCAACGGCGACGGGCGCGTCGATCTCCTGGAAAAAGCAGGCTGGTATGAGCAGCCGGCCGATCTTTCGAAGCAGAGCGATTGGACGTTTCATCCCGCCGCATTTGGAGAGGGCGGCGCCCAGATGCACGTGTATGACGTCAACGGCGATGGCCGCAACGATGTGATCACCAGCTACAGCGCTCACGGGTACGGGTTGGGCTGGTTTGAGCAAAACGCCGACGGTTCTTTTGCCGAGCACAAACTCCTGGGCGCCACCCCCGAGGAGGGCGTGGGCGGTGTCCTGTTCAGCCAGATTCACGCTGTCGAACTGGCCGATATCAACGGCGACGGCTTGATCGACATCGTCTGCGGTAAACGGCGCTGGGCCCATGGTCCCGCCAAAGACGCAGACCCGATGGAGGACCCGGTGCTTTACTGGTTCGAACTCCAGCGCGACGGCAAGGGCGGCGCGCAATACAAGCCGCATCTCATCGACAAGGAAAGCGGCGTGGGCACCCAGTTCTGGGTCGGCGACATGAACAAGGACGGCAAAGCCGATATCGTCACATCCAACAAACTCGGGGCCCGCGTGTTTATCCAGAAATAGCCGGGATTGAACCGGCCCAGGATCGGGGCGGGGCGTTAGGGGGTGGCGGGAACCTGCTCCAATGGGTCCAATGGCTCCCAACGCACGTCGTCAAACCACGTGCGCATCTCTTCTTTTTTGCTGCGCCCACCGGCGAGGCCGACGCTGGTTTTGGGCACGTCTCCGCAGAGTGTCGTGTAGGTCAGCGCTTTTTCGCCATCGACAAAGGCGGTGAGTTCCTTGCCCCGCAGCTCGAGGGTGATTTCATGCCAGACATCTGGGGCCACCGCGCGTTTTTCTGTTTTGGCGAAGAAGAACTTCCGGTTCCAATCCCCACGCTCCTTCATCGCCGCCGCTTGCGGGGAGTCCTTCGGGTGGAGCACGTCGTTCTCTGCGGCAGTGACAGAGTCGGTGTTGAGCCGGAGCACCGCCACGTGGAAGTTGCGCTCCACGATTGGGTTGTTCCCCCGAAGGGTGATCTGCGCCATGCCCCCCTTGGAGAGTTTCACCCGGCACCGCATCCGGATGTCGGTGCCGGTGGCGGCGTGGGTGATACCAGCGGCGTGTTTTTCCTC
>JBEIUI010000095.1:0-13928 GCA_040374425.1 Verrucomicrobiia bacterium | reverse complement strand
TTCTCTTCGCCTATATCTTGCCCAACGTCAAAGGCCTGGGCGTCGTCGCTCCCAAACGTGGGCGCTCGGCGCACCCGGGCGGTCAACGCAAAGATCTCCGGTAACTAGGATCTGTCGTTCCTGAGCTGAAAACCGAGCGACTTTGAATTTCCTTCTGTGACCTACCGCTTGACCGTGAAGTCTCCGCAGTGGGTCTGGTTTTGTTCCCGCTCGGACACGGAGCTGTTCGCAGACTTCTAACTTGCTCCGTACTCGCCCCACTCTTCTGGCATATTCTTGGATGTTTTTGGTGCCGGGGGACCTCATTTTCGCTGAGGATCTGTCGGCTGGCTTCTACTTGGCGGGGGGCACGCACCGGCACCGATTTTTTACAGCTCAGCCTCGGGCCCGGATTCCGGACTCCACCATAAAAGTGCACTCAACCCTCGCCCCCTGCCTAAAGGCCCTACTTCCCGGGCGTTGCCGAGACTCTTTCGAAAACCTCAGGGTCGAGCCCCGTTTTCTCAGGCTTTCTTGGGGCAAAAAACAACTCCTGCTGGTTCCGGGCGGAGGAAAGAAAGCGCAGGTATTTGAGGAGCAGCGCATAGCGCACGCAGCCAAAACACCTGAGGAACCAGGAAAACGCAGCCCGGACAAGCCGCTCGCCAAGCCCGCCAGAGTCGAAGGCCGCCGACAAAGCGGGAGAAACTTCCACAAGACCGCGCTTGCGGCAGAACCGCAGGAACTCCGAGTCGGCGGCAAACGGGTTCTCAGGCCTTTCCGCAAACTCGCTGATGGCGAAAATGCGCCGGGCGAGCGCCGACACCGGGGTGCCGTCTTCGAATCGCTCAAACTTCGACTCGCAGACGATGGACTCCATGGGATTGTCGGCGGCTAAGGACTCGAGGAGCGACGCCAACTCGGGACGCTGGGCGGAGTCGAGACCCGCCACGTCCAGAATTCTGAGCGGCGCGACGCCGTTGACCCACCATGACCCGTCCCGGGGGCGAATATCCCGCTCGTGGAGATTCCACGGGCCCACCAGCAGGGAGGGCGAACGCTCGATGTGGACACCGGGAAAAATGGCGGGCACCAGGTTCAGCCATTTCGAATCCAGCCCGAGCCCGTGGCTCGGCTCATCAAAGGCCAGTTCCCGGCAGCGGGCGTCCAGCCAGCGCAGAAAATCGGCGCCGGTCCGCCCCACGCCAATCAGGCCGGAGTGAAAGTGACCGCTGCGCAGTGCCACCACCTCGGATTCCGGGCAGGCCTCGGGAAACGGTTGGAGGAAGCGCGGGGTGAGCACCACCGAGGATTGGTCCAGAAGATCAAACAAGGGATCAAGAGAGCCGCAGACCACGAACTGCGCATCGACGAAGACGACCTTTTCAAACTGCTCAAGCAGGCGGAGCAAAAAACGCGGTTTGACCCTCGCGACGAGTTCATGGGCCTGGAAGCGCATGGCGCAGGCGGGAAAATCGGGGAGCCGGAGCTCTTCCACCCGAGTCAGCGGCAAATCCGCCGGCAGGACCAGCCCCGGGGGCGGCTCTTCTAGCGCCAGAAAATGAAGCTGGCAGTCGGGATGGTGGCGCATCCAAGTGTCTCGGAGACGCAACGCCGAGGCCCAGCTGGATCCTCCTACCACAGTCGCGGCAATGCGGGTGAAGCCAGCGGTCATGGGCTTTGGAAAATGACCCGGGATAAAAACCAGATTCCGATGGCGAGGTAAACAGGGCTCAGGGGTAGGATCGATTTTCCGAGGCCGTGGTAAAGATAGGACGCGGTGGAGGGCACCAGTTCGCGGGTCTGCGGAAACGTGCGGAGGAAGCATACCACCTGCGAAGCGAGCACACCAATCAAGGTGCCGTAGGCGACTCCCATTGCGCCGTAGCGATAGCCCAGGAAGAGACTCGCTCCAAGATTGACAAAGCCTTCCACCAAAGAGCTGGAGATCGCCCGGTGATGGAGAGATGCCCCGAGAAGGAAGATCGCGTAGGGATAGCAGGCGTGCCGCAGAAGGGTGGCGATCAGCAGGACAAAGAGGAGGGGAAACGCGGGATCCGAATAGGGTCCGGCGTAGAGCTTGAGAAAAGGCCGGCCCAGGACGAGGAACCCCAGGAGGACGCATTGGCAGGCCAGAGAGCACCAGAAAGTGGCGCGGTTCAGGAGCGCAGGCAGTTGGCGGCGCCCCTCCGCAGTGGAGTGGAGATTTGACACCACGGGGAGCATCGGAGAGACCACTGCATGGATCACACCGGCCAGCACCGTGATCAGGGCGAGAGCCAGGGAATAGGCCGGCACCGCATTCAGATCCATCCGCCCGACGAGGATCAGGTCCACGGAGTTGACCAGCAGCGTCGCCACGGTCCAGATGAGGAAGCCGCCGCAATACCCCAGCAACTCCTTGAACCGGGCCAGTTCAGGGCGACGCCATAGAGCGCGGACCTGGGACGGGTGAACCCGCGCCAGAGCCCCGTAAGCGAGGGGAACGACCAGGAAACTCGTCGCCGCATACGTGGCAGTGAGAGCGTTGAGTCCGCCATGACGGGCCGCGGCATACCAGACACACCCGAGCGTCATGGCCCGCGCCAGGACCTGAGCGCTGACGTAGGCGGCGTTCTGCTGGCAGCCGACAAAAATCCCGAGCGGAACCAGGGCGAAAAGCTGAAGGGCAGCCGACCCGCCCACCCAGACCACACTGGAGCGAAAAGCCGCCACCAACCCCTCCGGCACCCCGGGAAAAAGAGAAGGATAAAACCACGCGATCCCTGCCACTGCGACCCCGGCGATCAGCACCCCGATACCGGCCATCAGAAAGGCCGCACTGGCAGTGCGCTGCCGGTCGAGGGAATCCCCGCTCTGCGCAATGAACTTCGCCGTCGCAAGGTGAATCCCGGATCCAAACAGGGCAAGATAGGCCACGATTTGGAGGGACAGATTCCAGAGCGAAAACTCGAGCGGAGGCAACGAGCGGGCGAGGATCGGAGGCAGAACAAACGAGACCAGGGCAGCGCTTGCTCCGCCAAGGAGGTTCATTCCCGAATTCAAAAACCAGCGGGACCGGATCAGGGACATGAGAAGGGGCCCCCCCGGCGAAAGGCACAAAGGAGAGGCGCGCGGGACTTCAGCACGCGTTCTTGTTCTTCCAGAAAGTCAGCAGCATCAGCTTGAAATCGTTCCAGAGACTCCAATGCTCGATGTATTTGATATCCAGCCGGATACGCTCACCAAGATCCGTGTCCCCCCGGAAACCCTTCACCTGGGCAAGGCCGGTGATTCCCGGTTTGACGCCGTGACGGACATTGTAGTCGTCGATGGTCTCGTTGAATTGAACGGTGAGCTCGGGGCGTTCCGGCCGTGGCCCGACGAGACTCATTTCACCTTTCAAAACGTTCCAGAACTGCGGCATCTCATCGATGTTGAGTCTGCGCATGAGGGCCCCAATCTTCAACCGGCGCGGGTCGTCCCGGGTGGACCAGCCCACTTTCCCGTCCCGCTCGGCATCCAGACGCATGCTGCGGACCTTCACCATCCAAAAAACGCGGCCCTTGAGACCCAGCCGACGTTGCTTGTAGAAAATCGGCCCTGGGGATTCGCGATAGACCAGAAACCCGAACAGCGCGATCACCGGTGCCGAGAGGAGGAGGCCCAGCAGAGCGCCCACCACATCCACCGCACGTTTGAGCATGCGGTTGATCGCGGAATCGAGGGGCAAGCGAGAGACGCCGATCAGGGGCACGCCGTCCAAGGTGGAGACACGCAGCCCGGACTTGAAGAGGGTCCAGTAGGAGGGGATGACAGTCAGCTCGGCGAGTTCGTTCTCGCAGAGCTTGGAGAGTGCGGCGATGCGGCTCGGCGCTAGGTTTTTATCTGAGAGCAGCACATGATCGATGTTTTCCTGAGCGATCAAGCGCGCCAGCTCGCAGGAGGCCGCGAGCGGGGAGAGATCCCCGAGAAACTTCAGCGAAGCGGGCGGTGCCTCGTCATTTTCTGAGCCGGGCACTCGGACGTAGCCGACGACTTGATAGGGGTGAGTGGGATCGTTGCCCAAGAGCTCCACCACGGTTTTTGCCCCCTCGGACCAGCCCACCACCATCACCCTCCGCACCAGGTGCTCTGAGATGGATTGGGACCCGATGACGAAGTTAAAACCCCAGCCCCAGACTGCGAGCATCAGGGCGACCCAAGGAACCCCCTGAATTACCTGGGAGACAGGTGCTGCAAAGTCTGTCTTTAAGATGACGGAGCTCGCCAGAAGCCCAGCCGACCAGAGGATCACTGCTTTCATCCGTGCCTCGAGGCCGGACTGCCGATGAACCAGGTGCAGGTGCCGGTCGTAGAGATGGCGGCGCGTAAACATGCCGACCAGCAAAAGGGCGGCGGAGCCCCAGAATGCGGTAAGGAAAGGGTGGGCCTGGATTTTCACCACCACGGAGCCCCCGGATTTGCCAAAAACATCGAGGCCGGCGAAGGCCAACCCAGCCACGATGGCTAATGTATCACCGACAAGGGAGATTGCCTGAACGGCGTCACAAATGTAGTGGGGCCGCCAAGCAGCGCCGGCCGTTGAGCTCGTATGATCAGCTCCCCTCGAACCTCGAGAGACCCGTTTGGAGCGAAGAAGGGTGTCAATCATGACAGAGCCTTATATGCGCAAGCACCTCACTCCATCGCTTCGCGGCCGTCTTGAAGGTTCTCATTCCCGTAGTAGTAATAGTTTTGGTATCCAAGCCGTCCGATTTTGGCGCAGTTCAAAACCAAGCCCTCGGGCTCTAATTCAAACCTTCTGAGCAATTTCAGAACCCGATCCACAATTCGCGAGGGAGTCGTCCCCGCCCGAATCACCATACAGATGGAATTGACATGGCGACCGATGATGAGCGACTCGCTCACCGCGCTAATGGGAGGCGTGTCGATCACGACCTGATCAAAGTGCGCGAGTGCCTCGTCGAGTAATTTGCGTAACGACTCGCCCGCCATCAATTCCAAGGGCTTGGGCGCGCGGTGCCCCACACCGATGATCTGAAGGCCTGGCACGTCTGTCTCGCGGCAAACCGAAAGAAGAGACGCTTGGCCGCTCAGGCAATCCGTCAAACCTTGAAAATCGCGTGCCCCGGACCCGTTCTCAGCGAAGGCGACGCTCAACCGGGGCCGCCGCAGGTCGGCATCCACAAGGAGCGTTTTGATTCCCTGCCGGGCCAGCGCCGAAGCGTAGTTTATGGTGCAGAAAGTTTTCCCTTCCGAGGGAACCGCACTGGTAAACATAATTAGCCGACGGTCCCGCTGTCCTCCGAGCAACGAGATCGAAGCGCGCAGGGCTCGGAAAGCCTCGGCTTGGATCGAGTTGGGGTTTTCCCCAAACACATCTTCAGGGGCTCCTTCATTTCGCTCAACGAAGGGTACCACGGTAAATACGGGGATGCCAAAGCGACTCTCCGCCTCGTCCACACTGCGGACGGTGTTGGATACCAAATCAACAGAGATCACACAGCCTACGCCGACGAGGAGTGCTCCAAACAGCGCAAGGGCGATAATTCGAAAAGGCCGGGGTCTGTCGGGCCTAGTGGGGGTCACCGGCTTATCGATGATGCGCAGGTTGCTCGAATCCAGCCCGTCGCTGACGTTGGTCTCCTTGAGGCGATTGAGAACCGAGGTGTAAAGCGCTTGGTCTGTCTCAACCTGCCGTTCCAGCTCTTTGTATGGGATGGAAATGGCATTCAGGCTCATGGAAAGCTTTTCCTGGTCTGCAAGTGCCTGCTTGAACTTTTCCTCCGTGACCCGGGCGGACTCGTAGCTTCGCTGGATCTGTTCGCCCGCTTTCAGCACGGCCCTTGAAAGGGCCGCCTTGAGCTCCTTCACTTGACTCTCGGCCTGTATATATTTCGGGTGTAACTCAAGGTAGCGCTCTTTGAGAGCGGAGAACTCAGCCTCCAGCTCACGGATCTGTTTCCGCAACAGCTCGATGTCCGGGAGAGAACTCACGCTGGCGAGAAGCAGAAGACGCTCGGGATCCTGGGTCTGAGTCGACTGGATCTCCTTCATGTCGCCCTCCAGCTTGAACCGCTCGCCCTCGGCCTCTGTGGCCTTTTCATTGAGATCCTTGAGCTTTTCAACAACGATGTTCTGCTTGTCCGAAAGAGAAACGGCACCGTTGTTTTCCCTGAACTCCTGGAGAGCCTTCTCAGATTTGTTGAGCCTCACCCGGAGATCATTCGCCTGCACTTGGAGCGCCTGCTCCGCGCGCTTCGATACGCTGACACTTTGGTCGAGACATTCAGCCAGAAACTCGTCGATCACCGACTGCGCCAGCGCGCGTGCCTTCTCCGGATCACGGTCCTCCACCGTCACATCGATCAACCGGGTCCCGCGCCTCAGTGAGACGGAGTACTTCCGCGAGAAGAGCCTCACCAGTTCGGCGTCGCTGTAAGCCGCGCCCCCTTTCTTGGGTTGAGCGAAGTTTGGGTCCTCGGCCAATTTCGCGGATCGAATCACGCGCAGCATCAGGGCGGAGGTGGTCAGCGACTGCTCAACCGTCTTGAGAGCATCGACCGTCCGGTAATCCGCCGTGGTGATCTGCTGGATGTTGACGACTTTCCGTCGCTCCTGCTCAACCTCGAGAGTCCCGGACGATTTATAGATCCGGGGCGCCTTCGTCAGGTAAGCCGCGGCGCCAGCGCCGGACACCACCAGGAAGAGCACTATGACCCAAGACTTGCTGACAAGGAGATGCAAGCAACGCATCAAATCCACACCGCCGGATGCATGCATTCCGTTCGGCGATGTGTCAGCTTCGCGACTCAAAACCAGCGCTCCTTGACCGTGATTTGGTCACCGGAAAGAACTGTAAACGAGGTTTCGGCGCCGCCTTTGGCCGAGCCCTTCAATTTCACCTTCAACTCCTGGTAGCCAGATCCGTTACGCCGCTTGACGACCACCGAGGTTTCGTCAGCGGACCTCGCAAATCCACCCGCCATGGCCACAGCGCCGACGACATCAAGGGCTGACTCATTCCTTAGCTCATAATTGCCGGGTTTGTTCACGTGACCAAGAACGCTAAAATATCGGGACGCATAGCGCTCGATGACGACCTGAACCTGTGGGTTGCGGAGGTATCCCTTCAGGAAACGGTCCCGAATCAGCGACGAAGCCTCATCCACCGTCCGCCCCCCGATATTCACCACGCCGATCAGAGGCAGGCTTACCGACCCGTCTCCGGAAATCCGCGTTGTCGTCTTGAGGTCCGGCTCCTGGAAAACATTCACAGAGACGATATCACTGGCGGCGAGACGGTAGTTTCCTGAAGCAGCCGCTGGCGATTCAGAGTCAGCACCCGAAACCGCAAAACAAAGGCGCAAGAAAAACCAAGCTGTAAGGAACACCTTCATGCGCGAAACGCGGCGTTAGAAAGCGACCTGCCACTGCAGACCTGTCTGGCGATTTTCAAATGAGAAGTTGTCAAGGCTCGAATCGTTGTTTCGATAGAGATGGAAAACCGAGACCTGACCCCACTTGCGGAGAGAGTAGAGCAGCGCAGCACGGCCGTAGGCGTAATCATCCTCTCGGTCCACACTCGCCGAGGAATCTGCAGCCGACGAGTAGACTGCCTGTTCATAGCCCCCGCTCAGCTCCAAAGACAAGCCGCCGATGATCCGCTGCCGACCGATAAGGGACACCCCAGTCGATGTGAAGTTCTCCTCCACAAGAGAAGCCGAGCTCGTCACACGCCGATACGCAGTGAGGGAAACCACCAAGGAATCGACCGGCTGCCAATTACCGGTCACGTCGAAAACAGGAGTCGTTCTCGAGGTTCGGCCGCTATCGAACTGCCGGAACTCAACCCCAGCGGAGGCGTTAAAAGAGAGCTTCTGCGTCGACTCATACCGAGACCGCAAAAGAATCTGTTGATAAGGCTGTCCCGGCTGATCCGACGCCTCAAGGTGCCCGAAAGCCGCCCCAACACTCGCGTCCAGCTTGCTGGTCAAACCGTAAACAAACCAGAGCCGCCCCAAGTAATCCCGGGCGTCCACCCCCTGCTCAATGTCCCGGTTCAGGAACTGACCATTTGCTTCAAGCGAAGAGCGTTCCCCGAGCTTGTAACCCGCCCTTAGAGAGAGCAACAGGACGGACTGCTCCACGCGCCCACCAATATCGCGGTTCGTGGTGGCGAACGACTTTTCCCACTGCACCCCACCCCCAAGCGAAAGCCGGTTGAAAACATGCTGGCCATTGAGCCCCGCCATTTGATTCACCGCGTTGAGGTCAGTGCGGTCCGCGAAGAGCAAAAAGCTCGGAGAGTAGGCCAACTGCAAAAAGGACTCTTTTCTCTCAACCGAATCTCCGGCCCCCACAACCACCCCCGGAGTCACGATGAAGACCACGTCTGACTCTTCGTTGGAGGGCGCAATCAGGATGTTGTCATCATACACAACAGAGGAGGAAAGAAGGGGGCGCACCTCGAAGATGCCCAGCTTCAGCCTGAAGCCCGAGCCCGATGGACCATCCATCGCACTGCCCGCCGCCTCTTCACGCTCCGCAACCAGCGCGCCCTCCTGAATCCTCAGGGAATCCAAGCGCTGCCCTTGGGAAGGGAGGGCACTACCCGAACCATCCGACACCAAGGCATCTCCGGGAGCCAGCCCCGCATCACCAAGCCCTGACACAGGAGGAGCCAACGGAGAGGGCGCAGCCGCTACAGGAAGCCCGGACTCGGACTGGCCCACAAAAGGAGCCACCCTCCGCAAAGAACTTTCTCCAACTAGCGGGAGCCCCGGCTCTGCAGCAAATGCCCCACAAGGCACCAGAAGCTGAACCGCCCAGCAAAGCCCGAGAACCAAAAACCGAGGCACCGCGCCAACAGGGAGCCCGAGAACAGGAGACGATTCAGAACTCATTTTATTCAAAAGCCGAAACCAAGCTATTGGGCTGGGGAATTGACACCCCCAATGGTGTTCGCCGGATTCGGGGAACCCAGGAGGGACGACCCCGCAAGAGGCACCCCCGCCGCCACAGGCGCACCACCACCACCACCACCACCACCCGCGACCGCAGGCCCCTCAGCGACAGGAACCAAGCCCGCCGCAGCCTGCGCCACTTGAAGCTCCCCGGCCGACGCGTCACGCGTGGACTGAATCTTCCCATCCGCAGACAAAACGCTCACCTTTTTCGCAGCCAAATCAGTGAGGGTCATACCCTGCTGAGTCACCCCGAGCACTGAACCAGCCGGGATCCGAACAGCCGCCAGATTAGGCGCAGAGAACGACACAACCCCAGACACGGCAGAAACGCGCACAGAACTTCCGGAGGCGAGCACGCTCACACTTCCGGGCGAAACGGAAATACTACCCGCCGACACGGCAATCGGGAACGCCTGAGCGGCACCCGGAGTCGCAGTATACGACACAGCCCCCGAGAGCAGCTTTAATCCAACAACTTTGCCACCGTCGGCCCCTAGAGAAACCCTGGCCCCCGACCCAAGAAAAACCTCCCCGCCCGCGAATGGAGCGAAAGAGGCCCCCGCGTCCCCCGCCTGAAAAGAAGCCCCCAAAGGAATCACCTGACCCGCAACCACGGGCTTCGCAGACTGCCCTGCCTCCGTGAATCGGCCAGCCCCGCCCGATAGCGTCAGAGGCTTCGCGAAAGCCCCGAGAGAAAGAGGCAGTGTTAAAAATCCAAATGCTAAGAGCGCCGAAGACAACGGAGCCGAAGAGTTATGGTTCGAGTGTGTGGGCATGCCTGGACGTAGCACGTTTCAATTGTACTGCGGAAGTTTTTTTTCAGTTAATTTCTCTGAACCGTCTCTGAAGCGGGACCCTTTGGCCGCTTTCTGGTGCACGGCGCATTTGGCAACTCGCTGAGGACAAGCAGCTTACCCCAAAACCAGGCTAGGGCGATTCCCTGATTTAAACATCCGATATCTCCCAGCTGCCACCCCACATTGATGGACGCAGCCATGCACGGACGGGCGAGAACCACGCCCTCACGCGCGGCTCCACTTTTCTCGTTCCCATGGGGCTCATCCAATGCGCCGCTGTGCGATCGCCAACCCATTCCAATCTCTTCCCGCGCTCCACGGGTGGAATTGCGGCCAATCCGAGCGGGGTCAAAGCGTCTGATCAAAGGGACGGCTTCAACACCTCCAAGAATTCGATCGACAGGTCCCGTAATTCCGTGTGCAGCTGTATTTGAAGTTTGCGTTTCAACGAATCGGTGCCGCATCCCGGGCGACCCGCCCACCCCGTATGCCCCAGCTTTCTCGGACTTTCTCAACGATCACCGCCTGCGCTCTCATCGCAGGATGCTCAGCTCCACCGAATGCGAAGTCCAAAGCCCAGGCGGACTTGGGAACCGCTGAGACGCTTCTGGTTGAAAGCGATGGATCCCTCAAGTGGAGCGGCCGGCCCATTAAGATAAACGATCTGATCTGGAACCTGAAAAGGCATCCGCCCAAAAACCTGCGGATCGAAGGCGCCGAAGACACCGCCTTTGAAGTGATTTCCCCGGTGATGGAAACGCTTGCGAGCCACGGGGTGCTCCCCAAAGGCGCGATCGACTAACGCCCTTTGGATCCCGGAACCTAGGAACACCCCCCTGCTCGGCTCTAGGCAAACGGCAACCCCACCTCGCAAATGCCCGCAGAAACCGCCGCCTGCACCACGATTACTCTCAGTTATTGGGAATATGCGCTGACGGTCCGTGAGAGTTACCTGCGCCATCATCCGGAGAGCGATTTTCACATCCTCGTCGTCGACGCGCCCGCCGGCCATTTCGACGTGCCCCCAGGCGTCAGTGTCACCTGGGGCCGGGATCTGCCGGTGGCAAACTTCCATTCCCTCGCGATGCGTTACAACGCGATGGAATTGATCACCAGCCTCAAAGCCCCCTTCATCCGGCAGCTGCTCAAGGACCACCAGCGCGTCATCCATCTCGACGCCGATGTGCTCGTCTATAGCCGACTCGACGATATCTTTGAGCGATTGGAAAGCGCCGCGGCCGTGCTTACCCCCCATATTCTGAGCCCTTTACCGGACCATTATCAGCCCGGCGAACCCGACCTCCTCCTAGCCGGGGATCACAACAGCGGCTTTATCGGGTTGAGCCGCCGGGCAGAAACCGAGGGGCTCCTGCCCTGGCTGGAAACACGCTGCCGCGAGGCCTGCTACGATGAACCCGCCCGGGGGCTGTGCACCGACCAGAAGTGGTTCAACCTGATGCCCTGCCTCTTCCCTGGAGTCCATATCGAGCGTTCCCCCCGGTTCAACGTGGCATACTGGAACCTCCACGAGCGGAAACTCTCCCTTGAAAATGGCGCGTGGCGGGTCAACGGACTCCTGCCCCTGGGCTTCTTTCATTTTAGCGGGTGGAATCCCAGCCAGCCGGAGGTTTTCACCAAACATGCCAGCCGATACGGGTTTTATAACCGGCCCGAGCTCAGGCCCCTGTTTGATGGCTACCTTGAGTCCCTCAAAAACCAGGGCTGGCAGAGCCACTCCCCGCGCACCTACCCGTTCGCGACTTTTTCCAACGGCCAGCCCATTTCGGCGCTGATCCGGCACGTCTACTCCATCTCGCCCCATGCCCGGACCGGCGAGGACCCGTTCAACGCCGCAGGATTGTTCTACGCCTATTGCCGGGAAAAGAACCTGCTCAAGTTCAGCCCGGGCCTCGAGCTCAGCCACAACCGCTGGAACACCAACCACGCGGACTACCGCCTGCGGATCATCCGCAGCCTCTTCAAGCTCGCGCTCTTCCTGCTGGGGCCCAACACCTACTGGGCCCTGCTCGAGTTTCTGAGCTCGGCCACATCGGTCCGCAGCCAGCACGCCATTTTTTTCCCAAAAACCAAACGCTGAGGAGCAGAAAGACCGGCTACAAACGATTCGGACCCGCTCTCCCCCCCGTTTTGCCGAGGACTAAAACCGCGGCGATAGCCCATCAACAGGGACTCCATAGGGTATCGAGATGGGAAAGGCCGCGACAGGGAAGACCCCCGGACTGCTGGAGCTCGCGCTGTCGGCGGATCGCCCCCCAAGGCTCGACACCCAGCCTCGGACCCGGCTTTTATTCCCGGCTCGATGAAGTTCCTCCCTCGCCTGCTGCTCGCCGCGGTCGCCGTTTGTCCGCTGGACGCCCAGCCCAAACCCGAGCCGCTCTACGAGACCCGTGAGGCGCATGACCCCAACGGGATCGGCATCTTCTTTATGGGCCGTGAAATCGCCCGGGTGATGGGGCACACGGCCTGGCCCTGGCTGGAAAGACCCGAACGCGAGGAGGAAGAGGGCAGCGACCGCCTGCTCGAAGCCCTCCAGATCCAGCCGGGCGAAGTGCTGGCCGACATCGGCGCCGGCAGCGGCTATTATAGCTGGCGTATGGCCCGGCGCACCGGGGAAACAGGCCGGGTATACGCGGTGGATATCCAGCAGGAAATGCTGGATCTGCTCATGAAAAACATGGCCAAACGGCGCATCGACAAGCAGGTGACGCCCATCCTCGGCACGACCACCGACCCGAAACTGCCCGCCGCATCCTGCGACCTCATGCTCCTGGTGGACGTCTATCACGAGTTCGATCGCCCCTTTGAAATGGTGTCCGGCATGATCCAGGCGCTCAAACCCGGCGGCCGCCTGGTGCTCGTCGAGTTCCGCAAGGAAGACCCCAAGGTGGCTATTAAAGAAGTGCACAAAATGAGCGAGGCACAGTTGAAAACCGAGCTCGGTCTCCATCCCCAGCTCGAATACTCCCAAACCATCGGCACCCTACCCCAACAACACATCGTCGTGTTCCGCAAAAAATGACCCAATCCCACCCATACACCTGGCGCAAACTCAGCGCCGCCCGCTGGGAAGATTCCTGGATCGAGCGCCTGCGTTCCGTGGCAGACCGGCTCGCCATCACCAGCTTTGCGAGCGGGAAAACGATCCGCCTGGAGGCATTCCAACTCACCCGCGCGCAGGCCGAGGCCTTGGCTCGCACCTTTGGCGGGCAAGCCGCCCCACAGAAACGCGAGATCGCACTTCAGCCCCCCGCCAGCCAGCCCATTCGAGTTCGAAACAAACTCATCGTCGCCAGCAGCAAACAAAGCCGCGACGCATTGGCTGCCGAATACCCCAGCCGCCATGTGCTCTGGATCCCGGCCGGGATGGCGTTCGGAACGGGAGACCATGCCACAACCGCCACCTGTCTGCGGCTCCTCTGCGACGTGAGCCGCGAACAGAGCGACTGGGACCTGCTTGACCTGGGATGCGGCACCGGGATTCTTGCTCTGGCTGGACGCGCCCTAGGCGCCCGGTCGGTCGAGGCGGGCGACTTCGACAAAGACGCCGTCCGCGTGGCCAAGGAAAATGTTCGGGCCAACGGGCTGAGCAAAGTGCGCATCAGCAAACTCGATGTGCGGACTTGGACGCCGCCGCGCACATGGGCCGTCGTCGCCGCGAACCTTTTTAGCGGCCTTTTAATTGAGGTCGCTCCGAAACTGGCCCAAGCCACATCTGTTGGCGGCCGGCTGGTTTTCTCGGGAGTGCTCAAGACCCAAGAGGCCGAGGTGCTGACTGCTTTGAAAGCCGAGGGGCTCCGCATCGATCAGCGCATCCGCAAAGGCAAATGGGTGGCGGGCCTCGCCACCCGGATCCGATAGCTCCTGTGGAACCAACGGTGTCAAAAAACGTCCGTTACTTAGTGTTTACGCATAAGAACAAAGGCGCTTTTGCAACAGGCTGGTGAAAGCGGCGTTTTCTTGTGTGATCGGGGCGATTTGGCGCTTTTTTGGGGCGAGCGGACTTCTCTGTGGTCCGACATGAGTTTTTACTCTGAAACTTGGGATATCTGAAGCCGCTGAAGGCCGATATGTGGGGCCTCACCTCTCGAAATTTCCAGGTGAGATCCACTCCGGTGATCCGCCTTAACTCAGCGCCATTCCTCCGTGTCCCTGTTCCGCCCCCGCAACGCCCTGTGCTGGC
>JBEIUI010000122.1:0-9765 GCA_040374425.1 Verrucomicrobiia bacterium | reverse complement strand
CCATGGACGGCTGCCATGGACGGCTGCCATGGACGCTCAGTGGCAAGTAATCCACGAAGACCCAGGGATGAAGACGCTCGCCCGTAGGCCCGAGAACTCGATACTCCGATCCGGCAGCGCCAGTTGTGGCGTCTGCTTACTTGCTCGTCCCCCGTTGACGGTCCAACGCCGCCCAGTAATCCCCGATGGGAATAGGGACGATGGAAGAATCCACAATGATCCACTTGAGCTTCGGATGCTTACGCAGGGCGTCCGGGAGTCGCACCTTTTGCGAGATACGAAGCTCCTCCAATTGAGGCAGATCCGCCAGCGGGGAGAGATCCATTAACTGTTCGCATTGGTTGATATTGAGCGTTTTAAGCGGCAAGCCGGCCAAGACCGCGAGGCTGGAGATTTTTGAATGCGAAAGATCGAGATCGACGATCTTTTTGGTCCGCAACACCTCGGTGTTGAGCGGGGTAAGCCCGAGGAGTGCGAGTTTGGTGAGGGGTGCCGCATCAAACAGGGAAACGTCGACGAATCGATGGGGAGTCACACTGATTGCGAGCTCCTGCAGGGGCATTCCCTTGAGGGGCTCGAAATCGCGGACCTTGGAGTAATTCGACAAGAATTTTTTGAGTTTTGTGCCCCGGAGAGATTCCAGGCTGGTGACGGGGGTTCGAGAGATGAAAAGCTCGGTCAACGGCATCCCGGCCAGCGGCGTTAAATCCGAGACATTACTACCGCTCAAATCCAGGGAGGAGAGCGGCATCCCCTCAAGCGGAGTGAGATCGCTGATGCCGCTTGCTTCTGGGATGGATAGCCGTTGAATGGGCAAACCTTTGAGAGGGTTGAGGTTCTGGACCGAGTTTGGCAGGCTCACCAGGATGAGGCCTAGGGGATCCAACTCCACCAGCGAACGCGCGCTGCGCCCGAGCCACTGGGTGACGCGATCGCGGATCAAATTGAGCGCGTCCATAGAACTAGCCTGGAGCTCCGGGAGCAGGGCAAGGCTCTCGCCGGCGAGGTTCAACCGCCGCAGGTCGGTCCAAAGATCCTGTTTGTCGGCGGTGCTCCACTGCGAGATCGGTTGGGCTCCCAAGCGCTCAAAAAGCGGTTGGATACGCTCCGCCGCCGGGTCTTTGAAGGCGGCCTCGCGGATGACCTCGGCGGCCTTTGGCATGTTCTTTAAGCCCACGTAAATCCAAGCCCTGCGGGTGTATGCGGGGCCGTAGCCCGGATCCAGTGCGATGGCCGCGTCCAGCTTTTCTAGTGCCGCCGGGAACCGCTGGAACTCCGCATCGCTGTTGGCCATTACGCGCAGTGACGGCGCCATTTCTTTGAGCCGTTTGAGTGCGCCCTCCGCGCGGCGGCCCGCGCTAATCACGTTGGCTCCCATCCCACCGGCCACCAGCAATACGGACAGCACGCCGAGGCTGGCCGTTTTGTTGCGCCGGATCAAAAAAACCGCGTCATTCCAAAGGCTCCTCTGCTCCGCGCTGGTGGCGAACCCGTTCTGGTAGGCTTCCAAGTCATTCTGTAGATCCGAGACGCTCGCGTAACGATGCGCCCTTTTAAAAGCCATCGCTTTGCGCACCACAGCGCTGAGGGAGTCGGGAATCTTGCCTCCGGGCAGATGCGAGATTGTTATCGGCTTGGGCGCCGCGATGGGATCCACAAGACCAGCCCCGGCCCGCTCAACAATCTCCGCCGCGTCGGCGCCGCTCACAGGGCTTCGCAGGCAGAGAATTTGGTAGAGCATAGCGCCCAGCGCATAGATATCGCTGCGCGCGTCCAAGCTCTCCACCTCGCCCCGCGCCTGTTCGGGACTCATGAATTTGGGCGTTCCTATGACGCTGCCTGACTCGGTGCCAGATCCGGACGGATCGAGCCAATCGGGCAAAGCCGCGCCCGGGGAGAGCGCCCTGGTATCGGAGGGGGACTTCCCGTCGAGTGTTTTGGCGAGGCCCCAGTCCATGACCAGCACCTCGCCGAAGTCCCCGAGCATGATGTTGTCGGGCTTGGGATCGCGATGGATTACCCCCTTGGAATGGGCGAAAGCCAGGGCGTCGCAGACCTTCTGGAAAACCGTGAGCAAAACGCTCAGGGAATATTTCCTGAGAGTCGGCTCGGCGCCATCTTTCATGAGCCTTAGCACCTTTTGCAGGGTGATCCCTCGGACCAGCTTCATCGTGTAAAATGGCTGCTCATTTTCGTCCACGCTCAGCTCATGCACCGGGACGATGTTGGGGTGCTCAAGCCGGGCAGTGATTTTCGCCTCGCTGATGAACCGTGCAATGCCCCGCGGGTCGGCCCCGTTGAGCATTACTTTCATGGCGACCTTGCGGCGGATGACCTGTTCAGTCGCGTCCAGGATGGCGCCCATTCCACCCTGGGCAACGATGCCGGAAATCTGGTATTTCCGTTCAGACAGAAGGTTCTCGGGCAGCAATCGCCGGACGGCCGCCGCCGTGGGGGCAAGCGAGTCGTCGGGGCCCGGCGTGGGTTTGATCCGGCGACACTCGATGTTCACGGCGCCGATCTGGATCATTTGACCGGGCCAGAGGCGGCTGGCGCTCTTGATGGGCTTGCCATCGACAAACGTGCCCCAGGCGGAGTCGAGGTCCTCAATGACGACGTGATCGTAGTTAATCGTCAGTCTCGCGTGCTCTTCGCAAACCAAGTCCGCATTAAAACACAGCTCCGCTTCCGGCGAACAGCCCAGCACGTATTCCCCCGGTTTGAGGTCCCGTTGCAGCAGCAACGTTCCGTGGCGATCGAGAACGGTGACTTTCGTTTCCGGGACCTGCATACAAAATGTTTCAAAGCGAAACCGGCTAACTCGCTGGAGAACAACAGGGTTTAGCAACAAGCATGCCCTGATCGGTTGCGTCGTGATTTTCGATCATTCCCCCCCCTTTGCCCGGACCGCCTCGCATGTTTATTTGAGAGGTTCCCAACAGAGAAAACGTTCTCCCGGGGGCGGGGTGGCATCCCGGGACATTTCTTCTGCGTTTCCTTCCATTCCCCGGACACCTCCGTTCAGCCTCTGTGTTGCCGCGTTCCTGGCCCTGATCGCGCCTTGTGAAGCGCGTCCCTGAGCCCTCGGAGCGTGACCGGTTTGAGCCGCTTGACGGCCCAGTTTTCGGGATTGGGCGGTTGCCAGAGTTCCCCGCCGCATGGCATTGCTGGGATTGATGAGTCCTTTGTTCCCCCCTTCCTACCCGGGTCGAGCCCGGCCCCGCGGGGGCGCGGCTTGGGATGCCGGCCGCACAACACGCTGCGGGTAGCGCATGGAAAAGCCCGGTTACCGAACGGACATTGATGGGCTACGGGCTGTGGCAGTGCTCGGCGTGGTGTGGTTTCACGCGTTCCCCAAGGCGTTGCCCGGGGGGTTCATCGGGGTGGACGTCTTTCTGGTGATCTCCGGGTATCTGATTGCCGGGATCCTGTTCAGGGAGCTGGAGGCGGGCGCGTTCCGGTTTACGGACTTTTATGCGAGGCGTGTGAGACGGCTGGTGCCCTCGCTCCTGGTGCTTGGGGTATTGGTGTTGGGTTGCGGCAGCTTTCTTCTCCTTCAGGACGAATTTGAACAACTCGGGAGACATTGGGCGGCGAGCACGGTGTTTTTGCAGAACTGGGTGTTCCAGCGGGAGGTGGGTTATTTTGACAAAGCGGCGGAATCCAAGCCTCTACTGCACCTCTGGTCGCTGGCGGTGGAGGAACAGTTTTATCTTCTTTTCCCGCCGTTGCTTTTGCTGGCTTGGAAACAAGCGGCACGCCGGGTGCCATGGGTTTTGTGGGGGTTGCTCGCGGGGTCTCTCGGGCTCAGTGTCGCCGCATCCCTGGGCGTGGTCGGCAACGCCTTTTTCCTGTTGCCCTACCGGGCTTGGGAACTCGCGGCTGGAGCGCTGCTGGCTTGGTATCAGCGCCGGGGCTTGGCCGGGGCACTCCAGTCCGATGGACGGTCTGCCTGGGCGGCTGGGACGGGGTTCGCCTTGGTGTGTGGCGGGATGCTGTTTTTCCGCGAAGCCGGGGTGTATCCGGGTTGGCGGGCCCTGGTGCCCGTGCTGGGGAGTCTGTTGCTGATTGCAAGCGGGCCCGGCACGCCCGTTCACCGCCGGCTGCTTTCGAACCGGGCGATGGTGTGGGCGGGGCTGCTGAGCTATCCGCTCTACCTCTTTCACTGGCCGCTGCTGGCGTTTGTGCATCTGGTGGATGAGAAGAAGCTCCTCCGCTGGCGCGTCCTCGCAGCTGTGTCGGTTGCTGCCGTTCTCGCGGTGTTGACTTATTTTTTCATCGAACGACGGCTGCGGTATGCGGTCTCGCGCTGGGTGGTGCCCGCGCTGACTGCCGGATTTGTGCTGATGGGAGGCGCGGGCTTCCTGGCATGGCGGCAAATCGGCCTGAAGACCACCACGGCGTCGGCTTTGCGGCGGATCGAACAAGCCGTCAAGGATTCCGAGAGCTTCGTGGGCCTCCGGGAGATCCAGCCGGAACGGCTCAAATTCGTCAAACACACCGGGGGGGAAGGCCCCCAGACCCTTTTCGTGGGCGACAGCCACATTCAGCACATCATTCCCCGGGTGCGCTGGCTTTTACAGGACAGCGGGTCCACGGGCCGGGGCGCGCTCTTTGTCACGCGCGGGGGGACTCCGCCCATGCCCGGAACCGTCTTCAAGGCCGAGCGGCTGCGTACCATCGGCTCACCGGAGGGGTTTTACGCGGAGCTGGAGGAGATTCTCCGCACCGACGCACGGATCGATCGGGTCGTCCTCGGTGCCCGGTGGGCCATTTATTTCGGTGGGTTGGCGGAGGATTACCTTTCCGGCGGGAAAGCTTTTGCCTCGGAGGCGGGCAAGGATCTGGCGTTTCAAGCCGTCGCGGACCTTTTGGACCGGGTCGGAAAGAACAGAAAGACGTTCCTCGTGTTGGGCTGTCCAAGCAGCCAACTCCTCCACCCCAAATATTCGAGGTTGGAGAGGACTTTTGCCGGCTGCCGTTTGGTTGCCAGCAAAGTTTTTACCGTGGAACAATACCTGGCCAAGGAAGGCTGGTTGCGGACCCGGCTGCAGGAGACGGCCCTGCGTTCCCGTGCGGTGGTCTTGGATCCGTTGCCCGTGCTGACGGTGGGTGGACTTTGTTTGGTGGAAAACGAGAACGGTCCGATCCGCTACGACGATTCCCACTTCCGCCCGAGTTTTTCCAGGGAACACGCCACTTACATTGACCCGGCTGTGCTTCCGTAAGAACACGGGTTGCCCCCGGATGTCCCGGTCTCCACCGAACGGTGCTGGTTGGGACATTGAGGGTGACGGGTTTGCCGTCGATTGCGAAGTTTTCCACCGTGGCGGCGGAAGCGAGGTTCGAGACGGCAAGAAGGCGACTCAGGATCAGGACAAACAGAGGATGGCCCGCAGAGTGGAGTGCGTTGATCGTCCGCGGACCAAAAACGGCGTTCTACGGGCGAAGCGGCAGGAGCCAAGGGGATGAGAAGCACGGCGATCAACAGCACGAGAACGGTGAGCGGGACGCCGATCCGGACAAAATCGCCAAACCGGTATTTGCCCGGAACAAGCACCAGCGTGTTCGTCCGGGTTAGGCGGTGGCGATCATTTTCGCCCCCGCGATCGCGAGCACCACGGCTAGTAGTTTGCGGATTGTCGGGTTCCCCAGCCGTTTGCTCCCGTATTCGGCCCCGACGAAACCGCCCGCCACGGCCGCGACGCCCCAGAACGGGAGTCCCGCAGGGAGCTGCGGCGCGGCGGCCATGCCCCCCAGCAATCCCGCGATGGAGTTAACGAGAATAAATGCCGCGGCGATCCCGGAGACCACTTTTACCTCAGCCCAGCGGAAAAAAAGGAGCAGGGGACTCAGGAAGATGCCGCCTCCGACGCCGGTCAGCCCGGAGAGGAATCCGAGAGCCGCTCCGGCCACCAAAAGCAGGAGGATCGGGGGCGGCGTATGGAGGGCCTGCTGGGGTCGCTGTGCGGAACACAACGTGCGCCACGCGGCAGCGATGAGGACGGCGCCCACCAAAGGTTTGTAAAGGGATCCGGGTAAAGTGAGCGACCCGCCGAGGTAAGCGCATGGAACGGAGGCCAGGGCGAACGGCCAAAACAACCCCCAGGAAAACGCGCCTGCGCGGTAGAACTTGGCCGTGGCGACGAGCGCCACTAGGACGTTGAGGATCAGGGCGACGGGGCGCATGACCCCCGGCGCAACTCCCATAAACGCCATTGCGGCAAGATAACCCGAGGCGCCCGCATGACCCACGGAGGAATAGAGCAGCGCCGCAGCCAGGAACAGAGTGGTGAGAACGGCATCGTCAGCGGGCATGGAGTGGGCAAAATAAGAAAGCAGAGAGGCCTCCCCCTCTGAAATCTGTCGCTTCGAACCTCAGCAAATCCCTCAAAACATAGAAAGGATTGAGTCACTGACTACACGCACACAAATGGGGTGCGCGGCTGAGCGAGCTGAGCCAGGGGCAAGCCCGCTTTGCGCCGCCGTTTTAGACGGAACGCTGGGTTCTTCGGCAGGCGCGACTTGCGGTTTTTCCGCCTGAGGGAGTTTGGCCGCCGCGGCGCTCAAGTGCAGTGCGCCGGCCGGGAGCTGGCAGACGACCATTTTTCCTGACCCGTGTGTTTTGAACTCAAGAACGAATTTTTGTGTCTGTTGTCGTGAAACGGGTTTACGTGAACTCAGGTTTTTTACGCAGACGCCTTTCCCCTCCCCAAAATCTGTGATGGATTCCTCTAAATTGGCCCGGTTTATGGCCCCCACCCGGCAGCCCCAAGCGACCCTGTTTCCGGGGCGGATCGGCCTTTTTTTGTGGTGGGCTCTGTTGTTTTGTCTGCTCTCGGTGGCCCGGGCCGAAGTGACTCTGCCGGAGGTGCTCGGAAGCCATATGGTGGTTCAAAGCGGTGAACCCTTAAAACTCTGGGGCTGGGCGGTTGCCGGCGAAAAAGTCACCCTTCGGCAGGGTGGTGTGGAGGTGGCGCAAACTCTCGGCAGGGGCAAAGGCACCCCGTGGACAGTGCAGCTGCCCGCGCAGAAACCCGGTCCGATCCCGGATATCGAAGTGGCGGGGACCAACACCCTTTGGCTTAAGGACCTGAGGGCGGGCGAGGTTTGGTTGGGTGGCGGTGGGCCCAACATGGTGATGACGCTCCAGAAAGGCGCGTGGTGCTCCTTCGGTGGGGTGCTCAACGCAGACGAGGAAGTGGCCAAGGCGACCGACAGCGAGATCCGCTTCTTTCGTCCCGGAGAAGGGTGGAAGGCGTGCAGCCCGCAAACCGCTCCCGAGTTTTCCGGGACCGCCTATTTTTTTGCCCGGCGGTTGCGCGCTGAATTAAAGGCTCCAGTGGGCCTGATTCTCGCGGCCGCGGGTTGGGCTTCGGCAGAACAGTGGACGCCCGGACGCTTCTTCGAGGGCGACCCGGCGTTTGAGGATTCCAAAGCCAAAGCGACGGCATTTGGCGAAGAATGGGGCCGCGCATTCACGGAACACCAGAAGGCGATGAATCTGTGGCGGAAAGAGACCCAAAAGGCAAAAGACACAGGGCAACCCGGCCCGCCCAAGCCGGATTCTCCGCTCAGCCCCGAGCAAGTGCTTTTGGTCAGGGACAGCCGACCGGTCCTTGAAGCCGGCCAACTTTTTGAGCGGCGAATCCGTTCTCTGATCCCTGTGAACGTAAAGGGTGTGCTTTGGTATCACGGAGAAACCGACGCGCGCCGGGCCGAGCTCTACGCCACCAACCTGCAGCGGCTCATTGCGGGGTGGCGGCAGGAATGGGGGCGGGCTCTGCCTTTTGGGCTGGTCACCCTAGCGGGTGCCGGAGGCTCCGAGCCCTGGGCTCCGTTCCGCGGATCGTTTGCGATGATCCGGGAGGCACAGATCGAGGTGGCTCGCAAGCTACCGGGCGTCGGGGTGATCTGCGCAACTGACTTGGGGCTGAAGTCCCATACGAGTTATCCGCCGAACAAACAGGCCGTGGGGGAACGCTCTGCGCTTTGGGCCCTAGCCCATGTTTATGGGCGCAAATTGGTGTCGGCCGGCCCTCAGTTCGGCGAAATCGGCTTTGCTCCCGGTAAGGCATGGGTGGAGCTGCGTGAAAACGCCGAAGGACTCCAGCTCACTGGCCCCGGCGGTTTTGAATTGGCAGGTGCCGACCGCAAATTCATTCCCGCTCAAGCCCAGCTGATAGACGGCCGGATCGAGCTCACAGCTCCGGGTCTGGAGAAGCCGGAAGCGTTGCGTTATGCGTTTGGGAATTTCCCAGAGTGCACCGTTTACAACGGCGCGGGATTGCCCGCGTTGCCGTTCCGGACGGACCGCTGGCCCGTGCAACCCGGTGCGCGCTGAGGCGCTGTTACATCCACCCTGGCACCCCTGCCGGGGTGCGGCGGTGTCGCTTCGCTCGACCAGCGGCTACGTTCCGCGATGCCTTCGGCATCGAGGCGGGCTTCCGGCCTCGCGGAGCGGTTCTCTTCGACGCTCTCATTTCGCCCCTGCCCCGTCCCTCACCGCGGGGAATGCTTGGGCAAGGTGATATAAGCGTCCCGCAAATAAATCGGTTCGAGGTTCCCGCGCTGGACGATGCCGGCGTTGCGCGCGGCAAGTTGCGCGAGCCGACGGGCGCAGGGGAGCGCCAGCGTCGCCCTTGAAAAATTGGGCAAGACCTCGCAGGCAAACACAGGCAGATCCGGCAGCGCCTCCAGCCGGTGCGTCAGCTCCGTGTCGGAGGCCAGCAACGGGCCTTCCACGCAGATTCCGTCGCGGACCCGGGTGAAATAGAAAGTGTCCCGGCGCGCGTCTCCGATGGCGAGGTATTCCGCCGACTCGGTTTCCAGGGCTGCGACGGAGGGCAGCCCGAGGAGAACGCTGCCGAGCCCCAGTTCGAACCCGAGCGCGGCGCCGATGGCGATGCGCACCCCGGCATACGAACCCGGGCCCAGTCCGACGGCTACCTGATCGATCCGATGGGCCAGGGTCCGGGCCTTTTCCAAGGCGGCAAACAGGGAGGCGCTGTGGCTGCGGTCGGCCAGAAAATGTTCCTCAAAAAGAACCGTGGATTCGGCGGAAGCGCGTGCCGGTTCGGGCGGCGTCTCCAGCAGCGAAACGCTGCCGCGCTGGGTGGAGGTATCGATTGCAAGGAGAGTCATGACTAAAAGTGATCTCTGCATACGGCATCCCGATTCCGGGGGCGATGTTGGGATAAGAAATCTTTCTGGCATTGAGTCTTCCCCTCCGGGCCGGGTTCTGGAGAAAAAGGGGGCATGCACTCAGCGATTGGCATCGACTTTGGAGGAACGAGCATCAAATCCGGCTTGGTTCGGAACGGCCAGATCCTCCAGCGAGGTGCCCTGATTCACACCCCGCAGTATTCCGGGGCGGAGCCTTTGCTGGAGGCACTCCTGGGGGTGGTGGCCGAATTGCGGCGCGCGGCACCCGACGTGTGTGCTCTGGGGATTGGGTTGCCGGGGATCGTGGACAGCGCGCAAGGGGTGGTGCATGAGCTCACAAATGTGCCGGGCTGGGTGGACGTGCCGTTGCGGGATCGGTTGGAGCGCGACACGGGGCTTTGTGTGACAGTGGAGAACGACGCCAACGCGATGGCCTACGGGGAATGGAAGTATGGGGCGGCCCGGGAAGGTCGGCACGTGGTGTGTATCACGCTGGGGACAGGCGTTGGCGGGGGTTTGATCCTCAACGGTCAGCTTTATCGGGGGGCTCAAATGGGGGCTGGGGAGGCGGGCCATATGAGCATTGATTACCGGGGTGTG
>JBEIUI010000004.1:0-61508 GCA_040374425.1 Verrucomicrobiia bacterium | reverse complement strand
GTTCCAGCGCTTGGTTTGGTGGCCGAAGTGGACTCCCGCTTCGAGAAGTTCCGTCATCAATTCAGTGGACATAATATGGGCGTGCTTTTTGGAAAAGGGCGCGAAGCATGCCTCAGCTACAAAATCAGTGCAAGGGGGATTTTAACAAATCAGCAGTTCGCCCCCACTTTTCTCCGGATAGCCCCGCCGCAACCGAAGGCCGAGCGGCTTCTCACGCAAGGCCCGCCTTCGTCTCGACCCACCGGGCGTAGAGCCAGCAAAGGTCCGAGAGCCGGTTGAGGTAGCGGACGCTCTCGGGGTTGACCGTGTGCCCCCGTTCCGAAACCTCCACCAACGCGCGCTCGGCCCTGCGACAAACCGTTCGAGCCAAATCAAGCGCGGCGCTCGCCTGCGTGCTCCCGGGTGTGGCCCAGCGCTTGAAACTGATCCGGTGGTTTTTCTCCAAGTCATCAATCGCGTCAGTCAGACGGCTCACCATTGCCGCGTCCACGAGGGGATACCCGCCGTCGACGTAACGGGCGCGATCCTGCTCCTCGACTGCGATCTCGCCCATCAATGCCACCAGCTCCTTTTGCACGCCCAAAATGGGTTCCACGACCAGTGGATCGCTGCAAAACGCACGCACCATTCCAAGCGCCGCATTGAGTTCGTCACAGGCCCCGTTCGCGACAATCCGCACATCGGTTTTTGAAACCCGCCTGCCGAACATGAGTCCCGTGGAACCGTCATCACCGGTCTTCGTTGCAATTGACATGGTCCAATGCTTCGCACGGTCCTGTGTTTGCTGGCGAGCCGGATTCTCACCGAACCCGTCACAGGCCGGGGGCACCCAAAAAAAAGCGCCCGGCAGAACAAGTCCACCGGGCGCCAATTAAGTTTAAACGAATGTGATGAGGTTAGCCGACAGCGGGCTCAGGCTCTTCACTGGGCGACTCGCCGAGCAGGGGCTCACCCAGGCTGACGAGCTTAATGTCGCGCACCGCAGGGAATCCCGTCCCGGCCGGGATCAGATGCCCCATGATGACGTTCTCCTTGAACCCGCGTAGATAGTCGATGCGTCCCAGCGTCGCGGCTTCCGTCAACACACGGGTGGTGTCTTGGAACGAAGCAGCCGAGATGAACGAATCGGTTTCCAGCGAGGCCTTTGTGATACCGAGCAGAACAGGAACCGCCTCAGCGGGCTTGCCGCCCTTCTCAATCACAGAGGCGTTTTCCTTCTCAAAGGCGAGCTTGTCAACTTGGTCGCCCCACAGGAGCGCTGTGTCGCCAGGCTCGGTCACCTTCACCTTGCGCAGCATCTGGCGCACGATGATCTCGATGTGCTTGTCGGAGATTTCCACACCTTGCAGACGATAAACCTCCTGCACCTCGTTCACCATGTGCTCCTGGAGCTCCTGTGGGCCGCAAACATCCAAGATGTCATGCGGAGGAACTGGCCCCTCGGTGAGCTGCTGACCTTTTTTCACAAAATCGCCCTTGAAGACAATGGTGTGTTTATTGAGCGGAACCAAATGCTCCTCCTCTGCACCTGAATCGGCATCCTTCACAAGGATCTTGCGCTTGCCACGCACGGTCCCACCGATATCGACAACGCCGTCGATCCTCGCGATCTCTGCGGCGTCCTTGGGACGTCGGGCTTCGAAGAGCTCTGCAACTCGGGGCAGACCGCCGGTGATATCCTTGGTCTTAGCGATTTTGCGGGGCGTTTTCGCAAGAAGTGCTCCCGCTTGGGCTTTTTTACCTTCGCTCACGGTCACGTGCGCTCCGGCCGGGATCGAGTAACTCGCCAGGACCTGCTTGTTATCATCCACAACGACAATCTGCGGATGCAGATCCTCCTTGTGCTCGATCACCACCGTGCCCAAAACGCCAGTGGCTTCGTCCACCTCGCGCTTGACGGTGACCCCGCTGATCATGTCGCGGAACTCCACCGTCCCCGTCTTCTCGGTCAGGATCGGGACGTTGTAAGGATCCCACTGAGCGAACACGTCGCCCTTCTTCACTGAGCCCCCGTCAGCCACGCTCACGACGGAGCCAATGACCACGTTGTAGCGTTCAAGCTCGCGGCCCTCTTTGTTGTGCACCGTAATCGAGCCGTTTTTATTGAGCACAATCCAATTCCCGTCGAGGCCTTGAACCGTCCGCATCTCGTTGAAGCGAAGCACACCGTCGTTCTTGGCTTTGATGACAGGTTGTTTGAACGTCTGCGAAGCAGTTCCGCCGATGTGGAAAGTCCGCATCGTCAACTGGGTTCCTGGCTCGCCGATGGATTGCGCCGCAATGATGCCCACGGCTTCTCCTAGCTTCACCATCTGGCCGGTCGCCAAGTTGCGGCCGTAGCACTGCATACAAGTGCCGCGCTTGCTCTCGCACGTGAGCACGGAACGGATCTTGAGTTGTTCAACGCCGATCCGGGTGATGGCATTGGCAGTGACCTCGTCAATCAGCTGGTTCTTTTTGACAAGCGGCGCACCACTCACAGGATCCTTGACGGTCTCGCAGCTCACCCGCCCGTTAATTCGAGTAGCCAGCTCGACGACTTCCTCGTCGCCTTCATAGATCGACTTGACCACGATGCCGTTGACCGTTCCGCAATCCTCCTCAGTGATGATCACGTCCTGGGCAGCGTCCACGAGTTTCCGGGTCAAATAACCGGAATCCGCAGTCTTGAGTGCCGTGTCGGCCAGACCTTTGCGGGCGCCATGTGTCGAGATGAAATACTCGAGCACGGTGAGTCCCTCGCGGAAGTTGGAGGTAATAGGGCGCTCGATGATTTCGCCGCTTGGTTTGGCCATCAAACCGCGCATCCCGGCCAACTGCTTAACTTGCTGGCGATTTCCCCGCGCGCCGGAATCAACCATCAGGAACACAGGATTTAGCTCCTTGCGGCCGTCGTTGTGCTCGAGGGTCCGGAACATGACGTTCGCGATTTCCTCGCCCGCATGGGTCCAGATATCGATGACTTTGTTGTAGCGCTCGCCATCGGTGATGATCCCGCGCCGGTACTGCTTGTCGACCTCGGCGATCTGCCGGTAAGCCTGATCGAGCTCAACCTGCTTCTCCCGCGGAATGATCATGTCGGCGATGCCGATGGAAATTCCAGCGCGTGTGGCCCACTTGAAGCCCATCTCCTTGAGCCGGTCGAGCATGTCCACCGTAGCCTGGTGACCCGCCACTTGGTAGGTGCGGAAGATGATATCGGAGATCTGTTTCTTCCCGCAGGCCTTGTTGAAGAATCCGACGCCCTGCGGATAGATCTGGTTGAATACCACGCGACCGGCCGTCGTCTCGATGACCTTGAGCGCGCTATCGCCGTAAACCGTCTTTTGGTTCAGATCGGGGTTCTTGAAGCGAATCCGGTCATGCACTTTGACAGAACCCTCGGTCATCGCGAACTCGACCTCATCGGCGGTCGCAAACAAAGGCAGTCGAACCTCGGCCTCGCCGGATCCCGCCATCTTCCGCGGGTTCTGCGACAGGTAGTAACAGCCCAAAACAATGTCCTGGGACGGCGTAGTGACGGGTTTCCCGCTCGAAGGCGAGAAGATATTGTTGGGAGCCAGCATCAGCATGCGCGCTTCCATCTGTGCCTCCACCGAGAGCGGCACATGGACCGCCATCTGATCCCCGTCGAAGTCGGCGTTGTAA
The DNA here is from genome assembly GCA_040374425.1 of Verrucomicrobiia bacterium. GTDB lineage: Bacteria > Verrucomicrobiota > Verrucomicrobiia > Chthoniobacterales > Chthoniobacteraceae > CAIURC01. Next base: position 57,860 of record JBEIUI010000004.1, on the reverse strand, counting down.
GCCGTGCAGACCAGAGGATGAATACGAATCGCCTCACCCTCGATCAATTGGGGTTCGAAGGCTTGGATGGAGAGCCGGTGTAGGGTCGGCGCGCGGTTGAGAAGAACAGGATGCCCCTTGGTGACTTCATCAAGAATGTCCCACACCTCGGGGGTCTGGCGCTCAATCATTTTCTTGGCGCTGCGCACCGTGTGCACGTAACCCAGCTCCTTGAGCCGCCGAATGATGAACGGCTCGAAAAGGACCAAGGCCATTTTCTTCGGCAAACCGCACTGATGGAGCTTCAGCTCGGGACCGATCACAATGACCGAACGGCCTGAATAATCGACGCGTTTACCGAGCAAGTTTTGCCGGAAACGACCGCCCTTGCCCTTGAGCATGTCGGAGAGCGACTTGAGCGGGCGATTGCCAGCTCCTGTGACGGCGCGCCCGTGCCTCCCGTTGTCGAATAAGGCATCAACCGCTTCCTGCAACATGCGCTTTTCGTTCCGGATGATCACATCAGGAGTCTTGAGCTGGAGCAGGTTCTTGAGACGGTTGTTGCGGTTGATGACGCGGCGGTAGAGGTCGTTCAGATCGCTCGTCGCGAACCGGCCACCCTCCAGCGGAACCAACGGCCGCAGATCAGGAGGGATCACCGGGAGCACCTCCAGAATCATCCACTCGGGACGGGTGTGCGAGGTGGCAAACCCCTGAACAAGCTTCAGGCGCTTAGCCAGCTTTTTGCGGATCTGCTTGGAACGGGTGTTGCCCATCTGCTCCTCCAGATCCTTTTGGAGCTCAGCGAGATCCACCAGCGAGAGCAGCTGGCGGATCGCTTCGGCCCCCATCCCTGCGGTGAAAGTTTCGCCATACTGGTCCAATGCCTCCCGATATTCGGACTCCGTGAGCAACTGCCCTTTTTGGAGAGGCGTTTGGCCGGGATCAATTACCAAGTAATCCTCGTAATAAATGACGCGCTCCAACTGCCGGCTGGACATGTCGATCATCAGACCGATCCGCGACGGCATACACTTGTAGAACCAAATGTGCGTCACGGGCACGGCCAACTCGATATGACCCATCCGCTCGCGGCGCACGCGGGCAAGAGTCACCTCAACGCCGCAACGGTCACAGATGACACCCTTGTGCTTGATGCGCTTGTATTTGCCGCAGGAACATTCCCAGTCCCGCGAGGGGCCAAAAATCCGTTCACAGAACAAACCACCTTTTTCGGGTTTGAACGTGCGGTAGTTGATGGTTTCCGGATTCTTGATTTCGCCGTGACTCCACGAGCGAATGTTTTCGGGGGCGGCGACCGTGATGCCGACCTGATCAAACCCCAGCGTGCGATCCTCGCCAATCAGTTCGCGAAAATTCGTTTCGGACATAGGTAGATAACTAGTTAATGGAACTCTGGGACTGGATTAGAGAAGACCCTGAGGCAGGATCGGCGCCTTGCCGCCGACTTTGACGTCGAGACCGAGCGACTGCATTTCTTTGATCAACACGTTGAAGGACTCGGGAGTTCCGGCCTCCAGGGAGTTGTCGCCCTTGACGATGGACTCGTAAATACGGGTCCGGCCTTGGACATCATCGGATTTAACTGTGAGCAACTCCTGAAGAGTGTAGGCAGCGCCATAAGCCTCCAGCGCCCACACTTCCATCTCCCCGAACCGCTGGCCGCCATACTGGGCTTTTCCACCCAAAGGCTGCTGCGTCACAAGCGAGTAAGGCCCGACAGCGCGCGCATGGATCTTGTCAGCCACCAAGTGACCGAGTTTGAGCATGTATATGTAGCCCACGACCACTTGCTGATCAAATGCGTCTCCTGTCCTGCCGTCATACACCGTCGATTTGCCGTTGTCGTTGATCCAGGTGAAGCCTTCCACTTTCTTGGCTTCACGCATGTAATTGAAGATTTCCTTCTCGTGAATGCCGTCGAACACGGGCGTTGCAACCTTGAAGCCAAGAGCCTTTGCCGCAACCCCGAGATGGGTCTCCAGAACCTGGCCCACGTTCATTCGGCTCGGCACGCCGAGGGGATTCAACACGATGTCCACAGGCGTTCCGTCCGAAAGGAAGGGCATGTCCTCCTCCGGAACAATCCGAGCAACGACACCCTTGTTCCCGTGACGTCCAGCCATCTTGTCACCGACGCTGAGCTTGCGCTTGCTGGCAACAAAGACTTTCACCTGTTTGATGATGCCGGGATCGACATCGTCGCCGCTCTCCACTTTGTCCATCGAACGCTCATGCTCCGCATCGAGCTCCGCGAACTTATGTTCGAACTGGCCGATGATTTCACGGATCTTGTTGCGAATAGGCGAAGGATCGATCTCGACGTGGTCGTAGACCCCCGCCAATTTGCGGAGCAGAGTCTTGGTGATCTTGCGATTGGCCGGGATAATGATCTCCCCGGTCTGCGCGTTGACAACGTCCAGAGGAATCTTTTCCCCCAACAGGATGTTCGAGAGCGCTTCGGTGAGCTCCTCGTGGAGGGACTCCTTACGCTTCGCGTGGTCTTCCTCGATCTGCTTGGCCTGACGTTTTGATTCGTTCGGGGAAAGCTTGATCTTGGTGATCTCCTTCCGGCTCGACACCTTCACGTCCATGACGATGCCGTAGGTTCCCGATGGCACAGTGAGAGAGGTGTCCTTCACGTCAGCAGCCTTTTCACCGAAGATCGCTCGAAGCAGACGTTCTTCTGGAGCAAGCTCTGTCTCGGATTTAGGGGTGATCTTGCCGACCAGAATGTCGCCGGGCTTCACTTCCGCCCCGACACGGATCACACCGTCGGAACCCAGGTTCCTTAGGGCTTCCTCACTGACGTTTGGAATATCCCGGGTGATCTCCTCCGGTCCGAGCTTCGTATCACGGGCTCCGATTTCAAACTCGTCGATGTGAATCGACGTGTAGATGTCCTCCTTGACAACCCGTTCACTAATCGTGATCGCGTCCTCGAAGTTGTAGCCATTCCACGGCATGAAAGCCACAAGCACGTTGCGCCCGAGGGCCAACTCTCCGTCCTCGGTGTTGGGGCCGTCCGCTATGACGTCGCCTTTCTTGATCACCTGCCCACGATTTACGATGGGCTTCTGATTGACGCAGGTTCCGGCGTTTGACCGCAGGAACTTACGCAATTCATAGATGTAGATCCCGTCTTGCGGATCGTGCTTGAGCTTCTTCTTGCCCTCCGGGATTGCACCATCCGCGGTGACAATGATCTGGTCGGCCGTGACGGAAGCCGCGATACCGTCGCCCTCCGCGACAATCACGGCACGGGAATCGCGAGCCACCTTGCCCTCCATGCCGGTCCCCACGAGAGGAGACTCACTCACCAGCAGAGGCACGCCTTGGCGCTGCATGTTGGAGCCCATCAGGGCGCGGTTCGCATCGTCGTGTTCCAAGAACGGAATCAATCCGGCGGCAACCGAGACCAATTGCTTGGGAGAAATGTCCATGTAATGGACCTTCGCAGGCTCGACCTCGAGGAAGTCACCCCGGTAACGCACACTCACGCGTTCCCCCAAAAAGTTTCCCTTGGAGTCGATCGGCGCATTGGCCTGAGCAACTAGGAACTGCTCTTCGCGGTCCCCCGTGAGATAGTCAATCTTGTCGCTAACGCACCCATCGATCACCTTGCGGTAGGGAGTTTCGATGAAGCCGAAATCGTTGATACGCGCATAGGTCGACATCGAACTAATCAGACCAATGTTCGGACCTTCTGGCGTTTCGATCGGGCAAATACGTCCGTAGTGGGAAGGATGCACGTCGCGCACCTCAAACCCCGCGCGGTCGCGAGAGAGACCCCCTGGCCCGAGGGCGGAAAGCCGCCTCTTGTGCGTCAGCTCAGCCAGAGGGTTTGTCTGGTCCATGAACTGACTGAGCTGTGAGCGGCCAAAAAAGTCCCGAATCACCGCACTCAAGGCTTTGGGATTGATCAACTTCTGGGGCGTCATTCCTTCGATGTTCACATCAAAGAGCGTCATGCGTTCCTTGACCAAGCGCTCGGTGCGCGCCAAGCCGACGCGGCACTGGTTGGCCAGCAACTCGCCCACGGTGCGCACCCGGCGCGAACCCAGATGATCGATGTCATCAAGCATGCCCTCACCCCGACGCAGACCAATCAGATACTTCATCGCAGCGATGAAGTCCTCTTTGGTCATGATGCGCTCCTCGAGCGAGATGTTGAGATCGAGCTTCTGGTTAATCTTATACCGCCCCACCCTACCGAGATCGTACTTCTTTGGATCAAAGAAAAGACGCTTAAGGAGGCCTCGCGCATTGGGCACAGTTGGGGGATCGCCAGGACGCAGGCGCCGGTAAATGTCCTTCAAGGCCTCTTCCTCGTCGTGCGCGGGATCCTTCTTCAGCGCCTTAATGATCGTATCGTCGTCCTTGGTATCGACCACTTGGACATCTTTCAGACCCAAAGCGAGGATCTGCCGGACAGTTGCTTTGGTGAGCGGTTCGAAAGCCCGAGCAACCGTGATCTCGCCGTCTCGCACGTCCGCGATAAGAACCTTCGTCGCAATCTCCTCTTCCTCGAGCGATTCGCTGAGTTTGAGTTTCTCCACCGAGTAAAAGAGCTTGATGATCTCTTCATCGCTGCCGTAACCGAGGGCGCGAAGGAAAGTGGTGGCCAAAAACTTGCGGCGTCGTTTCCGACGATCCAGATAAATATAGAGCAAATCGTTGGTGTCGAATTGCACCTCAAGCCAAGAACCACGGTCGGGGATGATGCGGAAACTAAAGAGCACCTTCCCGTTGAGGTGAATGGAGGACTCGAACGCAATGCCCGGGGACCGATGCAACTGAGAAACCACCACACGCTCGGCGCCGTTGATGACAAAGGTACCTTGGGGCGTCATCAATGGGATTTCGCCCATATACACTTTCTCCTCCTTGGTTCCGTTCTCCTCTTTCAAGGAGAAGGTGACGTGGAGCGGCGCGCTGAAAGTCTGGCTTTCCCGCATCGCCTCCCGAATGCTCAGCTTCGGCTCGCCAATGTCGTAACTCGCGAAATCAAGGGTCACCTTTTCGTCGTAACTCTCGATCGGGAATACTTCTTTAAAAACGGCCTGCAAGCCGATCTCCTTGCGCTTGCCCAACGAGACATTGGTCTGGAGAAACTCCACATAGGAGTTGAGCTGAACTTCGATGAGGTTAGGCGGGTCTATCACCTCGCGGATTTTGCCGAAATACTTTCTCTCTGACATGGCGGTGGGTTCTCGTTGCTGCGCGGTTTCGCACTTGACCGGACGGCCACCTCGCAGCAGGTGGCCGGGGCCGAAAATCAGTTAGCGGCTCGCGTCGGGAAAAGAAACGCAGAGGCGCGGAATCGCATGCGGCTCAAGATGAACCCATGCGACTCTGCGTCTCTGCGTTGTGTTTGAAATCCGATCGGCGGCAGCGATGCTCAAGAAAATTACCGCTGGCTTTTAAATCCAGCGGAAAAAGGAAAGGAGAGGTTAGGCACCAGTCGGCGCCCAGCAAGAAAAAGTTTCTTGCCGGGACGCACGAAAAGCACTGGATGCGAACTACTTAATCTCGACCTTGGCGCCCGCCGCTTCGATCTTCTTCTTGATCTCTTCGGCTTCTTCCTTGGTGATGCCTTCCTTCAGGGACTTCGGAGCACCCTCAACGAGGGCCTTAGCCTCAGCCAAGCCAAGCCCGGCGACGCAAGCCCGGACTTCCTTAATAACGGAAATCTTGTTGGCTCCAGCTTCCTTGAGAATGACGTCGAAAGAAGTCTTCTCCTCAACAGGAGCCGCTGCAGCGCCTCCAGCCGGAGCGGCCGCGGCTGCGACCGGAGCCGCTGCGCTGACGCCCCACTTCTCTTCGAGCGACTTCACGAGCTCAGCCACCTCAAGAACCGTCAAGCCGCTGAGCTGTTCCACTAATGCATTAGTATCTGCCATATATTTCCTTATCTTCGGTATCGTCGCACCCCGAGGCATCGGAGCATTTCAGTAGAGCTGCCGCTCGACCGACGAGGAACCATTTGTTTGTTGTTTAATACGGGAAAAGACCAGAAGCCTGCCCCGAGAATCCGCTGACTCTCGTCAACGAAAGAGTTTGTGATGCGAAATCAAGCAGCCGAATCGACTGCCTCCGACTCCACCGACCCAGCCTTTTCCGCCTTTGCTTTGAGCACCCGCGCCAAAGCGGAGGCTGGTTCGTTGAGCACGCGCACCAACTTGCTGGCAGGCGCCTGAAGCACTCCCAGCAAGGTCGCGAGAAGCACCTCACGGGAGGGCAGATCCGCGATCGCAGAGATCTGTTCACCAGAGACGACCACTCGGTCAACGACACCGGTGCGCACCGCAGGTTTCTTGAACTCCGCAGCAAATCCTTTGAGAACCTTCGCGGCAGCCGCAACGTCCTTGTCCCCGACCACAATGGCGGTTTGGCCCTGCAGTTCCCCCAACTCAGGATAGCCGGCTTCCTTGGCAGCGCGCTTCAGGAAGGTGTTCTTCACGACGTGACACCGAGCACCGACGCCGGAGAGGCGGTTCCGCAGCTCCCCAAACTTATCAACCGTCAACCCCGTGTAATCTGCAACAAAAAGAAACGGAGACGAATTCAGCTTCTGCTGAAGGTCTTCTACAATAGTTGTTTTCTCGAGACGCATGGAAATTTAGCTCCGGTTAGGACTTCAGATAGGGACTCGCGTCAATGCGCAGCGCAGGCGACATTGTCGCAGCCAACGCGACATTTTCCACGAAGGCTCCTTTCGCACTCGCAGGACGTGCCTTGACGACCGCCTCAATGACGGCCCGCCCGTTATCAACAAGAGCCTGCTCGTCAAATGAAACCTTGCCAACGGGCACTGCGCAGTTTCCGTTCTTGTCAAGCTTGAACTCAACACGCCCGGCCTTCACTTCGCGCACCGCCTTGGCAGTGTCGTCTGTAACGGTGCCGGTTTTCGGGTTAGGCATCAATCCACGAGGCCCCAGCACCTTGCCCAACTTCCGCACCTCAGCCATGCACGCAGGCGTCGCCACCGCAACATCGAAGTCCTGGAAGCCCTGGACACACTTTTCAACAAGATCCTTGTAGCCGACAAACTCCGCGCCAGCCGCGCGGGCTGCTGCGGCGGCGTCCCCTTCCGCAAAGACCAGAACGCGAACAACCTTTCCGGAGCCATGAGGAAGCGGACAAGTGCCACGGACCATCTGATCCGATTGACGAGGATCAACCCCAAGACGGAAGGAAAGAGTGACAGTTTGATCAAACTTTACGGCGGGGAGTCCCTTGAGAACCGTAACAGCCTCTAAGAGCGGATAGCTCCTCTTGGCGTCGACCTTTTCTGCGGCGGCACGATACCGTTTGCTTCGATTTTTTTGCATGAGAATTTTGCAGTCCGAACGAGACAGAGTCTCTCCTGCGGGTTTTGGAAACTAGTCTTTCAGAGTGGGCAACGCGATCAAAAAATCAACCCGTTTTTTTCGAGATGAACATTTTTCACGAAACGGAAATAAAACAGGGGAAAGGGCGAATCACCGAATCCGCGAGACCACGGAGGACGGCTTGCCCTCCAATTCGCGACTAAACCTCGACTTCGACACCCATCTGGCGGGCGGTCCCGGCGATGATTCGGCACGCGGCATCTTCAGTGCGAGCGTTGAGATCCTTCATCTTGAGCTTCACGATATCAGACACCTGCTTCTTGGAGAGCTTTCCAACCTTCTGTTTGTTTGGCTCTTTGGAACCAGCAGCGATTCCCAAGGCCTTTTTGATGAGAACGGCAGCGGGCGGCGACTTCGTGATGAAGGTGAAGGACTTGTCTTTGTAAACAGTGATCACCACTGGGAGGATGTCGCCAGCCTGCTTCTGAGTGGCCGCAATGAACTCCTTACAGAAGGCCATGATGTTCACGCCCTGCTGACCGAGAGCGGGACCGACAGGAGGAGCGGGGTTCGCCTGACCTGCGGGAATCTGCAATTTAATTTGAGCTACGACTTCTTTAGCCATCTGTTTACGGGTTTTGAGTTACGAAAAAATTAAGAGAAGTAAGAGAGAGAGAGAGAGAGAGAGACGACCACCTAAAGACTTAAGCGCGTTCGACCTGCCAGTATTCAAGATCCACCAATGTGCTCCGGCCGAAGATACTGACAGAGACGCGCAGCTTGCCACGCTCAGGATCAATCTCCTCGACTACACCGTTCTGGTTCTGGAACGGACCGTCAGCAACCTTCACCATCTCTCCAATCGTGAAGCTCACTTTGGGTTTGACCTTATCTTCGGTCCCTCGCACTTGAGCTAAAAGACCGTCCACCTCGTGCTTGTGCATCGCGATGGGCCGATCTTTCGTGCCGGCGAAACCAATCACGCCCGGTGTGTCCCGGATGAAATACCAAGTCTTGCCGACAAGCTGCTTAGCCTCGTCGAAAAGCCACATATTAACGATGATGTAACCCGGAAAAAACTTACGAGTCGTTTCCGTCTTCTTGCCACGCTTAATCTCGGAAACGCGTTCCGTAGGAAGAACAACATCGTAGACATAATCCCCCATCTCCTCCGTCTTAATCCGCTTGAGCAGGTTATCATGAACCTTCTGCTCCTGGCCAGAAAGGACCTGCACAACATACCACTGACTCCGCTTCTCTTCTTCCGTCATGACTATTCTTCTACTTGGTAAGCGCCCCAACAATGTTGACCATCACAAGATCCCAGAGAGCTACGTAGCCACTCAGCAGAAGCATCGCGATGACCACAATGAGCGTGGAGTCCACGAGCTCCCTGTATTTCTTCATCCCTCTTTCCTTGGAATCCCAAGGCCAAGACGCCTTCTGGAGCTCGGCCATCACCTCACTGAAGAAACTTTTAGCTTTTGAGAACATGGATGGAATCGGGCGAATGGAGCACGGCAGGAGGGACTCGAACCCCCAACCTGCGGTTTTGGAGACCGCAGCTCTACCAATTGAGCTACTGCCGTATGAATTATAAACAGAAGGCCGGGGCAGGCTGCCTGAACAGCCCGCCCCGCACCCGCGATAACTTTACTTAGACGATCTCAGCGATACGACCAGCACCCACAGTCTTGCCGCCCTCACGGATCGCAAAACGCATTGTCTTTTCCATCGCCACAGGAGTGATCAACTCAACTTCGACAGAAACGTTGTCGCCAGGCATCACCATCTCAACACCCTCAGGCAACTTCACCGAACCCGTTACGTCGGTCGTGCGGAAGTAGAACTGAGGCCTGTAATTGCTGAAGAACGGAGTATGACGGCCACCTTCGTCCTTAGAGAGAACGTAAATCTCAGCCTTGAACTTCGTGTGGGGCTTGATGGAGTTCGGCTTGGCGATGACCATCCCGCGCTCCACGTCATCTTTCTTGGTGCCACGAAGCAGCAGACCCACGTTGTCGCCAGCACGAGCCTCATCGAGGAGCTTACGGAACATTTCAATGTCCGTAACGGTCGTCTTGGCCGTCGGACGAATCCCGACCAGCTCCACTTCCTCCATCTTCTTGAGGATACCACGCTCAACACGACCCGTAGCCACAGTGCCACGACCTTCAATGTTGAACACATCTTCCACCGGCATCAGGAAGGGCTGATCGATCGGGCGCTCAGGAACCGGGATGTATTCATCCACAGCCTCGATCAAATCAATGATGCACTTGGCATCGGCACTCGCAGGGTCCCCCGAGGCCAAGGCCTTCACGGCAGAGCCGCGCACGATCGGAATCTTTTCGCCGGGGAACTCGTACTGGGTGAGCAAGTCACGCACTTCCATCTCAACGAGATCAAGCAGCTCAGGATCATCCACCATGTCGCACTTGTTCATGAACACAACGATCGCAGGCACACCCACCTGCCGAGCAAGCAAGATATGCTCGCGCGTCTGAGGCATCGGACCGTCCGCAGCGCTCACAACAAGGATAGCGCCATCCATCTGGGCGGCGCCCGTGATCATGTTTTTGACATAATCAGCATGCCCGGGGCAGTCGACGTGAGCGTAGTGACGCTTTTCGCTCTGATACTCAACGTGAGCCGTGTTGATCGTAATCCCACGCTCCTTCTCCTCAGGAGCCGCGTCGATTTCGTCATACTTCCTAGCCTCTGCGAACCCCTTCTTTGAAAGAATGGTGGTGATCGCCGCCGTCAAGGTGGTCTTGCCGTGATCGACGTGGCCAATCGTGCCAACGTTCACGTGCGGTTTCGTGCGTTCAAATTGCGCCTTAGCCATGAGGTCAGGTGGTTTACTTTAGTTTGTTTTTAGTTGCGGGTTTGAAATTGTTCGCAGCGCGTCCGAAAACGCACTGGATCCGACCGAAGATGGAGCCTGAGACCGGGATTGAACCGGCGACCTCGTCCTTACCAAGGACGTGCTCTACCAACTGAGCTACTCAGGCATTCTCCCAGGAGACCGCTGCAGCTTCTTTCCACGCCTTCTAAAAGGCGGGCTCAACCGCAGCGGCTACCGGACCCTTCACGGCCTCTAGAGGGCGAAAAAGCCTGATTCGCAGCGGGTTTCCCCACGGGCGACCAGGCGTCCTTCACCTTTCTTTAATCCGGAAAGCGAGGTGGGGAAACTAGCAACGAACGCTTGCGTGTCAAAAAGAATTTCATGCTTGAGAGCGGCACCTCCGCTTCAGGCGCTATGCCATCCCCCGGCGCATCCGGAGATTGCGGTCCCGATGACCAAAGCGCCGCAAAGAAAACATGCGGAAATCGCCGCGGTGCAGGCTCGGTGCGCAGGGCTCTTCGGCGTCTCTCTTTGGCGTCTCCGGTCCCGGTGGACTAAGAAGCGGACTGCTCCCAGAACCGGGCAACGCGCTCCACGCGCAAAGCGCGCCCGGTCAACTCATCCACATCGATAATGGCCCCGTGCAATTTTACGGGTCCCTTTGCGACTGGATACAGGATCGGGCGCCCTGTGAGAAATCGCTGGATGATGGGTTGCATTTCGCGACCCAGACAACTTTCCGACGGGCCACACATTCCGGCGTCACAAAGAAAGGCGGTTCCTCCGGGGAAAATCTGCTCGTCGGCCGTCTGCGTATGCGTGTGGGTGCCAACCACCGCTGAAACCCGACCATCGAGGAATCGGCCCATCGCAATCTTTTCACTGGTAGTTTCCGCGTGCACATCCACGAAAATCACAGGGGTCTCCTGTCTCAACCGGGCGACCTCGGAATCCATTGCCAGAAAGGGGTTCTCCAACGGGGGTTGCATGAAGGTGCGCCCCTGCACATTCACCACAGCAACCTTGGCCTTTGCTGTCTCAAGAACAATCGAACCCGCGCCCGGCGTGCCAGGAGGATAGTTGAGGGGACGCAAAAGCCGCGGCTCGGTCGGCAGGTAGGGGAGCACTTCTTTCTGATCCCAGATGTGATCGCCGCTTGTGATGACAGCAACCCCCGCCCGCAACAGGTCGATGCTTATCTTCGGGGTGATTCCGCGACCGTTTGCCGAGTTCTCACCATTGACGATGATGAAATCGACCCCGTCCTCCTCCTTAAATTTTTGTAAGGACTCAATAACGGCCCTCCGACCAGGCTCACCCACGATGTCCCCAAGGAAAAGGATTCTCAACATCCGCACACGATGAACCACTTCGCGCTTCCAGGGCACGCAGAATATGCGAGGCACGAAAAAGGGCTCGGGAGTTGCGCAGGAGCGCCACCCGCCTAGGCTCAAGACCCGATGAAGACGCGGCGCTGTTTTTTTCTCATACTCAACATCGCAATCCTCCTGCTGTCCCGCGCGGACGCTCAGAGGCTCAGCGCCCTTGCCCCGGTGCCCGCCTGGTCGGCGCTTGAGGCTTACCAAGAGACGATCACCGCGGAGGAATTTAGCAGACTTTTGGAGGAGGTCTACGCACCCAAGGGCGCATCAAAGGGACTCATCGAAGTCGAACCCTCGCAGGCAGTGATCCGCACCAGTCTTGAGCCGCGTAAAACCTTTGTGCTCCGGTTCGCCAAAGATCGAGCCTCAGCCAAGCCAACACCCCGGACCTGGCGCAGCGCCGGCGAGCTTCCCGCCGTCTCCGCGGATCAACCCCTCAGGGGACTCAAAATTGCGCTCGACCCTGGGCATCTCGGCGGCGAATGGGCACGGCTCGAGGAGCGCTGGTTTCAAATCAACGACGGCGATCCAGTGGTAGAGGGAGACCTCACCCTGCAGGTCGCCAAAAAACTCGAACCCGCCCTGGCAGCCATGGGTGCGGAGGTCTTCCTTGTTCGCAAAAGCGCGCGGCCAGCCACCCCGCTACGCCCTGAAAATCTGCGTGAAGCCGCTCGCAGCCAACTCGCGCTGCGGGGAATCACTCACACACGGGAGACCTACACCGGCCCCGACGATTCGGAGCGCGGAAACACCGTCCAATACGAAAGTGAGATGCTCTTTTACAGGGTGAGCGAAATCCGGCACAGGGCGGAACTGGTTAACTTCCTGTCACAACCCGACCTCACTGTGTGCATCCATTTCAACGCCGAAGCTTGGGGCGACCCCAAAAAGCCGACGTTTACTCCACTCAACCATCTCCACGCACTGGTGAATGGCAACTACGCCGCCGTGGAATTAAGGAACGAGGATGTGCGGTTCGAGATGCTCCTCAAGCTGCTCAGCCGCTCCTTTCCCGAAGAGCTGGCACTCGCCGAGACGGTGGCCGCGGCACTCTCCCGTGCCACGGGCTTGCCCGCCTACGAGTATCCTGGGCAAAACGCGTTGCGCGTGGGCCAAACCCCCTACGTGTGGGCCCGCAACCTTCTGGCGAACCGCCTCTACCGCTCCCCCGTCCTCTTTCTCGAGCCCTACGTCATGAACAGCCACGAGGTTTGGGAGCGCGTCCAACTCGGTGACTACAAGGGCGAACGAAAGCTCGCCGGGACAGCTCGCAAAAGTTTGACCGAAGAATACGCCCAAGCCGTGGCGGAGGGACTCCGAGATTACTGTAAAGCTTCGCGACATCTCCTCCAGCAACCAAACAATCCGCCCCACCCGCGCCCGGAACCTCAAACAGCCGTTCCGAAATAACGATCCCCTGCGTCCCCAAGGCCCGGCACGATATACGCCTTTTCATTCAGCCCAGGATCAACGGCTGCCGTAAATACCGGCACTTCCGGGTGCGATTGCGAGAGATGAGCCAGCCCCTCGGGACAGCTCACCAAACACACGTAGCGAATCCTACAAGCACCGTGCGCTTTGAGTTGGGCGATCGCCGCTGCGGCGCTCCAACCCGTAGCGAGCATGGGATCCACCACCAGCACATCGGCCTCTGCCACATTCGCAGGAGCCTTGAAATAGTAGCTCTCGGGCCGCCGGGTTTCCTCGTTTCGGAACATGCCGATATGGGCAACGCTCACATCTGGCAGCAGGCGCAGCATCCCCTCCAGCATCCCGAGACCGGCGCGCAAAATCGGCGCTACCACCAAGGGCCGCACCAGCGTCCGGCCTTCGCAAGGGGCAAGAGGAGTTTGAATCAACCTTACCGCTTCCTCCAAGTCCCGCGTGGCCTCAAAGAGCATTAAAACCGCAAGTTCACCCACCCGGGCACGGAACTCATCTGACCCCGTGCGCAGGTCCCGTAGCTGGGTGAGCTTCATCTGGACCAAAGGATGCGTTACAACGGTCACGGAACGATGAATCGGGATTTGCATACGAGCCGATGTAGAAGCTCGCAAAGATTTTGTCACGAACGGCAGCCATCTCGCATCATACACGCCGACTCATTGAACGGATTCCGCGGATAAAACACCCGGGGCACCACCCCAAAAAACCAGAAAGACGGATCAGGCCACCATTAAAAGGGCGCGTTTGAAACAGGCCCTCTTTTCGTCGACTGCGAGGTCCCACTGATGCGGTTCAACTCCGTTGTATCGCATCAATTTTTTGATCCAAGTCCTCCGCCAGCCTCTCCCCTGCGGCGGACCGGACCCGCCGTCGGGCCGACGCTTCCACCGAACTGGCACACAGGAGACTTACACACCGCCCCCGGTGCTATGCACCCCGCTCGGGTGCACCAAGGGGTGTTCGGTCGCGCAAAAAAAACGCGGCCCGGGAAACCCCGGACCGCGTTGTAAATTAAACCGCTCTGGCGAAGAGCTTAATAAAACCTAGTAGCGGCGCTCACGGCCACCACCACGTCCGCCACGGTCTTGACCGCCACGGCCACCGAAATCACGGCGTCCGCCGCCACCGCCACCGCCGCCGTATCCGCCGCCACCTCCACCGCCACCATATCCGCCACCGCCACCACCGCTGCGTTCTTCACGCGGCCGGGCTTCATTAACGGTGAGAGGACGGCCTTCGAAGGCTTTCCCGTGGAACTGCTCGATGGCAGATTGTGCTTCGGAATCGCTCGACATCGTGACAAACGCGAAGCCGCGGGATTTCCCGGTGAACTTGTCTTGGACAAGCATAACTTCGCTAACCGTGCCGGCTCCGGCGAAGAGATCTTGGAGGTCGGGCTCAGTGGTGTTGAACGGAAGGTTCCCCACGTAGAGTTTGGTGCCCATGCTACTTATTTCTTTCTAGTCTTCTTTACCGCTCAGTGAGGTCTTCGGTGACGGTTCCCGGTCATCGGATTTCAAGTCGTCACTGAAGTTTCACTAACTCACTGACAGGCTCCCCAACTCCGAACCTTCGACTAAGCTAATTTCTGTTGCGACGCAGAAACTAGGTGGAACCATAAAAAAGCAAAGTCAAATTTTCCCCCGGATGGCCTCGCGCTCCAATTGCCCGAAAACCGGCCCCCGCGGGATGGCATTGGGACCCACGCCCGCGCCTTGCGGAGCAACGGTTTGACGCTTCCGCCAATGCAATATAGGTGGCTGGCGCATATTTATGGCCGATCAACTGGATCTCTACGTCAAGGTTTGGTGCCCGTGGTGCGTCCGCGCGCAGCAATGGTTGGATGCACAGGGGTATGCCTACCAACTTCACGACGTGGAAGCAGACCCCGAAGCCTACAAGCGCATGATCGCTCTTTCTTCCCAGCGCTACACCCCCACTCTCACACTTAACGGCAAACACGTGCTCGCTGACTTCGGTCCCGAAGAACTCGCCCCGTTCCTCCACAACCATCAATTTGCCCGCTGAGGATGCCTGCCTGCATCGAAAGCCACAGTCTTTTCTCCCCGAGCTGCCTCCTGATTCCGTGCTTTTCAATTTTCTCATCCTCCTTGGCTGCGCTCTGCTCTGTATCGGGCTTCGCAGCTTTCCTCAGCAATTCGCCCAAAAACTCGGCACTCTCGGAATTCTAGCCACCTCATTTCTCACCGGGTGGCTACTCACGGGATACTGGACGGTGGGCCTGTTCTGTGCGCTGAGCTGGCTTTTGTTGCCGTGGCTGGAAATCCTCACTCGCGTTCGGCGACTGAGGCTGCCCGTTGAAAAAAACCTGCGCCGCAAATCTCCCCCACGCGAAGACGCCTTTCCCGCTCTGGGAGAACTCACCGAGGAGATCGAGCTCCAGCAATTTGAGTCCTTGGAGGATTGCGGATGGGACTGGGACGACTCTCAGCAGTTTTTCCGGCTCTTTTATAACGCGGCAGACCGCACCCAGGCCGCAGTCTGCATGGTGGAACAGGACGGCCTCGCTTTTTTTTATCTCAGCCTTTCTTCCCGGGCCAAGGACGGAAAAATTTGGACTACTTGGGATTACCCATTCTCCTACAGCCTGAAACTGGTTCCGCAGTGGAACATGAACCACGTGCGAGGGGACAAAAACTTCGAGGGACTGTACGAAAACCACAGAGCGTTTCTTACATCCAACGGAGTGACCCCGGAGAACCTCTTGGTCATGGACCCCAACGAAATCTCCGCAGAGATTCAGAAAGATCTGCGATCCCAAGTGGTGTATAACGTGGAGGTGGGAATCTTGATCCAGATGGCTTCAGGCGAAGTGCGCTATTCCTGGCGCGGCCTTTTCTTTATCTGGACCCAGTTTCTGCGCGACCTCCTGCGCCCTTGGTGAGCTGGGGACGTAGGATCCCGGCTAGGCGGCTTGTGATCTGAGACGAGCCCTACTAGGCGCTCGTGTAAAAGCCACCCGAGAAAAAGCGGTACTTGGGGCGATTTATGCTTCCTGAGGGGACATCCACGCCTCCTATGAAACCGCTCGTTTTCTCCCTGAGCTCTCTCTTGGCTTGCGGTGGGCTGCTCCCGGCTCTGAGCCACGGGGAACCCGCCCTCCCGACCGAACAGCTTGATTTCTTCGAAAAAAAGATTCGGCCGATTCTTGCGGAGAACTGCTACAAATGCCACAGCCTCGAGCGAGGCAAAGCCAAGGGCGACCTGACTCTGGATACGCGGGGGGCCCTGCTCAAAGGCGGAAAAAACGGCCCGGCAATCGTCCCGGGCGCTCCAGACAGGAGCCTGCTGATCAGCGCCATCCACTACACCGATCCCGACATGCAGATGCCTCCCAAGGGTGAAAAACTCTCCCCCTTGCAAATCGCGGAACTCACCGAATGGGTGCGGATGGGCGCACCAGACCCGCGCTTGGAGGCCACAGGAGCCAACGGCGAAAAACTCTCCGGGCTCACCGACAAAGCGCGACTGCACTGGGCCTATCAACCGCTCCAAAAACCCGCCATCCCTATCAATAAGAATCAGCCTTGGTGCCGCACTCCGGTCGATGCGTTCATTCTCCAGAAACTCGAGGAGAAAGGCATGTTGCCCGCCCCGGACGCAGAAAAAGAAACCCTCCTACGGCGGGCCACCTACGATCTCACCGGGTTGCCCCCCACCCCCTTGGAAGTCGACGCGTTTCTCAGGGATAAATCCCCCAACGCCTTCTCCAAAGTAATCGACCGCCTCCTGGATTCCCCACACTACGGGGAACGCTGGGGCCGGTTCTGGCTGGATACCGCTCGCTATTCAGACACTGCCGGAGGCAATCCCAATGCTCAGCGTGCCAATGATTACCGGTTTCCGTACGCCTGGACCTATCGCGACTACGTAATCAAAGCCTTCAACGAGGATCGCCCATACGATCAGTTCATCCTCGAACAAATCGCCGCAGACAAACTGCCCTCCGCACAGTCCGACAAAACCAAACTCGCCGCCCTGGGTTTCCTCACCGTCGGCGAACGCTTCAGCAACCCAAACGACATTATCAACGACCGCATCGACGTGGTTACCAAGGGGCTCCTCGGCATGACAGTGACCTGCGCCCGGTGCCATGACCATATGTTCGACCCCATTCCAACGCAGGACTACTACGCACTCCACGGCATCTTCGCATCCACTATCGAGCCGAACGAAAAACCGGTCATTCTCCCCGCAAGCCAGGCGCAACTCGAAGATTTCCAGAAAAAAATGAGCGCTCTGGAGGATGAAAACCGGGGCGTTTACTACCGACTCCAAGAAAAACAACTCGAGGAATTCCAATCCAAGGCGAGTGGCTACCTGATGGCTCTGCGGTTCGGACTTAAAAAAGGCGGCTTCTCGGCCGAGGAAATCGAAGCCCGCAATCAACTCATCGAATCCCTCAAACTCCAGCGCGATCTCTTGCAGATTTTCGGAAAGAACCTGCGTCCGGATGACCCCGTCTTTGGCCCGTTCCGGGCGTTCGCCAACCTCAGCGAGGAGGATTTTCCCGTCAAAGCGCCCGAACTGGCTGCACGATTCGCCACAAATTCCGATCGCCGCAAAAAAATCCATCCCTGGGTCGCGAAAGCCTTCGCTGGCACGCCCCCCGTTTCCCTGCAGGCGGTGGCCGACCTGTATGCCAGACTCTTCTCGGAGCTCAAACCCCAGCGGGCCGCCTATTTGTTGGCCTTGGAAACCGATCAGCCGGTCACCGGCTTCGATCCCGAACTTGTCGCGCTTTTGCAGGCACCCCTGGAGGTGCTGCCCGCATCCAAAGTCGACTCTCTCTTTCTGAGGGACTTCGCTCAAAAACTCCCCCGGCAGGTCAGCGCCCGTGTCCCGTTTGTTTTAGCGAAAATCAACGAACTCGAGCTCACCCACCCGGGCGCGCCGGCCCGTGCCATGCTTGTCGCCGACGCCAAAAACAGCAAGGACTCGCCCGTGTTCATCCGTGGCCAGGCTGAAAACAGAGGAGACTTGGTGCCGCGCCGCTTCCTCGAAGTGCTCTCCCAAGGCAAACCTGAGCCTTTCAAGGAAGGCAGCGGCCGCTTGGAACTAGCCCAAGCCATCGCCAGCAAATCCAATCCGCTGACCGCCCGCGTTTTAGTTAACCGCACATGGATGCACCACTTTGGGGAGGGATTCGTGCCGACTCCCGACGATCTGGGCACCCAAAGCGAAGCCCCAAGCCATCCCGAGTTGCTCGATTACCTCTCCCTTTTCTTCATGGAGAACGGCTGGTCGCTCAAGAAACTCCACAAACTCATCCTGCTTTCCCGGGTGTATCAGGAGAGCAGCCGCACTCTTCCTCAGTTTGAAGCCATCGACCCGGAAAACCGCCTGCTCTGGCGCGCCAACATCCGCCGGCTCGACTTCGAATCCACACGCGACTCGCTCCTCGTGTTCAGCGGGAAACTCGACAGAACCCTGGGCGGTAAACCCATCAATCTCACCGACGAACCCTACAGTTACCGGCGCAGTGTCTACGGCTACATCGATCGCGGCAACCTGCCCGACATCATGTCCCAATTCAACTTCAGCGACCCGCAGATGCCCAACTCCAAGAGGGTCTCCACGATTGTCCCCCAGCAAGCCCTCTTCCTGATGAACAGTCCCATGTCGGTCGATGTCGCCCGCCGTATCATCGCCCGGCCCGAAGTCACGGGTGTTCCCGACGATCTAGGCCGGGTCTTTGCCATTTACCGCATCATGTTCCAGCGCAACCCGACCCCTCAGGAAATCCGGCTCGCGCTCGGATTTGTCAGCAAGGAAATCAAACTCCAACCCGGCCTCGAGAACGCCACGGAAACCCCTGAACACCGCAAAACCATCGCCCGCCAGGCGGCGCGGCTCGTAAATAAAAACAAATCGGGACGCGCCAGCGCCACTCGTCCCATCCAGAACGAAGGCGAATGGGTGGAAAGAAAGCCCCTGACCCCCTGGG
This sequence comes from Verrucomicrobiia bacterium, assembly GCA_040374425.1. GTDB lineage: Bacteria > Verrucomicrobiota > Verrucomicrobiia > Chthoniobacterales > Chthoniobacteraceae > CAIURC01. The sequence continues at coordinate 38,882 of JBEIUI010000004.1, read as the reverse complement.
AAACACTCGCCCAATCCCTCTTGCTTACAAACGAGTTGGCCTATTTGAACTGAGCCACAGCCCGCCCCCCGGGGCAGCGGCCGGGAAAAAACACGGGACACTCATCGTGAACGGTTATGCGCCCTTGCTGTCAGAGGGGGCGTGCATTTTTGCCTTCTCCTTCTCGCCTTTGCCCTGATGGCTTTCAACCCGCCCGCGTTGCTTGCGGCGGCGCCCTCCGCGCCCCTGCCCGCGCAAACCGTCTTTCAGGGCGAGCGGAAGTTCGAGCAGCTCCTCAAACAAGCCCCCCAATGGAAACACCTGCCCCTGGGAGACCGTGTCGCGGCAGTCGGCCTGGCCCTCTGCGGCACTCCCTACAAGGGATCCACACTCGAGATCGACGACCACATCGAAGCGCCCTCGGTCAATTTGAACGGCTTGGATTGCTGGACCTTCTTTGAAACCTCCCTGGCTTTCGCCCGGATGCTGGAGGAACCCTCCGAAAACTGGACCCCAAAAACTCTCCTGCGCTTCCTCGAGATCGACCGCTACCGCGGCGGAAAATGCGACGGATCCTACCTCTCACGCCTTCATTACCTGGAGGAATGGATCTTGGACAATGCGGGGCGCGGGATGGTGGCAAACCTCACCCGCTCGCTGGGAGGACAACGGGTCCAGCACCCGGCTACCGAGATGACCATTCACTGGAAGAGCTATCGTTACATGCGCGCGAATCCAGCCGTGCGCCGGGGCATCGAGGCCATGGAAGAGCGCGTGGCCCGGCTGCCGATGGAACACCTCCCCAAGTCCCAGGTGGCAGCCATCGAACCGCGCCTGCGCAGCGGCGACATCCTCTGCATCACCACACACGACTCCGGCGGGATCGGCACATCCCACGTCGGCCTTGCTTACCGCGCCGCCGACGGTGAACTCCACTTCATGCACGCCTCGGCCCCGCGCAACCACGGAAAGGTCCTCGTCGATGCCCGTTTAAGCCAATACCTCCAAAGCTTCAGCAGCATCGCGGGCATCATGGTGGCCCGCCCCCTCCGGTAATCCAACCGCGCCGGAATTCCGCCGGGCTGCCCACCCCCAATGAAAAGAACGCCATCTCGGCGCGCGCCCTCGGACACGCGGCAACCGGCGAGCGTCTAGGGGCGGCCGCGGTCCCAGAGTTCGAGAACTTCCTTGGCGGGCAGCGCCCTGCCGTAACAGGCGAATTCGTCCATCGCCCCGTTGAGGTGCCGGATCGCCATGGTGTCGTCCGTAGCGCGCTCGCTCCAGTTGCCCAAGTCCGCGACGCCCACCTTGAGCGGGTGGATCAGGAAGGGGATGCGGCGGGTTTCCACGCCGTCGGCATAATGAAAAACCTGTCCCGAAACGGCATCGATCACCACGGCAAGGTGAACCCATTGGCCCAGCCGCTCCTGCGAGAAGATCACCGGCGAATCGTAGTCGCGGGAGCTGACGGAGTCGTAGCGGGCCAAGCCGAGCCGGATCCCGCCGTTGCGAAGAAGCTGCCAGTGGACACCGCCTTGGCTCCATTTCTCGCTCATCAACAGCCCGCTAAAAGTGCGCTCCAAAGCGTCCACGCGGATCCACGCGGCCAAGGTGAGGCTGGAATATTCCCCAGGCACTTCCACCCGGATCCGGTCCGCCACGTTGCGGAAATGAAAAGCCGGTTTGCCGGCCCAGCGACCTTCGGTTCTGCCCCCCCCCACCACCGCTCCGCCGGTTCCCTGGGTTTCAGGGCTGCCCGCTCCGGCTCGGTTCAACGTGCCCTCGGAGGCTTCCTCGGTCTCAAAGTCGAATCGAATCAGAAGCGACGGATCCTGGTTCCATCGGCGGCCCGCCGCGCGCCATTTCTCGAGCCGGGCATGCAGCTGGGACGACGCCCGCAAAGCCAAGTCATCCGGATTTTGAAAGGATGCGACGGGAGCCAGCGCAATGGGACGCAGATGGTGCTTGGAAAGGGCAACGGCGCTGCCCGGGGCCAGACTCCGTCCTTGACCCGTATCGGCCTCAAATTGCATCTCGCCGCGGAACACGTGAATTTCGCAGCCTTCCCCGGCCACCTTGAGCCCGTAGGACGCGCCGGGATCCACCAAGGTCCCTTCAGGCGTTCCCATGCGGAACCCGCGGGCCTGAGAGGGCACCTCCGCAAACAGCTGCCCTGATGCGCAGTATGCCTCTGAGGAGGATACGAGCTGGAGCTCGGCGGGCCCCTCCATCACGAGGCGGGCTCCAGAAAAAAACTCGATTTGCACGAGCCCGGACTTAAGGCGCACCCAGCCCGGCCCGAGGGTGCTTCCGGCTTGCGGTTGCGGCGAGTTGTCCGCCCAACGTGCGTCTGCGCTGCGGGCGAGGAGAGCGATGGCGCGCGTCGTGGTTTCAGGACGGGAGGCAGGCCCACTGATTTGGGCCACGCCGAACTTCAGCGCACCCCATCCGCAAAGCCCCGCAGCCAAGATGAGCGCACAAACCGCCCAAATCCGCCAGGGGCTTCTGGAGGCGGGCCCCGCTGCCGGCGCAGTCAGGGGGAGAGCGCCCCCCGGGGCGGAGTCTTTAAGCAGCGCGTCCATCTGCCATTGATCCAGAAGTTCATGTCCCAGCTCCGGGCGCGACTGGAGCAGCGCGAGTAACTCAGCGGCTTGGCCCTCGCTCAGAGTGCCCCGCAGATACCCATCCACCAACCGGTCAAAAGGGGTGGAATCCATCTCAGGCGCGGGACGAGATGGGGGTCTTCCCCAGACATGCGCGGAGTTTTTCGCGCACCCGGCACAAGGCACGGCAGACGGTATCGGCCTTCATTTCGAGTTGCTCGGCGATGTCTTGGGCGGAGCGTTCCTCGAAATAATAACGTTCCACCAACGAGCGGCTCTTTTCGGGGAGCTTGGCCAGGCAGGCCCTCAGAGCCGTGAGCTGGTCTTCATCGGATCCGCAGCCCATGACGCCGTCACGCTCCTCGGCGAGTTGGCGCACATGGTCGGCGAGTTTCTGGATATTCTCCGGCATCTGCCGGGTGCGTTCCCGCCAGAGCCGGAGCGCCACATGGCGGGTCATGGTCGTGAGAAGTGGCCGCAGGTCGCGCTCCAGATCCCAGCGCTCTTCTTTGCCCAGGAACTCCAGAAAAACCTGCTGCACGATGTCCTCTGCCAGGCCGGGCCACGGCGCGTTGCGGATCGCCACGCTTCTCACAAAAGCGTGGTGAACCAAAAAAGCCTGCGCCGCCCGGGTGTCTCTTGCGTCCATCGCCCGCATTTACCCACAAGAACCGCCCAAGGCAGACAACATTTTTTACCGTTCCAACCCGCGCGGAATGTTTCCTCTACACGCTGTCTTTTCACACGGCTGCCATCTTTGCGGGGCACATTCACACAGACGCAACACTCGCCACGGAACCGTCATTTTGGCCACCCAATTGTTTCAGAACCCGCATTGATCGCACCCCCCAACCAAGGATTTAAGGGCGTCATGAAACAGCGTCCCTATCCCAAGCGCACGGGAAAATCCCGAGCCGTCCTTGTTCTTGCCCTGTGCACATTGGAGACTCTCGGTCTGGGCGTGTCGCAAACTTCCGCGGCACCCATGGAAGGGCCGGGAGGACGCATCGGTCTGCGCCGGGCGGCGGTCGCGCCACCCAATAGTCGACCAAGCCCACCGGCACCGCTGCCGTTGCCCCCACTGCCTGCTGGAGTCGAAGAACTCCGCTTTGAGGACTTTTTCAAAGTGCCCGTGGGCCCCCGCGGCCTCGAGGTCACCGATCGGGTGCAATCCCTCAATGGACGCCGCGTCCGCATCGTGGGCCAGATGGTACGGGAAGAAACTTCTACCTGCAGCACAACACCACGGACGGACGCCAAGGGCCGTCCGTTGCCTGCGTGGATGGAGGCACTGGTCCCCGGGCGGATGCTCCTGGCACCCTCCTCGGTGCTTCTGAGCATGTGCCACTACGGCCTAAGCGATGACCTGCCACCGCAGACTCTCTATGTGTCTGTGCCGGAAAAAATCGGCGAACCGGTGCCCTACGTCAGGGGCTGGCTGGCGCTGACCGGCGTCCTCAGCGTTGGACCAAAAGCCGAATCCGATGGGCGCATTTCCGTGCTCAGGCTCGAGCTGGAATCTCCCTGGCCGCAGCCCAACGAAGTGCTCGCTCTCGGAGATTCCACCCGGCGCTGAAGCAAAATCCATTTCCAACCCAAACCGCACCTCATGAAACACAACCCACTGATCCAACTCCTCAACGCCTCGATCCTGGTTCTCGCCGGGGCGCAGAGCTCTGAAGCGGCATCCGCCATCACCCGGCTGACTCCGCCCAGCGCGCTCTTCTCCTTCGGCGACAGCTCCGCCCCCTACATCTCCCGTTTCCTTCCGGGCCAACGTTTTGACCTCCAATGCACCGTCGCGCCCGACAGCGGGAAAACGGTGACCTCCGTCAGCTTCAAGGTGGATGGCAAGCCGCTCAAAGGCACAGTCAACCTCACCCCCGCCACGGTGACTGGGTTGCCCGCCGGGACAACCGTCGCAACGTTGCGCGCGTATTTCAACACGGCGGCCAAAGTCCACACCTTCGAGGCTACCGCAACGCTCAATGACGGGAGCACCGCAGCCGCGACCGGCAACTTCGAGATCGTTAAGACGCCGAGCACCGGAGCGGTCAAGAACGTGATTTTCATGATCGGAGACGGCATGGGGGCGACGCATCGCACCGCCGCGAGAATCATGAGTCGCGGGGTGGAGATGGGCAAAGCCCTCGAACCCTTGGCAATGGACACCTTTCCCTCCACGGGAATGGCGATGACGGCCTCGCTCAACTCGATCATCACAGATTCCGCCCCCGGCGCCGCCTGTTACTCCACGGGCAACAAATCAAACAACAACCAGCAAGGCGTCTTCCCAGATGACACCCTCGACAAGTTCGACAACCCGCGGGTGGAGTACATCGGCGAGTATCTGGCCCGCACCCAGGGGGCTTGGCTCGGCATTGTAACCACCTCCGACGTGTTCGACGCCACCCCAGCGGCGTTCGCCGTGCATACCCAAGATCGCGGCGCCGGGACAGGCATCTGCGATCAATATCTGGATGAGGCCGCGGTGAAAGCCAACTTGAGGGTGCTTCTGGGCGGTGGCCGCAAATGGTTCCTGCCCAGCACCACGGCGGGCTCGGCGCGCGCGGACGCAAGTGATTACGTGCTGCCAGCGGAACTCGGCTCCGGCTGGGGCGTGGCTCAGGGAACGCTCGACAAGGACCGGGATCTTCTCGCCGCGTTCCAGGCGCAGGGATTCCAATACGCGTCCAACCGCGAAACGCTCCTTTCGGTTCCCGCCACGGCGACCAAGCTGCTGGGCCTTTTCGCGTTGTCCAACATGAACGTGGCCAAAGACAAAATCGATGGACGCCGCAGCGCCAGCACGGTTGTGAATGACTACGGTTTTCCCGACCAGCCGATGCTGGATGAGATGACCGAAAAAGCACTCCAAGTGCTCAGCAAAAACAAAAAAGGCTTTTGCCTGATGGTGGAGGGCGCGTCGATCGACAAGCAGGCGCATGCGATGGATACGGAGCGCTGGATCCTGGACACCATTGAGTTCGACCGGGCGGTGGCCAAAGCCAAGGCGTTTGCGGAGAAGAACCGCAACACCCTGGTGATTGTGGCGGCCGATCACGAGTGTGCGGGCGTGGCCGTCATCGGCGCGTCCACCGTAACCAACGCCGCGCTGACCACGCGGGCGGCAAGCGGCGGCGGTAGCGCGCAGCTCCGCACTGGGGTCGTGGGCGTTTATGAGTCCGCTGGATTCCCTAGCTACGCGCTGGCACCCGATGGATATCCCACCACCACGGATGTGGATTACAAGATGCTCGTTGGGTATGCCGGAAACGCCGACCGCTACGAAGACTGGCTCACTAACTCCAAGCCCCTGCGCGACAGCCAGCAGCCCTTCAACAATGTCGCGCCTCTCAGCACCTACCCCTCCGGCCCGTTGAACCGGGATGTAGCGGGCGCATTCCTCGTCACAGGCCAGGTCCCGGGCTCTAGCGCCGTACATTCCGCATCCGACATCCCGGTGTCTGCGTATGGCCCAGGCAACATCCTGTTCACAGGGGTCTACGACAACACGGAGGTGTTCTTCAGAGTCATGCGCCTCATGGGGCTGCGGTAACCCGCCCCGTACGGATCGGTATAACAAAGCCCGCCGGGAGCGTTCTCCGGCGGGCTTCGTTTTTAAAGAAGGGCGGTCTATCTGAGGACGCCCCGGTTCCCAAAACTGGTTCCCAACAACATGCCGGCTGGGCGGGCCTTCAGAGAAAGTTTACCCCCGCACGGGGGGCATTTCTGTTCCGGCCCGGCTGTCCGGGATCTTCCACACCCCGCCTCGCGTTACCGAGGTAGGTCGTCTTTCTTCTTTTCCTCTTTTTTCAAGCCAGGGCGAGAACACGTAGTCCCACTGAACGGCAGGGGTTCCCGCCACGGCATCAGCGCCAGGGAGGTCGAGGCCGTGGATCCGGCCGGGCCTCTCCGGAGTATCCAACGGCTCATCCAGCTCAGGGGGGCACGCCCGCAAGCTTGATGTGGCTCACGGAAATCGTGCCGATCTGAGCCCAAATGATGGTGAGACGAGTAGGAAAAATCTGTCCGAGCGACCGGCTCTGCGCGCCAAAACTAAGCGGTATTCGGCGCGAACACCGAAAGGAGGGTTCCCAGCCCGCGCGGTCCTGCACCTCGACCGCGTCATGCCTTGATCTCCAGCGTGCTGCGGCCACTGTCCCGCTTTTGAATCCGGATCTGTGTGGTGATCCGCTCCTTCATCGCGTCCACGTGTGAAATGACGCCGATCGTCTTCCCTCGCGTCTGCAGCCCCTCAAGCGCCGCCATGGCGGTCTCCAGCGTGTCCGGGTCGAGGGACCCGAACCCTTCATCGATAAACAGCGACTCGATCGCCGTCCGACCGCTGGCCAGCTCCGAGAGCCCCAACGCCAGGGCCAGGCTCGCCAGGAAACTCTCGCCGCCGGACAAACTACGCATCGGCCGCGTCGCGTCCGCCTGATAACGGTCGAGGATTTCCAGCTCCAAATCATCCAGCGCAGCATTGGAACGGCGCATGGCATAACGCGGGGTAAGCTGCGCGAGATGACGGTTCGCCACGGCCACAAGACGCTCCAGGGTAAGCCCCTGGGCAAACCGTGCGAAAACCGCGCCGCTGGCCGAACCAATCAGAGCCGACAGCCGACTCCAGCGCGCGGACTCCCCCTGCGCCGCCTCGATCTGTGCCGAAATTCCCGCCTGATCCCTCCGGCGTTGATCATCCTGCAGCAGCTGCCCCCGCAACGAACCCCGGCTCTGATCCAATGTCTCGCGTTCACCCTCCAGAGCACTCTGCCGGCTTAGGATGGATTCGAGCTGCAACGCGTCGTCGCCGGCGGTGCCCGGCAGTTTGAGCCGCGCCTCCGTGTTGGCCGTGCGCCGTCCCAGGAGCGCCTGTTCCCCGGCATCCAGCTCTTTGCGCAAAACGCGGGCGCTCTCCGCGGCTTCCGCACTCAGCACCGCCGCTCGCAGCCGTTCCCAGTCGGCGAACCCGGCGGACTGCGCGTCCCGGTTCAAGGCCGCCGTGTCCTCGGCGAGCCTGGTGCCACGCTCCCTCGTGTCCGCCACCAGGGCGTCGATCCCGCTTGCACATGCCGCCTCCTCCTGCGCGGCCTTTGCCAGGAACATCGCCGCTTTTTCGCTCCGCTCGCGGGCGCTCTTGATCAGCGCGCCTGCCCGTTCCCTGTCCACATCCACGGACAGAACGCCGAACTTGGCCTCCCTCGCCGCGACCAACTCCCGGAGCGCCTGCTGGTCCCGTTCCTCCTCGGTTCGGAGCGTCGCAACCTTTTCGGACTCGCTGTGGATCTGCTTTTCCACCTCGGCGACTCCTGCTTCCACGGCCTCCGCCTCGCGCTGGATGACTGCACGTTGCTCCTTTATTGCAGCAAAGTCTGCGGCTCGCTGCTTCAACTGCGCGAGCGCCGTTTGGGCGCCTGCGACATCGGCTTGATCGGAAACTGCCCCAAAAAGGGCGCCTGCGCTTTGCAGGAACGCCGACCGCGCATGGCTCGCCGCTGCCTGAGCGACCGCCGCGCGCTCCACTTCCTTCGCACGGTTTTCCTGCCGTTGCTTGAACAGGCTCCCGAGCTTGTCGTGTTCGGCGTTCTGTTTGTTGAGAAATCCCCGCGCCTTTTCCGACTCCTGAGCAGCGGCACAAAGCTTCCCGTCCAGGCCGCGCAACGCCTCCACCCGTTTCCGGATCTCGGCGCAACTTTGGGTCTCGGCGGCAACCCATGCCTCGAGGTGCTCCGTCTTATGCGGGGCGAACGCAACCCCCAGCAGCCCGGCCTTCTGCGACCACTGTGTCTGCCAGTCTGCAAGCGCTTTGGCAGTCGCCTGCGTGTCCGCCACGGTCCGCCTTTCCTCGGCGGCATTGGCGGCGCGCAGCCCGCCGAGCCGGGCCATTTCTTCCCGGAGTCTATCGAGCTCCTGTTCGGCCCTGCGAAGTTCCCCCTGGGCGGTCTCCCAGTCGGAGTCGTGCGTGCTGCCGGGAGACGCGTAGGGATGCTCCAGCGCACCGCACAACGGGCAAGGCTGGCCGTCCACCAAAGCGTGCCGGTGTGCCTCCAGGGCTTGAACACGCTGGAGCAGGTCGAGGGTTTTCCTGTGCGCACCCGCCGCGCTGGAAACCGTCTCCATCCTCCGCTGGTTGCCTTCCAGCTCCACCCGATAAGCCTCTTCCCGGGCGGCGTGTATTTCCTTTGCCGCCTGGTGCTCCGCGAGCCGCTGGGTGTCCGCCGCAATCTGGCTGCCCAGGGCATGGAGTTCCTGCACAAGCACCAGCCGCGACTGCGCATCCTCCCGGTCCTGCTCCCATTGGACGAGAGTCCGCCCCCCAGCGAGCAGCTCCATGGAGCCGCGCAGCTCAGCCGCTGCTGCCTCCTTCCTGCCCCAGTCGGCCTTCGCCTGGGCGGCCGCAGCCTGCGCCCGGTCCACCTGCCTGCCGCCCTCCTGGAGCGATTGCTCCAACCCGGCCAGCTCTTTTTGAATCCCGGCGCACCGAGCGCTGTGCTCCCGCCATTGGTCCAAAAGGCTCTGGAGATTTGGCAGCCCGTCCACGATCAAAGCATCGCCGGCGCGCTCGGCCAGCCAGCGGTCCAGCTCCGAGAAAACCGCCCGATGCCGACCGAGAACCTCCTGTTTGGCGGCCCGATCCGTTTGCAGCCTGCCCAGCGCCGTCTCGCTCCGTTCCCGCGCCTCCGTTCGCCGCGCAACCCCGTCCCTTTTAACGGCCATCTCGCCATCCATTCTGGCCACCTCGGCCCAGACCGGGTTCAACCTCACCTCCTCGGCCTCAGCCGTCTCCAGGATCCGCCGCGCCTCGTCGGCTTCCGCTTTGAGGCGCCCGGTCTCACGCCCCAACCCGGGCAGCGCCTCGCGAAGGACGCCGAGTTTCGCTTCGTTCTGGGTGAGAAGCCCCGCGAGAAATTCGCGCCCCGAAATCCGGGAGGCAAAAGGAACGGTTTTCTCGTGAATCTCCAGCGCGCCGAATCGCACCGCCTCCGCTTCTCTCGCATGCGCCAGCCGCGCGGCTTCGCCCTCGATTTTCGTGGTTTCCTCGACGCAACCGACAAATGCGCGGGCATGGCCGACCCGTTCACCGCACAACTTTAACTCCGCTTTGACGTCCGCCAGGCGGGCCTCGACTGCGGCGAGTTGCGTCTCGCGCTCCGTGCGCTCCTCCGGGGTGAACACCGGCACCGCGGCATGCCGTTGGCGCAACGCCTCGCTGCTTTTCTGGGCCGTGTCCGCCTGCTCATAGGCGGCTACCGAGATCTCGGAGTAAATCCCGGTCCCGGTGATCTGCTCCAAGAGCTCCATGCGCTCATTGGGTTTGGCCTTGAGAAAGGCAGCAAAATCCCCCTGCGCCAGCATCACCGAACGCAGGAAACGTTCGTAGTCGAGCTGGGTGAGCTCCTCAATCTTGCGGTTCGACTCGTCGATTTTCTGGGTCAGCGTTTCCTCGGACGGGAGCGCGATCACACGCCGCTCGGCGTTCTGGAGCTTTCCCGCGGGATGATTCCGCGCCCGTTTCAACTGCCACACGCTGCGGTAGATGCCGCTCGCGCAGCTAAACTCCACCTCCGCCGAGCAAAATCCCGTGTGCCGACTCATCATCTGCGCCGGGCTCGGCTCGGTCCCGTAACGGGCCGCCCGTCCGTACAAAGCAAGCGTGATGGCGTCGAGCAGCGTGGTCTTTCCCGCGCCCGTCGGCCCGGTGATCGCGAAAAGACCCGACGCCGAGAGCGGCGGCTGGGTGAAATCAACGTTCCACGCCTCTCGGAGCGAGTTCAGATTCGTGAAACGCAGCCGCAAAATCTTCATCTTCCGTCCTCCCGCGGGGTTCCACCGGCTTCGTCCTGCATCCGTGTGAGCAGCTCGGCAAACGTGGCCGTCAACGCCTTTGCCTCTTCTGATGCGGAATCGAGTCCTTCGCGGCGGAGCCGTTCCGCAAACACCTCCTCGGGTTTCAGCTCGGCCAATGTCCGGCCGCTGAAAACCGCCTCCAACCCCTGCTCCGAATCAGCGGGTCGGGTCGCGAGCACCTTGAGAAGGATCGCCGGACACGCGCCGAACGCGCTGCGCACCCGGCTGTCGAGATCGGGATGCTGCGCGCCGTCCTCAATCGTAATCTCCAGCCAGGGCGCGAGTTCGTCCGGCACGGAGGAAATCCCTGCCAGCTGCCCGGTGAGTTCCTCAAAACGGCAGCGCAGGCGCAGCATCCGCCGGGAACAAGGCACCGGGATCTGGCGCACGGCGATTTGGTCCCGTGCATCGGCGCTGACCAGGAGCACCTGCTTGGGGACGTCGGCTTCATCAAAACCCATCGCAATCGGCGCCCCCGAATACCGGACCCGCTCGTTGCCGCCCACACTCTGCGGCCGGTGCAGGTGCCCCAATGCGACGTAGTCAAACCCCGCGAAACAATCGGCACCCACGGCCCCCAGGTTGCCGATCTGAATGGAGCGCTCGCTTTCACTGCTGAGCGCGCCCACGGCCGTCAGGTGTCCGGTCGCCACAATCGGGCGGCCCGGCGCCAGCGCGGTGGCATGATCGAGGATCCCCCGGTAATGCCGGCCGATGCCCTCCCGCATCTGTGCCGCCACCTCCTCGGAGGTCTGGCCCGGCGAAGCCCGGCGCACATCCCGTTCGCGCAGATAAGGCACCGCGCAGACCACGGCGTCGCCGAGATCAAAAATCGCCTCCCGAGGATCCTCCGGCGCGGACCCGACCACGCGGATTTTGAGCGCCCTGAGCAAGTCCCGGGGCGCGTTGAGCGTCAACGGGGAGTCGTGGTTGCCGCCGACCACGAGCACCTGGGTGGGGGTGCGGGAGACGCCGGCGAGAAACTCGTAATACTGGGCGAGCGCCTGCTGGGGCGGGTTGGCGCTGTCGAAAACGTCCCCGGCAACGATGAGCAGATCGGGCCGGAGTTCCGCGATTTGTTCCAGCAACCAGGAGAGGAAACGGGCGTGTTCCGCAGACCGATCCTGATCGATCAGGCGCGCCCCAAGGTGCCAGTCGGCGGTGTGCAGAATCAGCGCCATGGTGCTTGGATCGTCGGTGAGCGCCGGGGTTTTGGGCCGTCGTTGAGGTTCATGCGCTGGTCGGCGTTGGGAAAAAGCTGGCGAGCATCTAACCGGGTTGGGCGGGGGGATCAACCAGGGAAGGACGGAAGACAGCGCGCGCCGGGTCACGCAGGGAAGGAATGGGAGGAATGGGACTTATGATCCGGGCGGGTTTTGGCGACGGTGCTGGAGGCGGGCCTGGAACATCCGCTCGCGCAGGCCGCCTTGCGCAAGGAAGTCGCTTTCCAGCCGGCGCAGTTGCTGGTCAATGAGGTAGTTCGCCTGGTGGATCAGACAGATGGCGATGTTGGCCACCACTTCGGGCGGGCGGGTTTCCACAAACTCGCGGTAGAGCTCGTAGGTCTGCGGGAGTTTGCGGCCCAGCCGCCGGACATAGAGGGCTTGCCTGGAGTTTTTAGTCCACTCACAGTGTTCGCGCACCCGGAGGTAGTCCCGGTAGTCGTCGAGCACTTCCTCCAGACTGGCTCGGGCCACGCTGGTGAGCTTGATCTCGGTTTCCTTGGAGGCGAGCGCGGCTTTGCTGCCTTCGAGCACGTTCTTTTTGCCGGACCGCGCGGCCTGGATCCTCTGGTCAATGGTGCGGTCGCCCTTGGCCAGAAACTTGTGCGCGAAGCGGACGGTGATGTCGTAGACCACCTCGGCTTTATGGAAGGAGTGGAGCGTCTGGTAGTCGCCGCGAGGGGGGATAATCGGGTGCGAATCGCAGGCCGGACACGGCTCATGCGAAAGGCGTTCCTCCGGCTTCCCCTTATTCGTATTCTTCCCATCGTTTTTCATCGGATTTTGCGGATGCTCTCCCGCAAACATCGAACGTCGCGGGGGCCATGTCCTTGCCAGCTCCGCTTGAGCTCTTGGGCGATTCGGCGCGGCCGCGCAGAAGCGCGCTGGATTTTCCGGCGCTCAACGGGCGGCCGCTGAACTTCTGCCTTGTGGATAAACAGCCACGCTCTCCTTTCATCCGGCAATGCACAAACACATCGCTGTGGCAGTGGGTATCCTCACATTCGCAACCGGAGCATTTTCCCCCGCCACTGCACACCCGCCTACGGTGCGGACGAACCGGGGCGTGATTGTCACCAAAACCTCAGCGGCGCCTTTTTCGATCGTCGTGGCTGCCAAGCAACGCCTCGAGATTTATTCCGCAGCACCTCAATCCAGCGGACCTCTGGGCGGGGGTGAAACCCTCCTCGGATGCTCCCTAGCGCAGAGCGGGGTGACGTTCTCGTACCCAATGCTAGGTGCCAAAGAGGCGATCCTGCGCGGATGGCCGTCCTCAGCCAAAACAAGAAGAGCCGGGCAGCCGCTTTGACAGGTTAACCCCGGGAGGAAAGCCCCAGATACCAGGTCACCAGGTCCGGCCCGGCGAACATCCACAAAAGGGCGCCCAAGGCAAGATACGGGCCAAAGGGGAGTTTAGCCGACCATTCCCGGCGTCCCAGAGCAATGGCGCCCACCCCCACCACGGCCCCGATGGAAGACGCGCTCAGCACGGTGAAAAACACGGCTTTCCATCCGAGAAACGCCCCAATGGCCGCGATAAACTTCACGTCCCCGAACCCCATGGCTTCGCGCGGGATCACAATCTCCCGGAGGCTCCCCTGGATCCGTTCCAACTCCATGAGCTGCCAGGTCTGCTGCCCGATTTGGAGCCGGTTGTAGTGAAACTCCAGCTCGGCGTTCTCCCATTTCCGGCCCGCCACCTCCGCCTCGCTGCAATGCATGAGCAACCGGTCGCTTTCCCGGGAGAAAAACTCGCTCCAGGGCTGTTTGTCGTCGCCCACAGCCAACTCGGCGTCTTCCCCCTGCCGGGTCCAGAGGAAGGACTCGGGTTTTTCAAAGGCGACGCGTTTTTTGCCAAACGCCTTTTTCCCGAGCTCGACCACCGTCCAAAGGGTCACAAAGCCGGCCGCGGCCCCGACCAGAGACCAGAGCGCGCCTTCGAGATGCGACTCGCAACCCATCATCACCGGGATCGCAAGGCTGAGTAAAACCCCGGCAACGGTCCCGCCCACGGTGATTTCGTCCGGGATGATGAAGAAATCGAAGTCGATAAAAGTGGCGACCACTAGCAAGCCGACCAGGATCCAGTAAGGCAGGGCGAGAGCCCAGGACTCGGGTAGGACATGCCGCCACACGGCCCAGAACAGGAGGCCCGTGAGCAGTTCCACCCCGAAATAACGAAAAGCGATGGGCGCCTTGCACTGGGCGCACCGGCCACGGAGCCACAGCCAGGAAAACAGCGGCAGGTTCTGATACCACGGGATCTGGGTCTTGCAGTGGGGACAGAACGATCGGCGCGGCTCGTTCACGGAGAGATCGCGCGGCATCCTATAGATGCAGACATTGAGGAAAGATCCGACCACCGCCCCGAGCACAAAGGCGAAAGTGGAGAAGAGGATGTCGTAAGCGGGGGGCAGCTCCATGGCGGAGCAGATTGGGAAGGGAGTCCCGAACAGGGAAGGCTAAAATGAGCCGGATCAACTGCGCGGGAGACGGGTCCGGGGCGGAGCCGCTGTGGAGGGCTATAAGCCGCTCACGAGCCGCGCTGGAGCCGGCCCTCCACCATTTCGCAGAGGACGTGCAGGAGAAACTTGTGCCCCTCCTGAATGCGAGCCGTGGCGGTGCCGGGCACGATGAGTTCCTCGGACGCCAGCCCTCGGGCGCGGCCGCCGTCCCGCCCCAGCACGGCCAGACTAGCCACCCCGCAATCGCGCGCTTCCTGAAGAGCCGCCAAGATGTTGGGGGAGTTCCCACTGGTGGAAAGGGCCACGAGCACGTCGCCCGGACGCCCAAAACAGCGCACTTGGCGGGCAAAAAGCTGCTCAAACCCGTAGTCGTTGCCGATCGCCGTCGTCAAACTGCCGCAGGCGCTCAGGTTCACGGCGGGAAACGGGCGGCGGTCGCTCACAAAGCGGCAGGCAAATTCCGTGGCGAAATCGGCGCCATCGGCCGCGCTCCCGCCGTTGCCGCAGACCAGGAGTTTGCCGCCCCCGATCAAACAATCCCCGACGCGCTGAGCCGCCCTCTCGAGGACCGGTTCGAGCGGCTTCATCGCTTCAAGGGTCTCCAAAGCGGCGGCCCGGGCTTTTTCAAAAATGCTCATAAACATGGAGGGGCGAGACGCTAAAAGCTCGGGACGCGCAAGCCAAGTGCCGAAGATGAGGCCGCGTCGCAGCGGACTTGGGGCGGAAGACGGGGGAAGTCAGTTGACCGGTCTGGCCGGGCCCCGCATATTCATCGGCCCGCGCGGAGCATCTCTCCGCGCCTACTCACCATGCCGCACACCCGGACCCGCAATTTTTGCATCATCGCGCACATTGACCACGGCAAGACGACCTTGTCGGACCGCCTTCTTGAGTTCACGGGCACGATTCAGAAACGCGAGGCCCAAGACCAGCTCCTGGACGCGATGGATCTGGAGCGGGAGCGCGGGATCACGATCAAGTCGCATCCGATCGCCATGAGTTACACGGCCAAGGACGGGCACCAATACAAGCTCAACCTCATGGACACGCCTGGGCACGTGGACTTCGCATACGAGGTGTCCCGATCGCTGGCAGCCTGCGAAGGCGCGCTGCTCATTATCGACGCCGCGCAGGGGGTGGAGGCCCAGACCGTAGCCAACGTGCATCTGGCCATGAAACAGGGCCTGACGCTCATCCCGGTCATCAACAAGATCGACCTGCCCAACGCCGACATCCCGACTGTGCTCAAGCAGATCGAGGACATCCTTTCGATCCCCTCCGAAGAAGCCGTGCTCGCCAGCGCCAAGGCAGGGATCGGTATCGAGGGCATTTTGGAAGCCGTGGTGAGCCGGATCCCGTATCCTCAGGGCAAGAGCGCTGACAAACTCCGGGCGCTGATTTTCGACTCGATGTTCGACACGTATCGTGGGGTGGTGGTGTATGTGCGGATTGTGGACGGGCAGATCCGGGCGGGCGATTCGATCAAGATGTATGCTACGACGGGTACGTATGAGGTGAAGGAGGTCGGCATTTTCCGGCCAGCCCAGCCCAAGATGATGGCCCAGGAACGCCTGGAGGCGGGGGACGTGGGCTACGTCATCGCCAACATCAAATCCACGGCCGAGGCCAAGGTGGGCGACACCCTGCTCAGCGCCCGGGCGCTGGCAAGCGAACCGCTGCCCGGCTTCCAAGAAGTCCAGCCGATGGTATTCAGCGGCATTTACCCGATTAACACGGCCGATTTCGAGCATCTCAAGGTGGCCATGGGCAAGCTCCAGCTCAACGACGCCGCGTTTGTTTACCAGCCCGAATCCAGTGCGGCCCTCGGGTTCGGGTTTCGGTGCGGTTTTCTCGGGCTGCTCCACATGGAGATCATCCAGGAGCGGCTCCGGCGAGAATACAACATGGACATCATCGCCACGTATCCCTCGGTGATTTACGAGGTGCAACGGACCAACGGCGAGCTGCTGCACGTGGATAATCCGGAGCACATGCCCGATCCGAGCGTGATCCAGGAGATCCGGGAACCGATGGTGCGGTGTTTTATCATGATCCCCAACGAATGTATCTCGGGGCTCATGCAGCTCATCATGGACAAGCGCGGCGAGGTCAAACACACCGAGAGCCTCGACACCAAACGCGTGATGCTCACCACGGAGCTGCCGCTTAACGAGATCCTTGTCGATTTCGTGGACAAGATTAAATCCATGACCCGGGGATACGGTTCGATGGATTACGAGCAGGCGGGTTACAGGGCCTCCAAGCTCGTGAAACTCGACATGCTCGTTAACGGCGAGCCCGTGGACGCGTTCAGCTCGATTGTGCACCGGGACAAGGCTGAGAGCCGGGGCCGGGCCCTGGCCACCAAACTCAAGGAGGTCATCCCCACGCAGCTCTACCAGGTGTCCATCCAGGCAGCCATCGGCGGAAAGATCATCGCCCGGGAAAGCGTCAGCGCGCAGCGTAAGGACGTCACAGCGAAGTGTTACGGCGGCGATATCAGCCGGAAACGCAAGCTGCTTGAGAAACAGAAGGAAGGCAAAAAGCGGATGAAATCCATCGGCCGGGTGAACATCCCGCAGGAAGCCTTCATTCAAGTGCTCAAGACCAACTAACGACCAGCAACCCGGGAGCTCCCATTCCCCGGGAGGAACCGCCGCTCATCCCGGATCCGCAAAACGGATTCCCTAAAGCAAAAAAAACGCCCCGGCCGAAACCGGGGCGTTTAAATTTAACACCGCGCGAGCCGCGGTTTTGAAGGAGGCTACCGCTTAGTAGCGGCGCTCAGGGCGGCCACCGCCACGGCTGCCACCGCCGAAGTCACGGCGTCCGCCGCCTTCTTCACGAGGGCGGGCTTCATTGACAGTCAAAGGACGGCCTTGGAAGTTTTTGCCATGGAAAAGGCTGATCGCCTTGCTGGCTTCGTCGGCGCTGGCCATGGTCACGAAAGCGAATCCGCGGGATTTGCCGGTGAACTTATCCTGCATGAGAGCGACTTCCTGAACAGCGCCGGCTTCGCCGAAGAGATCTTGAAGATCGATTTCGGTGGAGTCGAAGGAGAGATTCCCAACGTAGAGTTTGGTAGACATAGTATGTGTTTTCACAAAGACCGAGTTTCCGTGGCTGTTTCCGGGAATCGGATTTCAAACTGCCACTGAATCTCGGCGGTTCAAAACCGCGCAACACACTAGCAATCCACCAACAACTGAGCTGACTCTTTACTTGCGAGAGCGCAATTAGGCTTATGCCGGAGGAGAAGGCAACCGAATAGTTTGCCGCGAGGCGCAAATCGCGGCGTCCGCGGCCCAGGATACCGTCTCATAGGACCTCTAGGTCGCAGAGGTCCAATGGGTCCAATGGGTCCAATGGGTCCTATGGGTCCTATAAGACTTATGCTAAACGCGGTGACTTGGCTGTCAGGGGAAAAATCCGGGGTTTCCTCACGGGCGGCCCCCCGTTAAAGAGCGTCTATGCAACTCATTGACGGGAAGGCTATCGCGCAGAAGATCAACGTGGAATCCCGCCAGACGGTGGCGTGGCTTGCGACCCAGGGCCACACCCCGGGCCTCGCCGTGGTGCTTGTAGGCGACGACCCCGCGTCCCGCGCCTACGTGCGCTCGAAGGACGCGATGTGCAAGGAACTGGGCATGTATTCGGTCAAAAAAGAGCTGCCAGCCGATGTCTCGCAGGAAACCCTCCTGGGGCTTGTCCGCGAGCTCAACGTCGATCCCGCCATCCACGGCATCCTGGTCCAGTCGCCGCCCCCCGCGCACATCGACGAAAGAGCTGTGGTGGAAGCCATCGATCCCCGCAAAGACGTGGACGGATTTCATCCGGTCAACGTGGCCAAAGTGGCGTTGGGGGATGCCGACGCCTTTGTGCCCTGCACGCCTTTGGGTTGCCAGAGGCTGCTGATTGAGAGCGGCATTGAGACCTGCGGCGCGCATGTGGTGGTTCTGGGCCGGAGCATGATCGTGGGCAAACCTCTCGCACTGCTGCTGATGCAAAAAGGCAGGGGCGGCGACGCCACGGTGACGGTGGCTCACTCGCGCACCCGGGATCTGGCGGCCGTCTGCCGGTCCGCCGACATCCTGATAGCCGCCATTGGAAAACCCCAGTTTGTGCGGGAAAACTTCGTCCGGGACGGTGCGGTGGTGATCGACGTGGGCATCAATCGGATCAGCGATCCGACGGCAAAAAACGGGTCGCGCCTGGTAGGCGACGTGGCATTTGACGAAGTGGCCCCAAAATGCCGGGCCATCACCCCCGTGCCCGGAGGCGTGGGCCCGATGACGATCGCGATGCTCATGGCCAACACGATCACCTCCTGCAAGCGGTTCGCGGGCCTGGCCTGAACCCGGCCAGCGCCGACGGTTTAAACCACGCTCACGACCAGGGCGGTAGCATTATCGCGGCCCGCCTGTTGGGAAGCCGCCTCCACTAAGCGCTGGGCGCTGGCGGCGGGATTCCCCTCGCGAGTTCTCAGCCAATCGTGGAGGTGGGAGTCAAAAAACGCGTCCACCACCCCGTCGCTGCAGAGGAGGAACCGATCCCCAGGCTCATAGGCCACCGCGCCGAGCTGCGGATTAATGAACTGGTTGCCGGCGCCGAGGGACTGCTGGAGAACGCTCTTTCGGGGATGGCTGCGGGCTTCGCGCTCGTTGACTTTCCCGTTCCGGTAGAGCCACCCCACGTATGTGTCGTCCTGGGTTATCTGCCGCATGCTGCCATCGCGCGCTGAGAGGTAATAGATGCGGGTGTCGCCCACGTGACCGAAATACATCCAGCCCGGGGTAAACCAACAGAGGCTCAGCGTGGCACCCATGCCCGAGCATTCCTCATAGCTCCCCCCCAGAAAAGTGAGGGCCCGGTGAACCTGATCAAAGAGCTCCACGAGCACGTCTTCAAAGCCGGGGTTCATGCCGGTCACACCGTGCCGGTAGGAGCGGGGCAGCAGCCGGGTCACCTTTTCCACCGTGATCCGGCTGGCGAATTCCCCGGCCATCGCCCCTCCCATGCCGTCGCTGACGGCGAACACATAGTCGCTCTCTCGGATGGACGCCTGTCCAAACTTGCCCAGGTAACACACCTCCCGGGCGTCGAACTGGAGCCCGAGAAACGCATCTTCATTGGTGGAACGCACCCTGCCGCGATCCGTCCAGCCCGACCATTGCAACTGCACCGTGTCCTGCCGGGGAGTTTCGTTCATAACGCGATGGGCGTGGGCTCGCCCCCGGCGGTTTCCGCAAGCAAGGTGGCAAACTCGAAATCGATCACGCAGAACCTGCCGTCGGATTGACGGTAGGTGACGTTGCGCATTTCTGGGTCGTCATGGCGCACCCCGAATCGTTCCAACTCCTCAAAAAGCTCTTTCCGGCGTTCTTCGTCGAGGTGCTCCAACCGGCGACCGCAGTTGGAAGTGACAATCCGCAACTGTTGGGAATCGCTCTCGATGAGCCGAGGCACGAAGGGACATTCCCGGGCCTGCAGAAATTTGAGCACCCGCACCTCGTTGGTAAACCGCTCTTCCGCACGGGGGCCACGGAAAATCTTGGTCACTTTTCCGTCGTATCCCACACGGACCACGGCACGCAGAGTATCTTTGACAACGGTCATCTGGAGAATGGGAGGGGAAAAATCAGTGAAAAACCCGGGACCGCACCTTGCTCAACAGGCCAACCGAACCCGCTCCCCCGGAGGCTCGTTCAAGGCCGGGCCGCGCTCAATACTCAACTTATTGAAACCGCACCTTTTCGGTTGGCATCCGCTCTGCTAGATGTGCGCCCGTACACCCGGAAACGGGGTTACCTGAGTAAAAAACTGAAGTAAAGACGGTCGTTTTTGCGCACACCGTCCAAAAAGACACACATCTAACACACCCATCATGGCGAAGTATAAACTGGAATACATCTGGCTCGACGGTTACGAGCCCGTCCCGAACCTCCGCAGCAAAACCCAAATCAAGGAATTCGAAAGCTTCCCAACTCTGGAAGAGCTTCCGCTTTGGGGCTTCGATGGGAGTTCCACCCGGCAGGCCGAAGGGCGCAGCTCGGATTGCGTGCTCAAGCCGGTTGCGGTTTACCCTGATTCCACCCGGATCAACGGGGTGCTGGTGATGTGCGAAGTCCTCATGCCTGATGGCACTCCGCATCCCTCCAACGCCCGGGCAACAATTCTCGACGATCCAGGCGCTTGGTTTGGATTTGAACAGGAATATTTCCTCTACCGGGACGGCGTGCCGCTCGGATTTCCCACCGGCGGGGGATTCCCACCGCCCCAAGGCAAGTATTACACAGGCGTCGGCTACGAAAACGTGGGCGACATCGCCCGCGAGATCGTGGAAACCCACCTGGATCTCTGCTTGGACGCTGGCATCAACCACGAAGGAATCAACGCCGAAGTGGCCAAGGGCCAGTGGGAGTTCCAGATCTTCGGAAAAGGATCCCGGACCGCGGCTGACCAGATGTGGGTGGCCCGGTATCTCCTGATCCGCCTCTGCGAGAGCTACGGAGTGGACGTTAATTTCCACTGCAAACCGCTCGGCAAAGACGTCGACTGGAACGGGTCGGGCATGCACGCCAACTTCTCAACGGCGTATCTGAGGGAGACGGGAGGCCAGCCTTATTTCGAGGCGCTCATGGCAGCGTTCGACAAATACAAAAACGAGCACATCGCCGTATACGGTCCCGACAACCACCTCCGGCTCACCGGGCTGCACGAAACCCAGTCCATCGACAAGTTCAACTACGGCGTGGCCAACCGCGGGGCTTCCGTCCGCGTCCCACACAGCTTTGTGAATAACGGCTACAAGGGCTACCTGGAAGATCGCCGGCCCAACTCCCAAGGCGACCCCTACCAGATCGCCAGCCGGATCCTGCAGACGATCAACACGGTTCCAAAACCGTAACCGTTCGGAGGCCTGCTCCGAACCGGAAGCCTCTTCTCAACGCCGTCTCCGTTCATCGGGGACGGCGTTTTGGCTTTTTTTGAGCCACCTTCCCCTCGGCGCTGCGCGAAGGTTTTGTTGACGATATGACCAACCCGCGTTTTGCTCCCTTATCCCTGAAGCACGGTCGCCACTCCCCTCCAGCGTCATGAGACACCTCCTCTCCGCCGCCCTTCTCGCACTCCCGACTTGGCTCGGGGCTGCCGAATCCCCCCAAAGCGTCGGCCCCGATCTCACCCGCACGTTTCCTTACTCGATGGTCGGCCAACTGCTCTTTCAAAGCGGAAATGGACTCTACGGCGGATCCGGCACGGTGATCCGCCCCTCTTCGGCGCTGACTGCGGGACACAATCTCTACGATTTCAACAACGGCTGGTCCACCGGGGTCGTCTTCCGGCGGGCGCTCTCGGGCAACACCGCCCTTTCCCGGCAACCCGCCCGCCGCATCTACGTGCTTGCGGGTTACAGGGAAAGCCTCGGCCGGTTCGGGGCGGAAGACGCCCGCTCGTTTGCCAACGACTTGGGCGGTATCGTTTTCGCCGGTCCCGCAGCGGGTGGCGCCGCCGTGGATACCTCCGCCGACACCACCCTGCTCACGGGCGCCACCGCCAACTTGGCGCTGGGTTACGGCGCGGAATTCCATCCTGGTGACGAGTTGCTCGCCGTGTCCCCAAAAACGGCGTTTCAGCCCGTCACCGGCGCCTTCTTTCTCAACCGCTCCCTCTCCTTCGAGGCGGGAATGAGCGGTGGCCCGGTTCTCGCCCGGAATTCCCGGGGACAATGGCGGGTTTCAGGGGTCGTGGTTGCCGGTTCCAATGAGCCCGTGAGCGGCGGAATTCGCGCAGTCGACGCTCAAGCCGTTCAGTTTATCCGGCAGTATCTCCGGTGACCCATTTGAAACCGCACCCCGGGTTCTGGATTGGTCTTCTCTGCGCAGCGATCGTTCTTTGGCTCTGGCCTCGCGATAAAAGCGCGCTCCCCGCCGAGAAACCCGAGCTCCCTCCGTCCACCGCTCCCGCAGCCAGCGCCCCCGCACCTTCGATAAAGCTGGCCGGAGCAGCACCGACGGCTCCGGTTCAAACGCCGGCTTTGTTTCAGAAAATCGAAGCGTTTTTCCTCAAGCTTCAAAAGGGCCAAGCCACGGAATCCGAACTTTCCGCCCTCAGACAGCAGCTCTTCACAGCAAATCCCAAACTGGCCATCCAAGCCATTCTCCAATTCCTTGGCACCAACCGGGATGCCGCGACCGGAGCGGAATTTGCCCTAGGCCCTGGTGGCCTCCTCCAAAACGCCCCCACGCTCCGGGTCGCATTGATGGATTGGCTCGGCAAAATCGCCCGCGACAGCCGACTCCCGGAAGCCGCCGCATTTGCCCGCTCCGTGCTCAACTCCAAGACCAGCCCGGAAGAATGGGCGGTCTCGCTCCGCAACGTGGCATGGCAAGACCCGCAGTCTGGGGCCTTTCTCAGCGTGAAACTCCGGGAAATGCTCCTTGATTCCGATTGGCGGAAAAACCCCAGCGCAGGATTTCTGGAGTCCCTGGATGTGGCGGTGTTCGTCAAGGACCCTCAGTGGGTGGGGCCGCTGGCTTCCCTGCTGCGCGATCCACAACCTTCCCTGCAACGGGCGGCCGCGGTGGCGCTGGATCGCCTCAGTGAGGCCGCGCCGCTGGCGGTGATGACGTATCTCAATGCACACCCTGAAACGAGCGCCGAGCGTCCCTTGGTGCGGGCGGATTATTTTGCAAAAGCCGACCTTTCCCAGCCGCTTCACCGGGAGACGGTGGAAACGTATCTGGACCGGGCCGATGTCAGCCTGAGGGAGAAGGAGAAATTCCTCCAAGGCCTCGCCACACCCGCCAGCTTCGTATCCGACAACCTTCTGACCACTTCCCAGCCGGCTCCTGAGGGACCGGGCCGGCGGATGGGCCTCGAACAAACCGTCCGAGGCTGGATCCAATCGAGCCGGTTTCCGGCGCTCCGACCAGCCTTGGAAAAGGTCTTGGCAGCGGAGGAACCTTGACCTCGCGGCTTACTGAGCCGGCTTGACCGGTTCAGCCCTGCGCACCGGCAATTCCGCCGACGCTTCCTCCGTCCCCTTCTTTTTGCGCTGCTTGGGCTTTTCCTTCGCCTCGTCTTTAAAGAGTTCCCGGAGCACATGGCCAATCAGAGGGGCCGCTTGAGTGCCCCCATGCACATCGTTGTTGTTGGCTTCCCCCTCGTATACCGCCGCAAACGCGTATCTCGGGTTTTCAGCGGGCGCAAACCCGGTAAACCAAGCCGCCGTGCGCTCCTTTTGTTTGGGCCCCCACTGAGCGGTGCCGGTTTTTCCCGCAACGCTCACGTTGGGGACTTGGGCGCGTCCGGCGGTGCCCGCGCGGCTCTCGACTACCTGGACCATGGCCTTGCGGAGCTCCGCTTGGACTTCCTTGCTCATTTCAACCTGGTTGCGGACCCGGACATCGTAGGCCGTAACGATCTGCCCATCGATGCTTTGCACCTGCTGGACGAGGCGGGTCTGGAAGAGCTTGCCGCCGTTGCCAACGCAAGCCATTGCCTGGGCCATCTGCAGCGGAGAAATGAGGGTATCCCCCTGCCCCACGGAGAGGCTGGCCACATCGCCGTTGAGCATGCGGCGTTGGTGGGTCTTGAGCATGAACTCGTCCGTCGGAATGCGCCCCGCCGTTTCAGCGTTGAGCGGGATACCGGTGCGCACCCCCAGCCCCAGCTGCAGTGCGTAATCGGAGATCAACCGCCCCCCGACTTTCATTCCCACAGTATAAAACCACGTGTTGCACGACTGGGTTAGTGCATCGGCGAAATTAAGCGCCCCCACCCCCTCCTTTTTCCAGTTCCTGAACGTCAGGTTGCCGATTTCGATCGCCGCCGGGCAGTCAAACTCGTCGGTGGCCTTGATTTTTCCGCTCTGCAGAGCGGTCAACCCCACGACCACCTTGAAGGTGGACCCCGGGGGATAAGCGCTCCGGAAAGCGCGAGGCAAAAGCGGGATGTCTTTGTCTTCCTGAAGCGCCCGAAAGGCGTCCTTGGAAATATTGGGAACGAACGCGGCGGGATTCAACGTCGGCCAACTCGCCATGGCCAGCACGTCCCCGCTGTTCGGGTCCACGATCACCATCGCCCCGCGCTTGCAACCCTTGGCCAGGGATTCCTCGCATAACCGTTGGATCTTCACATCGAGCGTGGTTACCACGTTGTAACCGGGCTGCGGCGGGATAGAGATTTTTTCCGAGGTCTTTTTCCCGGCAGCGTTGAAGGAGAGGTTGTACTGGCCGAACTGGCCCTGAAGCTGATCGTCAAAACTCTGTTCGAGCCCCTCGCGGCCCTCTGCGTTGGGCCAGAGCAATTCGTTATTTTCAATCGGCCCGTCCTGCGTCCCTCCTGCACGCCCCGCATACCCCAGCACGTGGCCCGCCAACGCGCCATTGGGATAGAGTCGTTGATACACCGGCTGCAGCGCCAGATGCGGCGGGTTTTCTTTCCGTATCAGCTCCAGTTCAGCCGGACTCAAATCCTGGGCGATGAGGAAGGGCAACACCCCGCGGTTGTTGTAGTGTTTCACCGCGTTTTTCACGTCGAACTCCATTCTCCGCTTCAGCAACGCCTGCGCACGAGCCGCCTGCTCCCTGGCAAACGCTGCAGCCTCAGAATCGGAAAACTCCAGCGGCGTCGGAAAACTGATCCCCAGGTTGTAGCTTACCCGGGTCTGCGCAAGGGGATCCCCGTGCCGATCCACAATCTGCCCACGCGGCGCCGGGATTCCCAAGAGATACGTGCGCGCCTGACGCTGGGTTTCCCAGGTTGGCTTGGGGGCGCTTGGGGCGGCGCCCATCTCCGGGGCAGATGCGGTCGGCGTCTGCGCAGGAAGCACAGGAGCCGACGACAGAATCAAACAGCTCAAGGCTAAGCGACGAAACATGGGGCGGTGGATGCTATGGAAGGTACGCCCCGCCCACAAGACGCCAGAAAGAGCCGCACTCAAGCGCCTTCACGCAGCTGGAACCGCGGGTTCTGCGCCATGAACCGCGCCGGGTTCTGGAAGATCAGCCGGTCGATGGTCTGAGCCGAATGGCCTCGTCGGCGCATCTCCAGCGCGGTTTTGGGCACGGAAAGCGGATCGCTCCGACCCCAATCGCAGGCGCTGTTGAGCCAAATGTTGGCCTGACCGTAGAGCTCATACATGTCCACCGCGCGGGCGGGCGTGGTTTTGGACTCGGGATACAGCGTGATCCCGGCCCAGAACCCCGCTTCGAGCACCCGCTCAATGGTGTGTTCCTCGCAGTGGTCAATGATTACCCGGCCCGGATGAATCCGGGAATCGGCCTTGAGCACATCCAAGATGAGACGGGTGCCCTTGAGTTTGTCTTCCAGATGCGGAGTGTGCACCAGGATGAGCTGGCTGTGTGTGGCAGCGAGGTCCACATGCCGCTCCAGAATCTGCATCTCGTTACGGGTATTCTTGTTGAGCCCGATCTCACCGATCCCCAGCACGTTGGGCCGGTCCAAGAACTTGGGAATAATCCCCAGCACATCCTCCGCCAAAGCCACGTCCTCGGATTCCTTGGGGTTAATGCACAGCCAGCAGAAATGCGGCAGCCCGAAACGAGCCGCGCGTTTGGGCTCATAATCGGTGAGCTGACAGAAGTAATCATGGAACCCTTCCACCCCGCTCCGGTCAAACCCCGCCCAGAAGGCGGGCTCGCAAACCGCCGCGCAACCGGCGGTCACCATGGCTTCGTAGTCATCCGTCGTCCGGCTGACCATGTGTCCGTGAGGTTCGATGTAGCGCATGGGCAAATTTCTCAGACGGCAGGCTGCACGCCCGGCCACGCACCGCAGGCGCCTTTTCCGGGGGCCTTGGCGATCGGCTCGGTGCTGGGGTCACTGAGCGAAAGCAGCACCGCCTTGGCTTTGTGGGGCTGTTCGGAGCGGAGCAGGGACAAGGCCTGTTCGAACGCGGCCAGACGGAAATCGCTCTCGCCAGAAGCCCGCTCCACGCGGTCGAGAAACGCCGCCAAGTCGATCAACTTGGAACGGGCATCCATGAAATAAAGATCGAGCACTTCCTGCCGGGTCATCTTTCTGAGGGGTCAGGTGTCGGGGATCAGCGGGGGCAAACAGAGGGAGCCCGGGTTCAGACAGCCCCGGAAACCAGTCCGGGGCTGTCTTAAAATCCTCAGGCAAAAGAAGACTACTCGTCAGGAGCGAAGTCTTTGTGGCCTTTTTCTTTCTGCTCGGAGAGCTTCTCAAACACTTTCTTGGCGTCTTCAGGCTTGTCATCCTTGATCGCAGCCTCGAGCTCGTCGATCGATTTGCCCAGCGCCTGCATCTGCTCCTTGTATTTCGCCAGATACGCGTCCTTGCCTTCAGCGGGTTGATCCTTGGTTTTGGCGGGATCGAACTTCAGGGATTCCTCGAGGTTTTTCTTCATCTTCGCCACCAAAGCGAGGCTGTCGTCTTTCTTGGCGGGATCCGCTACCTGTTTTTTCAAGGAGCGCAGGGCCTTGTTCATCGACGACATTTCCTTGGCGAGCGGCGTGTCATCGGCCACGGCTAGGTTTGCGCCCAGGGCGAGGGCGGCAGTCAGAGTCAGTAGGTGTTTGAGCTGGATGGATTGGATCACGGTTGAATTTCCGGGGTTGAGGTTGGGGCGGTTGCCGACGACTTCGTCGGCTTCGCTCGGCTTGTATTGACGTCATTAAGGGCGGATTAAGTCAAAATTTCTTTCTTCGCCCGCACCCGCCAATCTCCGGCCGCCAGTTCAACCGGCTTCCAGAGAATAAAACGGGCACTTCTCCTAGGTTAACCCCAGAACCACCAAATCCGTGGCTCGAAAATCGGCCCGCGGGCGAATGTCCCTGTCTTCACCAACCCACAGCACCCCTTTCCCGGATGATCTGCGCGGTTCCCGTATCCGAACGTCCGATTGGGCCTTGTCGGGCCACCGCGCCTGACTTGGAATACGCCGCATGTCCAAGCCCTTTCTCCTCGCCCAAGGCACCGAGCCCATCCTCTTTAACCCGGCAATGGCGAACCGGCACGGCCTGATCGCCGGCGCCACCGGCACCGGCAAAACCGTCACTTTGAGGGTGTTGGCAGAGGCCTTCAGCCAGATGGGCGTCCCCGTGTTCATGGCCGACGTCAAAGGGGATCTCAGCGGCCTGGCTCATCCCGGCTCCGGGGATCCCAAAATGCAGGAGCGCGCCCGGGAGATGCACCTCGCGGATCAGCCCCAGGGTTTCCCTGTCGTTTTCTGGGATGTGTTCGGGAAAAACGGGCACCCGGTGCGAACCACGATTTCGGAAATGGGCCCCCTGCTCCTGAGCCGACTCCTGAACCTCAACGACACCCAGGCCGGAGTCTTGAACCTCGCGTTCCGAGTCGCCGACGACAACGGCCTGCTCCTGCTCGACCTAGAGGATCTCCGCTCCATCCTGCGTTTTGTTGGTGAAAACGCCGGCACGCTGACGATGCAATACGGCAACGTGTCGGCCGCCAGCATCGGCGCAATTCAAAGAGCGCTTCTGGCTCTGGAAGAACAGGGTGGCCAGCAGCTCTTTGGCGAACCCTCGATCAACCTGGCCGACTTCCTCCAGACCGATCCCCAAGGGCGCGGCGTAATTAACCTGCTAGCGGCGGAGTCACTCATCCAGAACCCCCGCTCCTACGCCGCCCTTCTCCTCTGGCTGCTTTCCGAGCTCTTCGAGGAACTCCCCGAAATCGGCGACGTGGCCAAACCCAAACTCGTCTTCTTCTTCGATGAAGCCCACCTGCTCTTCGCCGATCTGCCCCGTGCACTGCAGGAAAAAATCGAGCAGGTGGTCCGCCTCATCCGCTCCAAAGGCGTCGGCATTTATTTCATCAGCCAGAACCCACTCGACCTTCCCGAAACCATCCTCGGACAGCTCGGCAACCGGGTGCAGCATGCCCTCCGCGCTTTTACGCCCCGCGACCAAAAAGCCGTGCGAGCGGCGGCGGAAACCTTCCGCCAAAACCCCGGACTCCACGTCGAAAGCGCCCTGACGGAATTGGCCGTCGGCGAAGCACTCGTCTCCCTGCTCGACGAGCACGGACAACCCGGCAAGGTCCAGCGCGCCAAGATCCGTCCCCCGCAAAGTAATCTGACCCCGTTGAAGCCCGAGGAACGACAGGCTCAGATCCGGCAATCCGTCCTCTACGGCGCGTATGAAAAAGCGGTGAACCGCGAGTCAGCCGCCGAGATCCTCGCCAAACGCGCCACGGAACGGTTGCCGGCCCAAGGCGCAAAATCCGCCGCAGAACCCCAGGGCGGCAGCCTTTCGGAGTTGATCCTCGGCAGCGTCGGCCCGCGCGGTGGCAAAAAGGAAGGCTTGCTTGAAAGCGCCGCCCGGAGCGCCCTGCGATCCGTCGGCAGCAGCCTTGGCCGGGAAATCGTCCGGGGCGTGCTCGGCTCGATCTTTGGCGGATCCGGCCGGCGTTCACGCTAGATGGGAAACCGACCCGGGATCCCAAGCCGGAGAGTGCATCAAAAAGAGACGGGCAGCCTCGCCTGAGGGTTCCGGGCGGCCTTACGCCGGTCCCGAAATGGTCGCGCAGACCAAATCACAAAGGCGCGGTACGAGCGCGTCGCGCATCCCGTAAAAAACACGCTGCCCATCGCGGCGGCGCTCGAGCACGCCGGCCCGGACGAGGAGTGCGAGGTGTTTGGAGACATTGGCCTGGGTGGCCTCGGTTAAATCCACGATGTCGGAGACGGAACGTGGCCCGTGACAAATGGACTGAAGGATGCGGAGGCGCGTGGGCTCACCGAGTGCCTTGAAGACGGAGGCAACCCTTTCGAGCTGGAACGGAGAGAGCGGAACCGGGACTTGACTCATAACCGTATGATCATATGGTTATCTTTATGAATGCGCCAGTTTTATCTCCGCCTCCTGCCGTCCAATCCATCTCGCCCGCGGCCCTCCATGCGCTCCTCCGCGAGGGACGCCCCTGCACCGTCCTCGACGTGCGCACCCCCGCCGAGTTCGAATCCGCTCATCTCCCGGGCACCCTCGCCTTGCCTCTCAACGAACTCAGCCCGGCGGCTCTCCAAAAACTCGCCCTCGCCCCGGATGCCGGCCTCTATCTGCTCTGCCAGTCCGGCGGCCGCGCCCGGCGCGCCGCAGATCAGCTAGCCGCCGCGGGAGTGCCCGGCTGCACCGTCGTGGAAGGAGGTTTGGATGCCTGTATCTTAGCCGGACTGCCGGTGGAGCGCGGCTCCAGTTCCGTGCTGCCGCTCATGCGCCAGGTACAGATTGTCATCGGCCTGGTGTCCGGCATCGGCGCCGCACTCGCCGTGTGGAAAGACCCGCTCTTTGCTCTTCTCCCTCTGTTCACCGGCGCGGGCCTGCTCTTTGCCGGGCTCACCGGCACCTGCGGCCTCGCCCTGCTTTTGGCACGGATGCCTTGGAACCAGCGCGGCAGCAAACCCGCAGCGACTTCCTGCTGCTCGGGAGGTGCCCAATGAAGCGCCGGAGGATTCTCGTTGTCGGGGGCGTCGCCGGCGGGGCATCGGCTGCGGCAAAAGCCCGGCGTGAAAACGAACATGCGGAGATCCACGTCTTCGAGCGGGGCCCCTACATCTCGTTTGCCAACTGCGGGCTGCCGTACCACATCTCCGGCGAGATCACCGACCGCAACCAGCTCGTGGTGATGACTCCCGAACGTTTCGAGTCGCGCTCCCGGATCCACGCCCATGTTGGGCACGAGGTGCTCTCCATCGATCGCGCGCGCAAACTCATCGTCGTCAAGGGGCCCGACGCCGTGCCCCGCGAGGAACGCTACGACAAGCTAGTTCTCAGCCAGGGCGCACGGCCCTTTATCCCAAAGATCCCCGGCGTGGATCTGCCCCACGTGTTTACCCTGCGGGACATTCCCGACATGGACCGCATCCTCGCCGTGCTCGACCGGGAGAAACCCCGTCGGGCGGTGGTGATCGGAGGCGGCTTCATCGGGCTGGAAATGGCGGAAGCCTTCCTTCACCGGGGTATGCAGGTGACGCTGGTGGAAAAAAACCCGCATCTTCTGCCGCTGCTCGACGCCGACATGGCCACGCACCTCCAGAATGCCGTGCGCAGTGAGAACCTGGACTTCCGATTCAACGCCGAGGTCACGGAGTTCGCCCCGCACGCCGTTCACTTTGCCGACGGCACCGAGGTGAAGGCCGAACTCGTACTCCTGAGTGTGGGGGTGCGTGCCGAGGTGGAACTGGCCAAGGCGGCTGGGCTCGAACTGGGTCCCACCGGCGGCGTCCGCACCAACGGCCGAATGGAGACCTCGGATCCGGACATCTACGCCGTGGGCGATGCGGCCGAAACCATCCACGCCATTACGGGCGCGCGCACCAGGATCGCGCTCGCGGGCCCGGCCAACCGCCAGGGCAGGGTCGCCGGGGCCAACGCCGCCGGCGCGCATCTCGTTTATCCGGGCGCCCTGGGCACCTCCATTGTCCGGCTGCTCCACATGACCGTGGGGTTCACCGGACTGAGCTCCAAACAGGCGGCGGCAGGCGGGTTCAGCTATTTCACCAGCCTGACACGGGACAACAGCAACGCCCATTATTTCCCGGGAGCAAAACCGGTCTTGATCAAACTCATTGCGGAGGAAGGCACAGGCCGCCTTTTGGGGGCGCAGGTGATCGGCGAGAAAGGCGTGGACAAACGGGTCGACGTGCTCACCACGGCGGTCACGGCCCGGATGAGCGTGTTTGATCTTGAGGAACTCGACCTGGCGTACTCGCCCCCGTTCGGTTCCGCCAATGACCCCATCAACGTGGCCGGTTTTGTCGCCAGCCACATCGCCCGGGGGGACATCGCCTCTGTAGCCCCGGAAACCTGGCGCCCCACCCACGAGCTGTTGCTTGACGTGCGCGATGCGGATGAACTCGCCGAACATGGCCGACTCGCCGGCGCGATCCACATCCCGCTTGCTGAGTTGCGGGACCGCGTCGGCGAATTGCCCCAGGAAACCCCTATCGTGACCTACTGTCAGAAAGGCCAGCGCGGGTACTTCGCCACGTGCACCCTGCAGGGGTTGGGGTTCGAAAAAGTCCGCAACCTCCGGGGAGGCTTCCTTCAGGCGCGCCTCAACGGTCTGACCGTGGAGAAGTAACACAAAGCGCAGGCAGCGGCTGGCCTCCAAATGCTGATGCCGTTGAGCCCGCCCGCTGCTTGCCGACGAATTGGGATGGGGCGTCTGCGGCTCTTTGAGGAATCAGGGGCAACCGCCTGTTTACACCGGGTTCAGCGTGCGCTTCAGCCTTTGATGATGAATCCCAAGTTCCCAAACCGCCCCCAATAGGCGTGCTGGGTGCGTTCCTCGTCGGTCTGGCCGATTTTGTCGTGCACGTAGGTTTTACTCACAAAATCGGTGAACGCCGCGTTCATGTTCACGTCGTGGGAGATCAAAATCCCGCCGGGCCGCAACCGGGTCCAGAAATAGCGGAACTCCTCAAGCATGTGTTTGTAGCGATGCGAACTGTCATGCAGGAAGAGATCGATGGACTCGGGGAACGCCTTGCGTTTCATGAAGTCCTCCACCTTGCCGACCATCGGCCGGTAGCCCCCCTTGAGCTCGTCTGGAATCAGGTGGCCAATGCCGCAGTCCTCCATCCATTCGACGCTGAACAAGGCGGGTTGGGGCACGCCGGCGTCCTGCATGGCTTTGAGGATGAAGGCCGAGGTCATGCCGATAAATCCGCCCGTCTCAACGGCCACCCGGGGCTTGGCCCAGAGAGCCATGGCGTAAAGGAGGCTGCAATCGACCCGGCCCATCGGACTTTTGCTGCCGCTGGCATCCCGCCGCGCCAGCATGGACTCCATGAACTCACTGCGCTGACTGGCCGCCATGACGCGCGTGATTTCTGCCCAGTCCAACTCGATTCCTTTGACTTTCATAATGTGGGGAAGGACGTCTGTCAGCTCCCGGGGAGCCCAAAACGCTCCGTGCCAAATCGCTTGGGATGACGTGGCTTGGCAATCCCAAAAGCGATCGACCGACGTTTCAGGGGCCGCCAAGAGGCTGCGCGATTGGATGGCGATTGGATGGCGGCGCGCCGTTGCGCGGCCTGTGCGCGCCGGGAAAAAACGCGCTCCAGCCCGCTAGCAGGCTGGACGGAGCCACTCCGGCAGAGTCACCGAAACCCGGGCCCGGAGCCGACTCAGCAGGCTATAGAGCCCGAAAAACGCGCGGTGCACATACACGCTGTCGGATAACCCGCGGCGCCCGCCGAAATCGCGTGTCTGCCGCGTCCCCGTTTCGCCCAGCGCGTAGATGGCCTGAAGAAAACCCGGGTCCCCAAAATCGAACGAGCCGGTTTGGAAGGGCGCGGCGAGCAGCCGGATGGACTGTTCGCACAACCCGATCAGCCGCTCGCGTTTAGCCGCGCCGTCCTCGGGAAGCAGCACTTGGACGGCTTCGAGCGCCGCCTCAAACCGCGGACGGTCCAGGGTCAGGCCCGGCTCCAGGAACCGGAATTGTTTGCGATAGAAACTTTCTTCCAAGCTTTTGGTGCACCCAAAATCCAGCACCCACAACTCGCCGTCCCTGACCAGGAAATTGCCTGGATGCGGGTCCGCATGAAACACCCGGAGCCCGTGGACTTGATGGGCGTAAAAATCCCAAAGCGCCTGCCCGATCTGGTCGCGTTCGGCCTGGTCCGCGGGGCCATCCGCAAAGCGGTCCAAAGACAGGCCGTCCACCCAGTCCATTGTCAGGATGCGAGTCGTGCTCCATTCCGGGTGGTATACCGGGAACCGCACGTGGGAGATGTGAGAAGATTTCATGGAGAGCTCGATGGAGCGCGCCAGTTCCAGGGAATAATCGGTTTCCTCCAGAAGCCGGGTCTCGATTTCCTTTAGATACTCCGCCACGTCGCGTTCCCTGAGTCCGAGTACGGTAAGGGCGATGGGCTTGAGCACGCGCAGATCGGTGCGGAGGCTGTCGGCCACGCCGGGGTATTGGACTTTGACGGCGAACTGTCGGCCGTCCCGGGCCGCGCGGTGGACCTGCCCGATCGATGCGCCATGGGCGGCGGCTTTGGAAAAGACCTCGAAAATCTCCAACGGTTCCCGGCCGAACTCCCGACGGAAAGTTCTCACCACAAGGGGATACGAAAGCGGCGGCGCGGAGTATTGGGCTTTGGCAAACTGCGCGGCGTATGCGGGGGGAAGCAGCGCCTGGTCGATGCTGAGCATCTGCGCGAGTTTCAAGGGGCCGCCCTTGAGCCGACTGAAAGTCTCATACACAGCGAGCGCGTTTTTATCCTGCAACGCCTCGGCGTCGGGAGCCCCGCCCACGGCGCGTTTCCCGTAGTGCTTGAGATAATTGACGCCCACCCGCACGCCGGTCCCCGCCAGGGCCGCCACCCGGCCCAGACGCGTGGTCTCAATCGAGTCCTGCTCGCTCAAGCGGCACTCCCCTCCCGGCAGGGAATGAGGAACCGCGCCAAGTCCAGTGCGGAGTCGAAAACCTGGGTGCGAAGGAGGTCAAAAGCAACCGCCACGGTTTTTTCGATGAACGCGTCGGTGCGCTCATAACCCCGGCTCTCGTCCCGGAGGTTGAAGTCGATGACGCCCCGGAGGTGAAGATAAAGCACTTCGGGATAAAGCGCCGACAAACGGCCGCGCTCAGCGATTTCACCGGAAGCGATTCCCTGGGCGACAATCCCTTTGCCAAACGCCTTGAACCGCGACTCAAACCCCCGCAGGAAATCCGGCCGGGCAAGCGGACCCAGTTTCGCCAAGCGCGAGAGCATCACAGAGCGGTGGTTGAGCGAGTCCTCAAAGAAAGCGTAGAGGAAACTCAAGAGCCGCTGCCGGGCGTCGAATTCCGCCCATTCCGCCCCGCTCTCTACGGAGAGGATCACCCGGTGGATGTTCTGCTCCCAGTAGGCACTTTCCACGGCGTGAAGAGATGCGAACTCCCTGAAAAACTCTCGTTCCGGGAGGTCCAGCCGCTTGCAGAAACCAAACACCGTCTCGGGTGGATTCCCCGTTTCCCGCAAGGTGTCGCTAAAGGCCTCAATAATCCGCGCGCGTGTGTCCATGGCAGTAGACAGCAGATACCATGGGAACAGGCATCCGGCCAGTGAATCGCCGCCCGATCAACAAGCACCCGCTCCCGCCGAGCCCGCCCCCCCCTCCGGCCGGTGTCTTTTCTGCCCCCGGGGCGTTGTTGCTTCTCGTTTTTCCTGAAGGCTCCGGACCACAGTGACGCCCCGTATGGAACTCGATCGCAAACTCGAAATCCTGGCCGATGCCGCAAAATACGACGCGTCCTGCGCGAGCAGCGGCGCGGCGCGCAAGGATTCCCGGGGGAGCAAAGGGGTGGGATCCACCGGCGGCGCCGGCATCTGCCATTCCTACACGCCGGACGGCCGTTGTGTATCGCTGCTGAAGGTGCTGCTCACCAACCGCTGCATTTACGACTGCCATTACTGCATCAACCGGCGCTCCAGCAACGTGGAGAGGGCGCGGTTCACCCCGGAAGAAGTGGTCCAGATCACGTTGGACTTTTACAAACGCAACTACATCGAAGGGCTCTTCCTGAGCAGCGGCATCATCCGCAGTGCCGACCACACGATGGAACGGGTGATCGAGGTCGCCCGCCAACTGCGCGAGGACCACCAGTTCCGGGGCTACATCCACCTCAAAACCATCCCGGAAGCTTCCCCGGCGCTCATCGAGATGGCGGGCCGATATGCGGACCGGATCAGCCTCAACATCGAGCTCCCCAGCCAGCAGAGCCTTGCCCGGCTCGCCCCGGAAAAAAGCCTCGAACGGACCCAGTACGCCATGGGGCACATCCGCAACAAAATCCTGGAACGGCGCACGGCCAAAGCCGACGGGCCAAAACCGCCACCTTTTGCGACCGGCCAAAGCACCCAGATGCTCGTCGGCGCCGACGACTCCAGCGACGCCGTCATTTTGAGCCGGGCGAACACCCTTTACACAGGCTACGGCCTGCGGCGGGTCTACTACTCTGGGTTCAGCCCCATCCCGGAGCCCTCCCAGCTGCTCCCCCTCACCGCGCCGCCTCTGGTCCGGGAACACCGGCTCTACCAGGCGGATTGGCTGCTGCGCTTCTACGGGTTTCGCGTGGAGGAAATCACCACGCAAACCGCGCCCAACCTCGATCTGGACCTGGACCCGAAACTCTCCTGGGCCCTGCGGAACCGGACCGCGTTCCCCGTGGACGTCAACCGCGGCACCCGCGAGGAACTCCTCCGGGTGCCGGGCCTCGGCGTCCGCAACGTGGAACGCATCCTCCAAGCACGCCGCTACACCCGACTCCGGCTCGCCGATCTGATCCGGCTGCGCGTCTCCATGAAAAAAGCGCTGGCGTTCCTTGTCGCGGCAGATCACACGCCGGTGGGCTTGGAAAGCGACACCCTGCGCCTGCGTTTTCTTCCCCCGCCAAAACAGCTGGAACTCCAGTTCGGTCCGCCCAAACCGGTCCGGGAAGACTTTCTCTCCGTCCGCTCCGGGGAACTCTAGGCATGCAAACCGTCGTGATTTCCCCGTCATTTGAGGCGTGGCGAAAATCCGCGCGCAGCCTGCTCGGCCGCGGGGTGCCCCCGGATTCTCTGCTCTGGTGCGATGACCCGCGGGAAGCCCCGCTTTTCGGGGCGGAGGAGGAGGCCGCCCCAGCCGCCCCAGTACCCAGGGTGCAACCGGCCTTTTTGGACCTTGCACGGAGCGCCGCCGCCCACACAGCCCCGCAGCGCTGGAGCGTGCTCTACCGGCTCCTCTGGCGGTTAACCCGCGGCGGGCAAAAACACCTCCTCCAAATGGGCACCGACCCGGACGTGTATCAGGCCAGGCAATGGTGCAAAGCCGTCGGCCGCGACATCCATAAAATGCACGCCTTCGTCCGGTTCAGACAAACGGGTGTGGATCCCGCCACGGGCCGGGAACAGTTTGTCGCTTGGTTCGAGCCCGAATATCGGATTGTGCGGCTGGCCACCCCCTTTTTCCAGAAGCGGTTTTCGAGCATGGACTGGTCGATTCTCACCCCGAGCGAGTGCGCGCATTGGGACGGCGCCGCGCTGGTGTTCACCGAAGGAGTCGACCAATCCGCGGTTCCCGACGAAGACGCGCTTGAGGACCTCTGGCGCACTTATTACCGGAGCATCTTCAACCCTGCACGGGTCAAGGTGAAGGCCATGCAATCGGAGATGCCCAAGAAATTCTGGAAGAACCTCCCGGAAGCCCCGCTCATCGCGGAACTCATTTCAGGCAGCCAAACCCGGGTCGAAAAGATGCTCGCAACGGAGGAGCGCCCGGCAAAACCCGCCCCCAACAACGCTTACCTCGCGTCCTTGGCCCGGCGCAACGCCGCGGAAAGAGAGGAACCGCGGGAACTTCCACCGCAGGGAACTCAAAAAAAATCTGATCTGCGGGACACTTGATCTCTTTGCTTTCATCGCGGCTTCCTGGGGCGGGGCAGAGAAAACGTGTGCGAATGGCAGGAGAAAAAAGAGTAGGACGGTAGATGTCGGCGCTTCCATTCCGGGGGTGCGAAATTCAGCGGGATGTTGATTTTTCAAGAATCACAAAGCTGCAACTGTGGATGGTGGGATCTGCCACTCCTTCGGAAACTAAATCCAGCTGGGTGAATAGGATGCGGAACTCCCTTCCTTCCTGCCGCCAGTCCGCCTGGAGGTCGCCGCATTTGAGGTCCGAGTTGCTTTTTTAGACAAGGATTGAAACAGCTCTGACAGGGGCACCGGCAGGGCCGGAGACGAATCGGAGAATCCCAGGCGCAGCTCTTCAGGCGCATAATGGAGGGACAGCCCCCCTTTGGTGATTTTTGCGGATCTTTTTGGGACGGAGCCGCTGAATAGAGAAATCTCCGGAAAACTGACAATCGTAGAAAAGCCCTCGACGCTGATGGCCTCAGTTTCCGCCAGTCTGAATTTCAAATACTTGGACCGGGAATAATATGCGGCGTTCACGACGTTCAGGGCGTTCATGATCGTGTTGGATGTGTTCCATGCTGATGTTCTCCTCTTGTCATCCTCTTTGTTTGTGAAGACTTGGGGAAACATGGGTTTAAGCGCCTGTGCTCCGTGCCGCTCGGACAGGTACTCCATTGTTTTTTTGAGGTTGGTGTAGTCTTTAGAAGGAATCGGGTGCTTTTTTTGGGAATCGCCGCCGCCGGAGGTCGGGCGCAGTCCGAGGGTGTCGATGAGGCTCTGGAGTCGCTCGGTCTGGTTCTTTCGCGAGAGGGTGACGGCACTCCACGGGCCGAAGGCGGACGTTGCGCTTAAAACCAGAAGCGAGGCTGGAATCCAACGAATTCCGGCTTCCGGTCGGATGGAGTATCCGATCGACCACGTCAGAATCCATAACCCAGCCACGCAGCCGAGGTAGCGCTCCTCCGTGATGCCGTATGAGTTGATGCGTTCACGAAGCGCGAGCAGAAGCAGGACCGATAGAGGAGCGAGCAGACGCGGGAAGTTGGTTTTAAACCAGCGCGCCCAGCGTTCCTCATGGTTACTGAAAAGCGGGTGAAGCAGCAGTGTTGCGAGGATGCCGACGGCGGACAAGATGAGCACTGGGAGGGCCACCCAGCCCTGGGGCCAGGAGCGGTTCACGCAAATCTTCGCCGCGTAGACGTAGAGGATTGCGGTGAACACCGCCGCTAGAGGGGCGAGGACGAATTGGGTGAACGATTTGAGTGCGCGCGGATAAGTGGTCTCGGAATCCAGCGCCTTCACATCCCCAGGGACGCCTGTCAGAAAAAACAGCGGATGCACTAGGAAAGCCATGAAGCAGAAGAGGTCTTTATAGGCGTGGCGCAGACCGAGGTTGAAGAGTTTGTCGGCGCTCAAAAGCGCCAGTTCCATCCCCGCGGTGAGGATGACGCAGTAGAGCGCCGCTCCGCAGAATTGCAGGAAGATTTTCCGGTTGAACTGCCAGAAACGGTTTTCCGAGCTTTGAAAAATGAAGGCACCAGCCGCCACGGCAAAGTGGAGGCCTGCCAGAGCGAGCAACCAGCGGAGGATGATGGAGCCGGGGCTGTCGAAGCCGGAGGCCGGTAGGGTCCAATAGGCGAATGCGATGACGGGAAGCGGGGTCCACTCAAGCCAGGGGCCGATGCGTGTTGGGTTGCATTCGCGCAGGATGCGCAGCGCAAAGCACAGGGGCACGCCGAGGGCGGACGCCATGGCCATCCGCTGGGCGAGGTTCACGGCTCCGGTGGTTTGGGTGTTGTGAATGGCGTAGGTCACCGCAAGAGCGACTCCGATGCAGGACAAGACGACGCCCGGGAAGCGCTTCAGCGCGATGGAGAGGGACTCTCGCAAATTGGTTAAAGCGCTCACGGGCGCCTAGTATTTAGTCCGTTTACATGATTGCAAGCACCACACTTCCACACGCCCGTAGGCGCCCGGATGAGGAAGGCGTCATCGCCATTTTCACGCGACCCTGAAACCGACCGCGCCGTCCATCTCTTCAGGAATCATCCGCCCTCTTCTTGAAGAGCGGCAATCCCATGCGCGGCCCTTCCAGGAGCCGCCCCGTATGGCCCGCATCTCCGGAGCCTGTGGAATTTCCGGGCTGTCTGCTGGATGGTCAGGATAAGCATCGAATATGTCCCAGCACCATTGCCAGACGTCAGGGCTTGCGCATCTCAATGGATGCCGAGGAGATGAAGGAGGTAGTTATTGTCCCAGCCTGCGCTCTTTCTGTGGCCCTTCAGGAAGCGTTTCGCCCTGAGTTTGTCGGCTTTGAGCAGGTTGAGACTCCACCGGCGCAAGGTGGCGGGGTTCTCCACGG
>JBEIUI010000136.1:0-8489 GCA_040374425.1 Verrucomicrobiia bacterium | reverse complement strand
TTGGCGTAAACCCCATGTGGAATCCTTCTTTTCTAATGGGGGATCCTAATTTTTTGTTTATGGGTTTGGGCATTGGGCTTTTCTCCGGGCGTCCCGGGCTGTTGTGGGGTGTGGGGTGTGGGTTGTGGGGTGAGGGGTGAGGATGAACGTCTCTATCTTTCTGATCCCTGACCCCTGACCCCTGTTGCTGTTCCTGTTCCTGCTTCCTCAGGCTTGACGGAATACGGGGCGCACTCCGCCGCCAGCCTCGGCGGGATCAGCGCGAGGAGCCGGATATTTTGATCCACGTATTCGGTTTCGATGACTTTGGCATGGCGATGCAGCTTGGCGACGAGGTCCGAGGCGCTGGCCGGTATCATGAGTTCGCGGACGCAGGTGCCTTCCGAAACAAACTCGCCAATCCTATCCACCAACGCGTCCAGGCCTTCTCCGGTGTGAATTGAAATGTAGAGCGCTTCAGGAAAATGCCGGCGCAGATGGGTTAACACCGTGGGATCCCCGATTTGGTCGATTTTGTTAAAAACCACCAGGGTGCGTTTGTGCTCGGCGCCGAGTTCGTTGAGGACTTTGAGGGTGGTGTTGTAATGCTCCAAAACTTCGGGCTGCGACGCGTCAAGGAGGTGGATCAGGAAATCAGCGAGCACCGCCTCTTCCAAAGTGGCGTTGAAAGCCTCCACGAGCCGGTGAGGCAGTTTTCGCACAAACCCCACAGTGTCCGTGAGTAGGAGGGGTTGTTTGTTGGGGAGATCGATCTTGCGGGTGGTGGTGTCGAGCGTTGCGAAAAGTTTATCTTCGACGAGCACGTCCGCCCCGGTGAGCTTTCTGAGAAGGGAGGATTTTCCGGCGTTGGTGTATCCCACAATTGCGGCATTGGGCACGGGCGTCCGTTTGCGATCCTTGCGCTGGGTGGCCCGCGCTGAGCGCACGTCGAGCAGCTCGCGTTTGCAGCGGTCGATACTGTTGCGGACGCGGCGTTTGTCTTGTTCGAGCTGGGATTCGCCCTCGCCTCGGCTGCCGATCCCGCCGCCTTGCCGGACCAAATGCCCCCAAGCGCGGGTGAGCCGGGGCAGGGAATACTCCATCCGCGCCAGCTCCACCTGCAGCCGTGCTTCGCGGGTTTGCGCGCGTTTGCCGAAAATATCGAGGATGACCTCCTGCCGATCGATTACCGCGATTTTCGGGGCGATTTTCTCCCAGTTCCTCTGCTGGCTGGGGGTGAGCTCGTTGTCGAACACGATCACATCGGCATGCAGTTCCTGCGCCCTTGCGACGACTTCCTCGGCTTTGCCCGAACCTACCAGGTAACGGGCGTGCGTTTCCCGGTGATGAACCAGGAGCCGTTCGACTACGGGAATGCCGAGCGTGTCGACTAATTCCTCCAACTCCACGAGCAGGCTTTGAGATTCTGCCTTCGCGGCGTGGTCGGTGTAAGCACTCACCAGGAGCGCGCGCTGCACCATTTTGGTCTCGGAGTTTTCGAACATCCCGGAACGATAAGCCAGGCGCTGCAGGGTGCAATGCGCGGGCTTAAACCTTTTGAGCCCGGTCGGCAGAAGCGCTGCACCGCGCCAACGGCTCGCTCGCCACGCTTTATCACCGACTCTCGTCGTCGGCTTTGACGAGTTTTGGGCCCTTCATCCGTTCTTGGAGCACAAAGGTATTGTTCTCTCCGAGGGTGGACCATGGGCCGGTCGGCACCTCCTCGAACTCTACAAACCGCCAGTCCGTGACATCGGTGTCCGCCATTCCAAGATAGTCCCGGACGGCGGGTGACACGTCTAGGCCCGCCCCCCGGTTCAGGTTGGGTTTTGGGCGTTCATTTCCAAAAACATACTGCCAATGGTCCGTCCGAAACGGCCCGCAATCCTCCCATTGCCCGTAACAGGTCCGGTTTCCGAAACGGATGGCGATCCAACGGCCTTTGAGCACGGATTTTCCCGGCCCGCTGTAAGCCGATTGAAACCATGGGATGACGGCGGGCGCCTCGGGTTTGTGCCCGCTTTTTTGCAGGTCGTTGTAGGGCAATGCCACGTAGAAAGGGTTTTGTTTCGGGGTGAACGCCGCGGGAATGTAGCGGGCTCTTTTCGAAGAGTCAGGCTCATCGGTGCCCCCGTAGTTTTTCGCCCAGTGGATATCCCAAGAACTGGCATGGTTGGGTACCGGATTGCGCGGGCTGGGGCGTTCGCCAATCCAGAACGTCGTGGTGACAATCCGCTCTTTCCATGCGCTCGGCTTCAAAGGCGGGGGATCCGACAGGCCTCGCTCCGCTGTCGGCAGGGACTGGCGCAGAGAAGATTCCCTTAGTTTTTTTGCGTAGTTCACGGTTTCCTCCGCAAGCAGCGCCTTCTGTGGCACGAGCGAGGAGATCGAGGACGCGAGGATCGCGGAGGAGCGAAGGATGCGTTTTCTCATGGGGATAGGGCAGGCGGCGGCGCGGGATGAGTTTTCTAAACTAAAGGGGGGGGGCGCCGTTCGCCGCTGAGGATAGACCCATTCAAGCGGCTTGTCCAAAAGAGCTTCCCCGAGGGGGGCAGGGGCTCGCGCTTCTAAAACATGCAAGGGCACCGCATGCCGCAAAGCGCTCAGTTCCGAGGGAGGGTGGGCGCGGATTTCATCTGGAGACCCGCGAAGCTTTGGCTCGGAACATCGATATTGCACCACCAATGGCTTCATCGGGCGGAGAGGCAGTGCCGTTTTCGCCTGGCTCTTAGGATGCGTGCCTTGCCATGCGTTCTTTGATGCCGCAGGCATCCCAGAAAGTAGCCAACGTCTGAGGTGAACCGCGGTTGAGCGAAGCGATACCGCCGGAGAAGAGCGCCCCTGGGGCGGCCCCCCGGCAGGGGTGCCAGAGACCACCCGTGGAACGAATCCTCTGCCAACCCTCTGGGGGGGGCGTGTTTTCTGAATCGCTTTCCGGTGGTGTCGCTGCGCTCAACCCCCGGCTATTTTCTTTGTTCTTTAGGAAACAATGCCCCCCGCTTTGCCGCGCACTCCGAGAACTTGTGCGTCCCCGCCCCCTAGGTGCGTCCCGCTCCCCGCGGCTCAATCTAGATGCTAGATGCGTGAGCCCCGGGGGCGCCCCCTCCGGCTGATTGACAGTTGAAACTCGCAGGAGGCCTTCCTACAGTGCGGCCGTTTGCCATCCTGATGAAAACTTTGTCGCGCTCTAAAATCATTCTCTCTCTTTCCGCGTTATTGATTGCCGGAGGGGGGCTCCTGGCTCAGGAGGAAATTGCAGTGGGCGAATTTGCCTCGCTAACGGGCGGGAGCGCCAGTTTCGGGCAGTCTTCTCACAAGGGCACTGCGCTTGCCATCGAGGAGGTCAACGCGCAGGGGGGCGTGCTGGGGAAAAAAATCAAACTCATCACCGAGGATGACCAGTCGCAGGCTGGTCAGCCGGCGACGATCGTGCGGAAGCTCATTTCTCAGGACAAAGTGGTGGCAGTTCTGGGGGAGGTAGCCTCCTCTAAATCGCTTGAGGCAGCGCCGATCTGTCAGCAGAGC
Source organism: Verrucomicrobiia bacterium (assembly GCA_040374425.1). Taxonomy (GTDB): domain Bacteria; phylum Verrucomicrobiota; class Verrucomicrobiia; order Chthoniobacterales; family Chthoniobacteraceae; genus CAIURC01. Next base: position 4,985 of record JBEIUI010000136.1, on the reverse strand, counting down.
AAAGTGCCGATGATTTCACCGGCTTCCACCAACCCCAAAGTGACCGAGGTGGGCGATTACGTCTTCCGGATCTGTTTTATCGATCCGTTTCAGGGAACGGTGATGTCCAAGTTTGCGCTGTCCCGGGGGTGGAAGAAGGTGGCTCTCTTGACGGACGTGAAACAGGATTATTCGGTGGGGTTGGCCGAGTTTTTCGTAAAGCATTTCACGGCAAATGGCGGTGAAATCGTCAAAGAACAGAAATACTCAACGGGCGACAAAGATTTCAAAGCGCAGCTCACCTCCCTGAAGGCCGCCAAGCCCGACGCGGTGTTTGTTCCTGGTTACTACGCGGAGGTGGCGTTGGTCGCGCGTCAGGCGAAGTTGCTCGGGATCAAGGCGCCTCTTCTGGGCGGGGACGGTTGGGTTGGCGATTCCCTGCTGAAGGTGGCTGGAAACACCTTGGATGGCTCGTTTTTCTCCTGCCATTTCTCCGCCGATGACCAGTCGGCGATCACCCAGGGCTTTGTGAACAGTTACAAAGCGAAGTATGGGGCTGTGCCGGATGACATGGCCGCGCTGGGCTACGACAGTGCGATGATTCTGGTCGGTGCCATCAAGGCCGCGGGGACGACGGAATCTGAGAAATTGCGCCAGGCCTTGGCCGCCACTCAGGGACACCGGGGGATCACCGGGGTGATTTCTTTGGACGCCAATCGGAATGCCCAGAAGTCGGCTGTGATTTTGACGATAGGCAACAGCGGGTTTCATTTCGTGCAGACTGTCGCTCCGTAACCGGCTCGATGATGGACGGTTCCCGTTGTCTGGCACGCTTCGCATCGGCTCGGGCCTCGGGATCGCCGTTCTCGCTGTTTTTTTAACATTTCATCTTCTGGACGATTGATCGAATTCCTGCAGCAACTCATCAATGGATTGGCCCAGGGGGCCATTTACGCCCTGATCGCTCTGGGCTACACCATGGTGTTTGGGGTGCTGCGTTTCATCAATTTCGCCCACGGGGATGTGTTCATGCTCGGGGCGTTTGCGGGATTCTATGTTGGCCCGCGGGTGCTCAAGTTTTTCGGGAACGCGGCGTCGTATCCGGGCGCGGCGGTGGTGCTTGTGGTCGCCATGTTGATCTGCGCGGTGTTCGGAATCCTCATCGAGTTCCTCTGCTACCGCCCGTTGCGGGACCGACCGAAGCTGACCGTGCTGATCACTGCAATTGGGGTCTCGTTGTTCCTCGAAAACGCCGGGCAGTTTGTTTTTGGGGCGGACCCCAAGTCGTTTCCTGAACTCATCACCGATCGTGCCTTGGAAATTCCCGAATCCTGGGGGGCGTTGTCTTTGCTGACGATCACGGCCAACCAGTTGATTGTGGTGGGGGTGACTTTGGCGCTGCTTTTTGCGTTGAGATTTATCGTTTTGCATACCCGGATGGGGATGGCCATGCGGGCGGTGTCCTACAATCCAACAGCGGCTTCGCTGATGGGCATCAACAACGACGTGGTGATCTCATTTACTTTCGGACTGGGTTCGGCGTTGGCTGGCGCCGCTGGCGTGCTGATTTCCATCCAGCAGCCATCCATCGACCCCCTCATGGGCGTGAACGCTGGCCTCAAAGCTTTTGTGGCGGCCGTGCTGGGAGGCATTGGCAACCTGCCGGGAGCCGCCTTGGGTGGGATTCTCATTGGACTCATTGAGGTGCTGGTGATGGGTTATGTGAGCCCCACCTACCGCGACCCGATTGTTTTTGGAGTGTTGATTCTCGTCTTATTGATCAAGCCCACGGGACTGCTTGGGGCCTCGGCGCGCGAAAAAGTGTGATGTTCCAGAGGCCAAAAATTCTATTGCTCTTCGCGTTGCTGCTCGCGGCTCTTGTCTCATGGTCGATGGGGCATGTCCCCTCTGGCTTTGTGGGCAATGGCCAGGGCGGGTCCGGCTCGTTGATCGATCGCTACGCCTACTACTACGATGTGCTCATCGGGATAGGGATCAGCGTGATCCTGGCCGCCGGCTTGAATCTGGTGAACGGGTACACCGGCCAGTTTTCGCTGGGGCACGCTGGCTTTATGGCTGTTGGCGCTTACGCATCCTCCTTCCTCACGTTGAAGTGGGGGGGCACGGCGGGGGGCGGTGTGATGGGTTTTTTCGTGGCGCTGCTTGCCGGGGGTGGAGTCGCTGCTCTGGCCGGGCTTCTCGTCGGGGGGCCGTCGCTGCGGCTGAAGGGAGATTACCTGGCGATTGTTACCCTCGGTTTTAATGAGATCATTAAAGGCGTTATTCAAAATGCCGAACCGCTCGGGGCTCAGCGTGGCCTGGGGGGCATGCATCAGTTCACCAACTTCTTTTGGACCTTCGGATGCGCCGCGGTCACGGTTTACGTGGTTCTCGCCTTGGTGCATTCCACCTACGGCCGCGGGTTTCTCGCCGTGCGCGACGACGAGATCGCCGCGGAAGCCATGGGAATCAACACGACCAAATACAAGGTCCTCGCATTTGTGGTGGGCGCGTTTTTTGCCGGCATCGCCGGTGGGTTGTACGCGCACTTCAAGCAGTTCATCCATCCCGAAGGATTTAATTACCTGCGTTCGGTAGACATTGTGGTGATGGTGATCCTTGGGGGGATGGGCAGCACTGCGGGGGTGTGTTTTGCGGCCGTTCTTTTGACTGTCCTGCCCGAGCTGCTCCGGGCGGTTTCCAAGGCACCGGCATTGCCCGCAACCGTGCAGCAGATCGCTGAAAACAGGATGGTTCTCTATTCGCTGCTGCTCATCGTGCTGATGCTCATCCGGCCGCAGGGGCTTTTTGGCGGCTCGTCGCGACAAAAAAAACAGGGGGCGAAATGAGGTCCGGGCTTCTTCAGATGGAAAATGTGACGGTCCGGTTTGGCGGCCTCAAAGCGGTCTCCAACCTCTCATTCCATATTGGAGCCGAGGAATTGGTGGGGCTCATTGGGCCCAATGGGGCCGGAAAAACCACCGTGTTCAACCTCATCACCGGCGTTTACCAGCCCACGGAGGGGGAGATTTCTTTTGACGGCTGCTCGGTGGTTGGCCACCGACCCTACCGGATCACAGCGCGTGGCATCGCCCGGACTTTTCAAAACATCAGGCTTTTTGGTTCGCTCTCGGTTTTTGATAACGTGCGCTGCGCCTGCAACATGCATCTCAGTCATGGAATCCTTCACGCCCTTTGGCGCCAACGGGGGTTCGCAGAGGAGGAGGCGGATGTGACGGCTCAGGTAATGGAGTTGCTTGAAATCTTTGGCCTGGCCGGGCAACGCGACGCGATGTGCCGGAGCCTTTCCTACGGCGATCAACGGCGTCTGGAAATTGTGCGAGCGCTGGCCACGCGCCCCAAGTTGCTGCTCCTCGATGAACCGGCTGCCGGGATGAATCCCACTGAAAAGCTCGAGCTCATGAAGCTCATCCGTTTCACTCAGGAAAAGTTCCGGCTCGCGGTTTTGCTGGTTGAACACGACATGAAGGTGGTCATGGGGATCTGCCAGCGCATCGCCGTTCTCGATTACGGGGAAAAGATCGCCGAAGGGACTCCGATGGAGATTCAGCGGGATTCCCGGGTGATCGCCGCGTATTTGGGAAAGGAGGCTGCGGATGCTTGAGATTCGGGGTCTGGACGTGCGCTACGGCACGATCGGCGCATTACACGGCATCTCCATCGATGTGCCCAAGGGCAGCATCGTCACTTTGGTTGGGGCCAATGGAGCGGGCAAATCCACGACGCTCCGCGCGATTTCGGGGTTGGTTCCGGTGTTCTCGGGTTCCGTTCTGTACGAGGGAAAGAACATCGCCAACCTCGCGCCTCACAAAATCGTGGCCCGCGGACTGGCTCACGTGCCCGAGGGCAGGATGGTATTTGCGAATCTTTCCGTGCGCGAAAACCTTCTCATGGGCGCGTATCTGCGTTCCGATTCCTCCGAGTTTCCCAAGGATTTGGATTATATTTTTGGGATCTTCCCAAGGCTCAAGGAGCGCGAAAAGCAAACGGCGGGCACGCTTTCCGGGGGCGAACAGCAGATGCTTGCCATCGGCCGCGCTCTCATGAGCCGTCCACGGTGTCTCATGCTCGATGAACCCTCCCTTGGCATCGCGCCGATTTTGGTGCGAACGATTTTCGAGAAGATCGTGGAGGTGAATCGGGAGCTGGGGCTCACGGTGTTGTTGGTGGAGCAGAATGCGAATCTGGCGCTGGAAGTGGCACACCGCGGCTACGTGCTGGAGACGGGTCGGGTCTTGCTTGAGGGCGATTCGGTTGATCTACGGGTGAATCCGCAGGTGCGCGAATGCTATTTGGGCGGCGGATGAAAGCGGTAGTCGATGCTTGGGAAGCTTGGGACTGAAGTTTTCGGTAAAAAGTCCTTGGCAGTCCCGGGCGATCCTGCCAGCTTCCCCATCCCTTTTTCAGGAGCATTTCTATGGCATACGCAATTTTTAAAACGGGCGGCAAACAGTACAAGGTGGCGCAGGGCGACGTGATTGAAGTCGAGAAGCTCAATGTGGAGGCCGGTTCGTTGCAGAAATTTTCTGAAGTGCTTTTTGTTTCCAACGAAGGAAATGTCAAAGTGGAGTCCGATTTGAAGGGCGTTTCGGTGGAGGCCGAGGTGATCGCTCAGACCAAGGCGCCTAAGGTGTTGGCATACAAATATAAGCGCCGCAAAGGTTATCACCGCACGGTGGGTCACCGCCGCAAGTTGACCAAGCTCAAGATTACCAACATCCCCGCTTAACTTTCATTTTTCTTACTGTTTTATGGCTCATAAAAAAGGTCAGGGTAGCGTTAAGAACGGCCGCGATAGCGTAAGCAAGCGCTTGGGCGTCAAGAAGTTCGGAAGCCAAGTCGTGGTCGCGGGCAATATCATCATCCGCCAGCGGGGAACAAAGTTTCTCGCAGGCAAAAACGTCGGGCTCGGTCGCGATTACACCATCTTCGCGCTGGTCGATGGCACGGTGCGTTTCGATCGCGAAGGCCGCCGCGTCAACGTG
>JBEIUI010000114.1:0-10794 GCA_040374425.1 Verrucomicrobiia bacterium | reverse complement strand
GGCCCCAGCATCCATTTGTGGGCATCGGCACTTAAAAAATCGACATGCTCCACACAGAGCGGAAACGCGCCAAGGGTCTGGATGGCGTCCAGAGCAAACAGCACGCCCCGGGCGCCCAACAGCCTGCCGATGGCGTCGACGTCAATCCGGTAGCCCGTAAAAAAATGGGCACTCGCAAGAGCCACCAAACGGGTGCGAGCCGTCAACGCACTGGCCACCAGCTCCGGGGTGATTTCACCGGGCCGATCTGGCTGCAGATACCGGACCACCACGCCCCGCCGCCGCAGCTCCAGCCAAGGATAAACGTTGGCCGGATAATCACCTTGATAACAGAGCACCTCATCCCCTTCCTGCCACGGCAATCCGTTCGCAATGAGACTCAAACCCAGTGAGGTGGGCCCGAGAAGGGCGATTTCCTCAGCATCAGCGCCGATGATCTTGGCGCACACCTCTCGGGTGTTCCTGATTTGCCGATACACCTCGGCAAATTCCTGGGGGTTCTCCGACGCCTCCCGAGTGTATTGACACACCGCATCCGCCACGCATTGGGGCAGGGCTGTGACTGCAGCGTGCGCGAAAAAAATCTTTTCTCTGCAAACGGGAAAAAGCCGCTGCCGCTCGCGTTCGTCCGGGTAGAAGTTCATGGAAGAAAGACAGACAGGAAGCAAAACACGCCTTTATCTTGCGGGAACACCCGCCTTCGAGGCAGACGGAGCCGGAGCGGGTTCATCCAGTTTCGTCGAAACGGTGATATGCCGAACCACGATCTTTTCCCCCGTCTCCGCATCGACCACCTCTTCCACCCGCGTGTTGAAATTGGGCTTCTGAGGAGGCGTAAACCCGGGCTTAGATCGAAAGTGCCCGATGAGCATGACTAGGCCCATGTAAGTCGTAAAGACCCCCATCGCCAGACAGAACATCAACCTGAGGTTCATAGAGTTTTCCGGGTCTGCTCTCCCTCTTCGATGAGCTTCCAGAACCCCCGCTGCATTCCGAGTTGTTCGTCCTCCGCAGGCATCGGCAGCTTCGCCCGGAACAGAAAGTCGCGCACCGTATTCTTATGCAGCACTCGATGCACGACGATCCCCTCCGGCGCCTTGGCAAAATAAATCCGGTAATCCTTGGCACGGTAGCGGTGCAGCTTTTTGCCATCCCGCTCGATGAGCCCGAACCGTTCGTCCTCAAGTTCGTCAAGTTCCTCGGGCAACACGTGGAATTCCGCGAGCAGCTCAAGTTGCAACTCCTTGGGGAGCGCCGCCATCTCGGCTGCGCTGATTTCATTAAAGACGATTTGGAACATAGAGATGCTGCGACCCAGCCGCGCAGCTATCCCAGCCCGAGGCGAGCCGCGATTTCAAATGAAATTGTTGGAAAGCGGAATCTGTTTGCGGCGCGGCGACGGCCCGGCCCCGAGGATCTGGAGACAACCAACCCCAACCGGCCGCTCCACGGCTTGCCAGCCGCGTTTCCAAGGGCCAATCTCACGGCCTACCCCGCTCCGCACGTTTTCATACTTCCACCCCGGCTCCGATCCCTACCTCTGTCTCATGCCTTGGTTCAACTTTAGCTTCCACGACTTTGCGGTCTCCTTCTTGAGCGTTCTCTTCGAGGGCATCCCCTTTCTTCTCCTTGGCTCTTTGATCTCAGGATTCGTGGAGGTGTTCGTTTCCTCCGAACGCATTTCCCGGATGCTGCCCAAACAACCGGGAGCCGCGATTCTGCTCGGGGGCCTGCTGGGGCTCGTTTTTCCGATGTGCGAATGCGGGAGCGTGGTGATCATCCGACGGTTTTTGAAAAAGGGCCTGCCACTTTCCTGTGCCACAGCCTACATGCTCGGAGCACCGATCGTGAGTCCGATTGTCGCCTTGAGCACTTGGCACGCGTTTAGTCAGAGCACCCAGACGGACCCCATCGTGATGGTATCGCTTCGGCTTGGGATGGGGTATCTCATTGCGGTCGGGCTCGGCTTCCTCGTCCATCGCATCCCTTCGCAGCTCATCCTGCAACCGGGAGCTTTGGGGGGGACAGGCAAAAAGAGCAGGGAAGGCCTGACCATGGGTGCTGCGCCCTCGCCTTCGGGATTCACGGAGGATCTGCAGGGCGCGAGCCGCCCCCGGAAACTGCTCATGGCCGTCCAGTCGGCAACGGCGGACTTCCTGGACGTCGCCTTCTTTTTCATTGTAGGCACCGCGCTCACCTGTCTTTTCAATACCGGAATCCGCCAGGACGTCCTCACCCCCCTGGCCTCAGAGCCCCTCTTTGGCATCGTGACTCTGATGTTCCTGGCCGGGCTGCTGGGTCTTTGCAGCTCCACAGACGCCTTTGTAGCGTGGACATTCACCGCGTTTGCGCCCTCCGCAAAACTCGCCTTCCTGGTGTTCGGCCCGATGTTCGACGTCAAGCTGTTCTGGCTCTACGGGCTGATCTTCAAACGGCGAGCGGTAGTGGCCCTTGGGGCTCTTCTTTTCGTGATCGTCGTCTGCCTGTGCTGGCGGCTCGATTCCTTGCGAATACTCGGTTAGACTCCCATCAGATCTTCTTTTTATGACCAAGCTCTTCAACCGCTGGCTGCCTTGCCTGACCCTCGCCACTTGGAGCGGAATCCTTCTGTATTTCTACTTCAGCGGCCGGGTCACCGCGTTGCTGGCGCCCACGTTCCGTCCCTATGTCTTGGTTGCGGGCATTGGATTGGGACTCATGGCTGCCATCTTTTTGTTCACCCAAGCCGACACCTCCTGCTGTTCGGCTGCAGAATGCGGCCATTCCCTTTCGCGCTGGCGTTGGGGAAAGATCCTGACGTTCTCCGTCCTTTTGCTCCCGGTGAGCGTTAGCGCGGTGGTTTCTCCGGATTCATTCGGCCGTGCCACCATCGAAAACCGAGGGATCGATACCGACGGCTCCACGCTCAAACCGCGGAAGACAACCGCGACGCAGCCCCCGGAGATGCCGCTGCCAACCAAAGAGAATCCCCCATCCGCCGCTGCCGTCTCTCCGCCCTCAGGCACGTCGGTGGAAACCCAAGCCTCTGCTGCGCCAGCCGCCCCCCCTTTGGCGTCCGACTATCTGCAACGCACGCCCGATGGCAACATTGTCGCCGAAGTGCTCGACCTGCTTTACGCGGCCCAAGACCCCTCTCTGCGCAAGGATTTTGACGGAAAGAAAGTGGAACTCATCGGGCAACTGATGCCCGACAAGGCGAAAAAGACCGAATCCCCCTCGCACAAACGATTCAAGGCCGTGCGCATGTTCATGAGCTGCTGCGCCGCCGACGCCCGCCCTGTGGCGACTCTCGTAGAAGCGGACAAAATTCCTGATTTGCCCGAGATGACTTGGGTTCGAGTGATTGGGACCTCCACTTTTCCGATTGAAAACGGACGGCCTGTCGCAGTGCTGAAGGCGGAACGTGTTGAGAAAATAAACCCGCCCACTGAGACAATGCTGTATTGATCGCGGCGGCGAAACCAACCCCCGTATCTTTCGCCTTTCCGGGGCACCCGCGTTGACGCTCATCCGCTTTTTCCCACAGACTCCCACCCATGCTCAAAGAGATCGAACAGCTCCTCGTGCTTCAGGATCGCGACCGTAAAATTCGGGCACTCCAAGCCGAACTCAAACTTGCTCCTACCGAGCGCAAAGACTTCGATGACAAACTCGCCGTCGGGACGCGTCAACTTGAGGCGGTGAAACTGCGCGCCAAAGAAATCGAGGTCGAACGCAAAAAGCTCGAGAACGAGGCGGAATCAAAGCGCACGACCATCGCCAAGTACAACGCGCAAAAATTCCAAACTCGGAAGAACGAGGAGTTTCAAGCGCTCACCCACGAGATTGAGCGGTATGAGCGCGACGTGCGGACGATTGAAGACCGCGAGCTGGAACTAATGGAGGCTGCAGAGGTGCAAAAACAAAACATCGCTGCTGCGGAAGCCTTGGCCTCCGACGCGAAAGCCCAGTTTGCCCGTCAGATCCAGTATCTCGACGAGAAAACAGCGGCCATCACCAGCCAGCTCAGCGAGCTGGAATCGGAGCGTGTGCGGCTTGCGAGCAAGGTAGAGGAGGATCTACTCGACACCTACAACCGGCTCTTCCGAAGCAAGAGCGATCAAGCCGTAGTCGCCTTCGAGCACGACGTTTGCACCGGATGCCACATGAAGCTCACGGCTTCGACTTCGGCCAAGGTCCGGGCCGGAAAGGAAATCACTCACTGCGAACAGTGCGGCCGGATTCTTTATCGGCAGGATTAATTGCGGCCACTCCGCGCTCAAAGTGAGCGCTCATCCCCAAGAGACGGGCGCCTTCGGCTTTACGGGACGGGCCGAGGAACATGGGAAGGTTACCTCAGAAACCGGGCGAGATTGTCCGCCTCCCACGCTTTCGCCCTGCGGAACCAGCGGAACTTTCTTTCCCGCTCATAGAACTTCTCGTGATGCACTTGGCGCCGACCTTTGGCGTCGAATCGGTCGGGAACAACAGCGTGGCACATTTCGTGGTAAATCACGTATTCGAGGAACCAAGGCGGCACAAACGCCCTGTCGAGCAGGGGATGAATCCGGATCACCCTGTCCTCCTCCCGGATACTTCCAAAAACGATCTCGGCCTTGGGACGCTCTCGCCGCCGGCGCCCCCAGACAATCACATAACCCCTGAGCCGGTTTCTGAAGTAGCGGGCGTTGAGCTTTTCGAAAATCGCCCGAAGATCAAAGAACTGCCCCTTCTCCTTGAAGGCAAACTGCCGCTGGAGAGGAAGTTGTGGAACCGCAGTTTTTCGCTTTGGAGTGGCCATGGCGAGGCGGCGAACAAATAACCTCTATCTCCTTAGTCAGGAGCGCCCTGCCAAACAAGTGCTAGGACGGTGGATTCACCGATTTCCCCAATCCATCCAAAAGCTGCTCCAAACGTTTCACTCGCTCAAGCAGCTTGGGAAGCCGCCGTTGGCAGGCCATTTGTTCTTTGGCCTCCCTGATCGGCACGGCGGGGGCCCCCCAGAGCACCTGTTTGGGAGCCGTATTTTTACTCACCGCCCCGCGGGCCGCAACCACCACCTGGTCTCCAATCTCCACATGGCCCACCACGGCCGATTGCCCGGCCAGCGTGACATAATTCCCGAGTCTCGCGCTCCCGGCGATTGCCGTTTGGGCAACAACGATGCAGTGCTTACCGGTCACCACATTGTGGGCGATTTGGACCAGATTATCGATCTTGGTGCCCTCGCCGATCCACGTCCGCCCAAACCGAGCACGGTCAACCGTTGTGTTGGCCCCAATCTCCACATCACTGTCGACTTGAACAATTCCAACCTGCGGAATTTTCACGTGCCTGCCATCCACCAGCTCAAACCCGAATCCGTCGCTCCCCAAAACCACGCCGCTATGCAGAATCACCCGGTCTCCGACCCTGCAACGCGCCCCCACGGTGACGCGGGCTGCGAACGAACAATCGGAGCCGATTTGGGCGTCATGGCCCACGTAGCCGTGAGCGCCAATGATGGTGCGGGGCCCGATCTTCGCCCCGGGTTCGATTACGGCGTAGGGCTGGACGCTCACCCCTTCTCCCAACTCCACCCCGGGAGCAACCAAAGCGGTGGGATGCACGCCTGGCGCGAACACAACGGGTTCCGGAGCAAAACGCTCCATGACTTGAGCAAACGCGAAAGAAGGATTTGCCACCCGCAGAGCCACTGGCCCGATCGGTTCTTCGAAATCGAGAGGGACCAACGCTACCGAGGCCTTGCTCGACTTTAAGGCGGCCAGATACTTGGCGTTCCCGAAAAACGTGACATCCCCTTCCCCCGCATCCGAGATGGCCGCGGCACCGGTCACACAACGCTCCGCGTCCGAGGGGGAAACGAACTGGCCGCCCGTGAGGGCGGCCAGTTCCTGAATCGTAATTTCTACGCTCAAAAGACCTCTTATTTCTTCTTACCGGGTGTCGCTTCAGCCGGCTTGGAGGGAGCCGCATCTTCCTTGCCTTTCGCCTTGTTGAGAGCCGCCAAGACGTCCGAAGTAAAATCGTATTCGTCTTTGGCAAAGAGCACCAAAGGCACCCCGTTGAGGCTCGGGCCCGATTTATCGAGAACGAGATGGTAGTTCTCCGATTTCACCTTCTCCGCCACCACCTTGTTGATTTCCTCCACGATTCCCCCCCGCATCAGCACCTGCTGCTCTTGGAGCTGCTTTTCTCGAGTCGCACGGAACTCGGCGATGTCTCGCTCCATGGCTTTGAACTCTGCCACCTTCTCGTCGCGCGCCTTGGACTTCTGTTCCTTGTTTTCTTTGCTCAACTCCGGCTTGTCGATTTCTTCATTGAGCTTTTTCGCCTCGGTAATGACCTTATTGTAGGCCTCCATCCGGGCGTCGAGCTCCTGCTTTGCCGCGTTCCGGGCATCGGTGATCTTCGCCTCCGCGTCCCTGGTTTTGTAATAGCCTTCGAAGACTTTTTTCATGTCCACCGTCCCTACTTTGATGGCTTGGGCAGACGCGGAAAAACCACTCAGCACGAAAACAAGAGCGGCGATGGAAAGATATTTTTTCATTTCAGATGACAGATGAGGTGCGTTGAAGAGTGAATTCCCGCCATGAGACCCGAGGACCACGGCTTTGTTCAAAACTGATAACCAATGTTGAAGTTAAACCGGCCGCTGGAGTCGTTCTGACTGTCGGCTTTGAGAGGAATGCCGTAATCGATCCGAATCGGCCCGATCGGCAGATCCAGCCTCACCCCCACACCCACGTCGCTGTTGATGTTGCCACCGAACTTGTAAGAGCCTGCACTGACGCCGCCAATATCGTAAAATACGGCGCCCCGCACACGATCTACAATCGGGAAGGTATATTCCACGGTGCCCCGGACGAGGCTGTTGCCTCCAATCGGTTCCCCGTTTTCATCCTTAGGCCCCACGTCGCGAAAACGGAATCCGCGCAGGTTGTTGGGTCCCCCCAAGTAGAGCCGGTCAAAAATGGGCACGTTTTCGCCACCACCCCAGGTGGACACATTCGCGATTTCGGCGTTCAGCACCAGGATCGTGTCCCACGGCAGGGAGAAGTATTTGGAGCCTTCAAGAGAGAATCCGTAGATCTCCACTTCCCCGCCCAAAAACCCTCCCGCGACATAGGTTTGGAGATCCACCTTCTGGCCCCTGCGGGTGAGCATGTATGAGTCCCGCGTGTCGTAGGTGATCCCGGCCGAGATCTGGCTCTGAAGAAGACTGCCTTCCGAGTTGCGGATCACTTCGCTCGCGTCCGCGTCAACGTTGTGGATGGTGACGTCTTCAATCCGGTAACCCATACGAAACGACGCAAAATCGTTGATCGCCTTCCTCGCGTTGAGATCAAACCCAATGCGGCGTTCGTTGTAAACCGAGCTCACGAAGGAGGCGTCCCGGTAAAACAATTCCCCTCCCAGGGAAACTTTCTGGTCCAAGAAATAAGGTTCGGTCAGGGAAACAACGAAATCCTTACGCCGGGTGCCATACTGGGCGCGTGTCCGAAACTTCTGACCGCCGCCGGTGAAGCCGTGAAAATTGGTGATATCGAAGTTGCTCTGGGTGACCTCGGCAAAACCCAGCAGGTTATCGATCGAACTAAAGCCGGCCCCGAAATTGAGTGACCCGGTGCGTTTTTCCTCCAACGAGATGTTGAGATCTTTGCGGCCCGGCACAAATGTGTCCGAAGGGAAGGTATCCACGCGGGAGAAATAATTGAGACCTTGGAGTCGCTGCTTGGTCGCGTCCACCCGCACGCTGTTGTAGACATCCCCGGGAGACACCGCCACCTCCCGGCGGATCACCTTGTCCTTGGTGCGGGTATTGCCGGAAATGTTGATGTGCTCAACATAGCTCTGGGCACCTTCATCCACCCGGAACCCTACGTCGATGACGCCTTTGCCCGCCGGGCTCGTGTCGGCCCCGGCCTGCAGATCGATGTATCCACGGGTCCCGTAAAGGTTGCGGATCGCGTCGATGTCCGCACGCACAGTCTGTGGCGAGTAAACGGCCCCAGAAGTGAGCTTCAACCCGCGGGTGAGTTCTTCTTGAGGAAAAACTTGGACGCCGCTGTAGGAAACTTTGCCCACGTAATACTGGATTCCCTCGCGCACCGTGAAGGTCACATCGGCGCGACCGTCGGTCCGCGCAATCTCCGGCCCCGTCACTTGGATGTCGATGTAGCCGCGGCTCATATAGAGGTCGCGAATCGCAGCCACGTCGGCATCCAGCGCCTCGGAGTTCAGGCGGCCCGATTTGGTGATGAAACTCAGGAGGTTTTTCCGCTTCGTTTTGACCACTTTCTTGAGCTCCTTGGAGGACAACGCCGAGTTGCCTTCGAACGCAACGGAGTGAATCTCCACCTTCGCCCCCTCCACCACAGTAAAAGTAACCCGCGCCGTCCCGAGCTTCTCATTGACGTCTAACTGGGTCCGCACCTCCACCTCGGTGAACCCCTTGCCCACGTAGTAATCGATGATTTTCTGCCGATCCGCCTCGATCGTCGCCTCGCTCAGAGTGTCCCCGGGCTTGGAGGTGATCTCTTTGCGAATCCGCGTGGGCTTGAGCTTGGCTGCACCGTTGATCTCCACCTCAGTCAACTGCGCCTTGGATTGAATGACCACGATGACCCGTACCCCGTCCGGCTTGGCTTCGCCAAAAATCCGCACGTTGTTCACATTCCCCGTCGCGTAGAGGTTTCGGATGTCTTCCTCCACCACGCGCTCATCGTAAGGCCGGCCCACACGGGTCCGCATGTTGGCCAGAATCTTCTCCGTCGCAATCGAGCCGGCACCAGCGAACTGGACCTCGATGGCTTTGACCACGGGCGCCTGAGGCTGCTGCGCCTGGGCGGCCCTGGGATCGAGGGCACTGATCAGAAGGGCAGCAATAGCCGGCAAAAGTTTACGGAGATTCATGAGCAAAAAGGCGTCGCGAAGCCGCCCAAGAGGCATTCCTGGGCGGAAAAGCCGCGGATTAGAAGGCCTGATGCCTGATGCGTCAAGCAGGGTTTCGCCGCGCGTCAACTGCCGGATTTACGAAAACCGCCAACCCCAATCTTCAGCCGCGGCTTTGGGCCTCCAGGAAAACGCATCGAGTTCCCTGGAGCCAAACCCCGAAGGTCTCCAGCCTTCCTCTGGGTCTCTCTGGCGACGGCGCCATGAGATCAACCCATTTCAAGGCGTGCTTGGTTCTGATTTTATGAGCCCCTTCTGGAGCAACTTCTGGAGTTTCGGGCGGATCACCACGCTGCAGTAGGGGTTTGTTCCCGCGTTCAGGTTGAAATAATTCTGATGGTAATCCTCGGCTTTATAGAAGGTCTTGAGCGCCGCAATTTCCGTCACAATCGGATCCTGAAACTCCGGTTGCGCCGCGATTTTCGACTTCTCGGCAGCCGCCTTTTGAGCCTCGTTTTCATAAAAAATTGCCGACCGATACTGAGTCCCGACATCCCGCCCCTGGCGGTTGAGCGTCGTGGGATCGTGCGCCGCCCAGAACACATCGAGAAGCTTTCCAAAAGTAATCCGCTGGGGATCAAACTCGATCTGCACCACCTCCGCATGCCCCGTCTCGCCTGCGCATACCTGCTTGTAAGTTGGGTTGGGCACGGATCCTCCTGCGTAACCCGAGGCCACCGATTTCACCCCGTCCAACCGCTGAAACACGGCCTCCAAACACCAGAAGCATCCGCCCCCGAAAGTGATCCGTTCCGAAACGGCGGGCGCGGGGGAAGAGTCTGGAGTTTTCATCGGTTTTTTTTCGGCGGCGAAAACGTTCAAGGTTAAAGCCAAAGACAGCAACAGGTTGAGGGAGGAGAGCTTCACATCGGCACGCTAGCGGACACACGCACAGAAGCAAACCGGCAACTGCAGACCGTCCGCACATTTCAACACGGCTTGACTTGCCGCATTCGCAAAAACTCTGACAGCATCCCGCCCCCATGCAAACCCTCGTCATCGGACACCGCAACCCCGACATGGACTCCATCTGCGCCGCCGTCGGGTATGCCGAATTCAAGCGGCTCAGCGGCCAGCCCCATGTGGTCGCCGCCAGAGCCGGGAACACCAACGCGCGGATTGATTACGTGCTTGGCCGGTTCGGAGTGGAGGCGCCGCTCTTGGTCAACGACCTTTCGCCGCGGGTGTTGGACGTTATGCAGCCCAACGTGGTCTCGGTTCACGCCGATTCGCCGGTTTACGACGCCCTCCAGCTCATCGACCGCAAACGGCTGCGCGGTTTGCCCGTAGTGGATGAAGCCCACCGCTGCCTTGGGCTGCTATCAGCATTCAAAATCAGCCATCACCTCTTTCCCCCGCGCGAAGAGGCCACCAGTGCCCGGGTGGTTGTGGCGTCTCTTTCAGACATCAGCGCGACCTTCGGCGGCGCCCTCATTACGGGCGCTCTGAACACAGACCCCGCGGAGCTACTTCTGATGGTGGGAGCCATGGCGCAGGACTCCTTCCGGCCGCGGCTCCAGCTCTACAAAGACCGCAATGTGGTGCTCTTTGTGGGAAACCGCCCCCAGATCCAGACTCTAGCCATCGACGAGCGGGTCCACGCCATTGTAGTTACCGGAGGCTTTGAGCTCCCGCCCGAGATCCAAGCCGCGGCGGAGGCGGCCAACGTCACGGTCATCAGTTCCCCTCACGACACAGCCACCTCGGTGCTGCTCGCCCGGGGCGCTGTCCGCGTCGGCAGAATGCTCGAACACGATTACAAAAGCTTCCATCGCGAAACCCTGCTCGAGGAAGCGCGCCGCGTCGCTGCGGAATCGGCCGCCTTCGTCTTCCCAGTGCTCGATGACGACGGCTGCTTGG
>JBEIUI010000052.1:0-21373 GCA_040374425.1 Verrucomicrobiia bacterium | reverse complement strand
TCCTACCTGAGCAGTCTGCCGCTGGATGCCCAGCGCTTTGGGCGGGCGGTGCGGAGACACTGGGGGGGAGAAAATCAGCTCCACTGGGTGCTCGAGGTCGTGTTGAACGAGGACCAAAGCCGCGCCCGGCTCAAGAATGCCGGGGAAAACCCCGCCACCTTGCGCCGGTGGAGTCTCAACCTGCTCAAAGCCGACAAACTCAGGGCGAAACGCTCCCTAAAAGGCGGCAGAAAGAGCTCCGGCTGGGACAACGCCTACCTCCTCTATCTCCTCGGCCTCCATTGAGATGCGTGAGCCTTGGTCTCCCTGGTTGCTTTCGAGACCTTCAACAACTCCCCCCCCTTTTTCCTCTCTGTCCAAAAAAAGCGGAGCAAGCCTAGGCATCAGCTCCACTTCTCGCATTGCGCACCAACGCCCCACGCCGACGCTGTAAATGCCGCCGGGAGGAGGAAGCGCGAATCCGCATCCATTGACTCGGCACTATGCCGCTTAAAATCCGGCTTCCTTGAGCGCTTTTTCGATTGCCTCTCGGGTTTCGCCGGTCACCTTCTGGATCCGGCCCAGCAACTCATCTTGCTTGCCTTCGACGTAGTGGAGATCGTCATCCGTGAGTATGGCCCATTTTTGTTTCAGGCGGCCTTTGATGATGTTCCAGTCGCCTTTGATTTCTAGTGGAGTCATGGTGAATTGCTTGTTTGTTCCCCTTGTAGAGAGCGAAATAATCGAGGCGGAGGCTTCCTCGTTGCGCTTCGACACTGGAGACACGGTACTCCGTGGATGAGTTTTTCCAATTGGGTACACCCCCCATTGGAACCCAAGTTTCCGGCGCTAATTTAATCCAAGGCAGCCAAGCAACTACGACTCTACGACGGTGCCATCAGAACGGAATTGGGCTAGCGGGTTGCCTCAACAAAACCTTGGAACATTATGAATATCATCGTTATTTTGCTCATTCTTTTGCTGCTGGGCGGTGGCGGGTATGGCTTTCGTTCCGGAAACCACCTCTTGGGAGGAGGTGCCAGCCTGATCGTCATCATTCTTGTCATTTTGCTTTTGGCGGGCCGGCTCTAAACGGGGAGTGACGGGAGGGGGAGCGTGTCCGCTTTTATCGGGTTGCCAAAGGGCATGCCGCGCTATCGCTTTTTGCTTCGGCGGGTGGCGTCGGAACCGCTCGCATCAACCCGAAAACGGAGATTAAAAAAGCATCGTGCCGCGGGAATGGGCTTGGATGAACCCGAAAACGGAAGTTGGGGCTAAAAAACGATCTTAAATCGCGTGGCACAAAGCCGGATTTGGCAGGTCTGGGTCCAACTTCGGCGAAGCGGGGATGTTCCATTCCAAAATTTTCTCGATGAGGGGGACGTGCTTTTGCAGGCCATCCCGAGCTTGCGAGATCAAAAGCACCGGTTTGCAGCCAGCTCGGCCCAACACGGCTCCTCCCAGAAACACCCCCGCCCGCAGCGTGGCCGGTTGACGGTCAGTCGCCTTGGGTTGCGCCACCTTTTGGCAGAGGCTCAACAGGTTGAAGGTGAAGAGCACCGCGAAAAACGCCGATTCCGTCGCAAAAAAACCCTCATGCAAAAGCCCGGCGGCGGAACTTGGGCTTGCATTACTACGAGGCATTGAGCTCACGTTTTTTACCGTCGGCGAAGGCACTCGTTTTTCCAACTCCCGCGGCTCAGAAAGCTCCTCGGTGGGTTTACCGGAGAGAACGCAAAAAAGCCCTGAGCCGCCATCCCTTTTGTGATCTCTGAGTTCTTTGCGGTTACTCCGGTTCCTGTGGCGTCTCGTGGTGGCGCAGCTGGAGGAGGCGATTGCGCTCTCGATCTGCGGCTTCAGGCGGCTTGCCACGAGCTGCGCGACTCACGCGCCCCAGTCAAGGTGTTGGCGCCCCGATCCCCGGCCGGCTCTCCCGTCGCACGGCGGGCTGTGGATTCAAATGACTGTTTCACAGAGGGGCGAGTCCCGTGTAGACGTCGAGTTCACCCGTATGATTGTGCACAACGTCTATTTCTGGCTGAAACCCGATCTCACGGCCCAGCAGCGGGCCACCTTCGAGATGGAACTGCTCAAGCTCGCAAAGATCCCGTATCTGGCGGGAGGATCGATTGGTAAACCCGCTCCTACCGAGGCACGGCCTGTGACGGACCATTCCTTCGACTACGTGAGCACGCTCCAATTCGGGACCATCGCCGATCACGAGCATTACCAGCGGGATTGCGCCTTCCACCAGCGCTTCGTGGAGGTGTGCAAACCGATGTTTGAGCGGGTTGTCGTTTACGATAACACGCCGATTGGCTCCTGACGGGCCCGTCGACTTGCGGGAGCTTCTCCAGCGATCCCACTGGGAGAAGAGAGCCATTTGGCCCCCCTGGGTGAAGTGCGGAGGTGTGGAGGGCAAAAGGCACTTGCGTTCAGTGATTTTCAATAAGATCTCCGCGTCTCCGGTGCGTCAAAATGCTCTTTCTCCGCGATCTCGGGGTTCGGGCTCAAAAGAGAAGGAACCTGCCCGAAGAAACTTCGAGCAGGTCCCTAGTTGCCTCTGCGAGTGATCGTTCTCGGATCAGTGAGCGAGATCGAAACGGTCAAGGTTCATCACCTTGTTCCAAGCCGCCACGAAGTCGTCGACGAACTTTTGCTGCGCGTCTGCTGAACCGTAAGCCTCCGCGATCGCGCGGAGTTGAGAGTTGGATCCGAACACCAGATCGACCCGGGAACCGATCCACTTAATCTCGCCCGTTTTACGGTCTTTGCCCTCAAAGAAGTGCTCGCACTTGGGGGATTTGCGCCATTCGGTGCCCATGTCGAGCAGGTTGACAAAGAAGTCGTTGGTTAATGTCTCGGGCCGCTGGGTGAACACCCCCAGCTGGGGCACGCCCACGTTGGTGTTGAGCACCCGCAACCCGCCCACCAGCACCGTCATCTCGGGAGCCGAGAGCGTGAGCAGGTTGGCTCGATCCACGAGCAGCTCCTCCGCCGGCCGGTCGTGCTCGTGCCCGAAGTAGTTCCGGAACCCGTCTGTGGTCGGTTCGAGCACGGCAAAAGAAGCCGTATCGGTCATGTCCTGCGAGGCGTCGGTCCGGCCCGGAGCGAACGGAACCGTTACTTCGTGTCCGGCTTTCTTGGCCGCCTGCTCAACCGCAGCGCACCCGCCCAGCACAACCAAGTCCGCGATGGATACCTTCTTGCCGCCGGACTGCGCGTCGTTGAATTCCTTTTGGATTTTTTCGAGGCTCTGCAGAACCTTCGCGAGCTGCGCGGGCTGGTTGACTTCCCAATCCTTCTGCGGCGCGAGCCGGATCCTGCCCCCGTTGGCGCCTCCCCGGTTGTCCGTTCCGCGGAAGGTGGATGTCGACGCCCATGCGGTGGAGACCAGTTGCGAGACCGAGAGGCCGGAGTCGAGGATCCTGCGCTTGAGTTCGGTGATATCCGCATCGGCAATCAGCGGATGATCCACCTTGGGCACAGGGTCCTGCCAGAGCTGGGCCTCTGGAACCAATGGCCCGAGGGCGCGCGAGACGGGACCCAAATCGCGATGGGTGAGTTTATACCAGGCTTTCGCGAAGGCTTTCTCGAACTCCTCGGGCTTGTCATGGAAACGCTTCGAAATCTTCGCGTAAGCCGGGTCCATCTTCAGCGCCAGGTCGGTCGTGAACATGATCGGCACGTGCCTTTTGGAGGGATCGTGAGCGTCGGGGACCGTTCCCTTTGCAGCGCCCCCCTTGGGCACCCATTGTTTGGCTCCGGCCGGGCTCTTCGAAAGCTCCCAGTCGAAGGCAAAGAGGTTGACGAAGTATCCGTTGGACCACCGAGCGGGGGAAGAGGTCCAGGCCCCCTCAAGGCCGCTGGTGATTGTGTCCCCCGCGTTGCCCTTCCCGAAGGTGTTCTTCCAGCCAAGGCCTTGTTCTTCAATGGGGGCGCCTTCGGGCTCGGGGCCGACTTTTCCTTTGGGGTTGGCGGCGCCATGCGCCTTCCCGAAGGTGTGTCCACCCGCAATCAGAGCCACGGTTTCCTCGTCGTTCATCGCCATGCGCCCGAACGTTTCGCGAATGTCTTTGGCTGCGGCAAGCGGGTCGGGTTTACCGTTGGGACCCTCCGGGTTCACGTAAATGAGGCCCATCTGCACGGCTGCAAGCGGGTTCTGGAGTTTCCTGTTGCCTGAATACCGTTTGTCCCCCAACCACTCGCTTTCCGGGCCCCAGTAGATGTCCTCCTGCGGCTCCCAAACGTCCTCGCGGCCCCCGGCGAACCCGAAGGTCTTAAAGCCCATCGACTCCAGGGCGCAGTTGCCTGCGAAAATCATCAGGTCCGCCCATGAAATTTTCTGGCCGTATTTCTGTTTGATCGGCCAGAGCAACCGCCGCGCTTTGTCGAGGTTGGCGTTGTCGGGCCAGCTGTTGAGCGGGGCAAAACGCAAGGTCCCGTCTGCGGCGCCGCCGCGGCCGTCGGCAACCCGGTAAGTTCCCGCACTGTGCCAGGCCATCCGAATAAAGAGCGGCCCGTAGTGGCCGTAGTCCGCCGGCCACCAGTCCTGTGAGGTGGTCATCAGCGTTTCGATGTCCTTTTTCAAGGCGTTGAGGTCCAGTTTCTTGAACTCCTCGGCGTAATTGAACTTCTCGCCCAGCGGATTGCTCTTGGGGGAGTGCTGATGAAGGATTCGGAGGTTGAGCTGGTTGGGCCACCAGTCGCCATTGGACATGACGCCTGCGGCTGTGTGCCTGTCTGAAGGGTCTTTTTGGGTTCCCCCGATCACGGGGCATTTTGCGGCGCCGTCCTCGGTCGCCGGTTTGGACTTGGGCGTTTCGGCATGAAGGGAGCTGCCGTGTGTTCCCAGCCAAAGACTCAGTGCGCAGGCGGCTGCCAGACGGATGGAGCCGGATCCAATGAGCCGGGACGCGGGGGTGTGTTTGGGCGGGTTCATATTTGTGGGATGGGACATGGGGTTTTTTATTGGGGGTTGGTTGATCGTGTCTGAAGGGAGAGTTGCGTGTTATTCGCGCGCCGCCACGGCGAGGCACTGGGGGCATGTGCCCCAGTAGATCACCTCCGCCTCGTCGATCCTGAACCCGGCGTTGTCCGAAGCGGTCAGGCAGGGCGTCTTGCCCGTGGCGCAGTCCACGTCGACGGTTTTTCCGCAGGTCCGACAAATCAAGTGGTGGTGATTGTCTCCCGCCCGATCTTCGTAAAGGGCAGGGGACCCGGCGGGCTGAATGCGTCGGATGACGCCTTTGTCGGCCAAGATCCCGAGGGTGTTGTAAACCGCCTGTTTTGAGACGGCCCCGATCTCGGCGCGCACGTTCTCGGTGAGGGCGTCCGCTGTGGCGTGGGGGCGATGTGAGACCGCCCTGATTACAGCGATGCGCTGGGCGGTGATTGAAAGCCCGTGTTCCCGAAGAATGTCGGCCGGTTCGCGCATGGGGAGACGTTTGCACAATAAAATGGACTCGGTCAATAAAAAGGATGTGTAAATATTTGTGCCAGAATCACTGGCTGGGCCTGTTTCCTTACCCAGCTCAGCCGTGCGCCGGGTTGAAACAAAAGTATCCGGAAATGACATGCCGATGGTGGCTGCTGGCGTTCCGGTCGCGTTAAGATCCTTCCTTGGGCTTGCTCATTTCCGGCTTGTCCATCACCGGTTCCCTTCCCAATTCCATCGCTATTCCCAAAACGCTTTATGATCCGCCACACGGTTGTGTTCCGTCTCAAACATGCGCCCGGCTCGGCCTCCGAACGCGCTTTCCTAAGCGCTTCCCTCGAGTTGGGGCGTATCCCCGGCGTCCAAAAATTGGAGGTGCTTCGCCAGGTTAGCTCAAAAAACGGGTTTCATTTCGGGTTGTCCATGGAGTTCTCCGATCCGGCGGACTACGCCGCCTACAACGAGCATCCAGTCCATACCCGCTTTGTGGAGGAACGCTGGCGAGCCGAAGTGGAGGACTTCCTGGAGCTCGATTACACGCCCCTTTTCCCCGGAGGCTCCTCCGGGATTTCACTGGAAATGCCTTTCGGCGAGCTTCCGAACTCTTAGCTCCAGTGGCGCCTGCCTCTGGGTTCCCCTTCCGTTGAGGGAGGAAAGCCGGGGCTTCTCTGCCGGGCCAATCCATCCCGGGGTGTCGGGATTCTGCGTGAACGACGCGGAGGGCGCTACGGGTTCTGGTTCATCTGACAGTCGGGATCTGGGGGGACGGGTTGACCCGTTTTTTCCACGGGATGAGTGAACAGATAGCGCCAGACCGTTTCGTGGATGAGATGGCCGGAGGCGTCCTTCCCGGCCGTGCCGCCTGGAACGACGGTGGTATGGGCTCTGTTGGGGCTCTGCTGCACGTCGCTGTTGGTGATCAGGCGCCGGCTGTTTGTGTAGGGTGCCGGCACTTTGTCCACGTCCACCAGCGGACCAAACTGCTGGAGCCCGAGCAACTGCCAGGAGCGGCAGTAATGATCGGCGGTCCAGCCGTCGTCGAGCACGTGGCTGAATCCGAAGAATCGGTTGGGGGGGGTGGCCGAGCGCAGTCCCTGCCAGCTCTCCGTGTTGTCCCGGGGTCCGGAGAACATGACCACGCGGTCGACACGCTGATGGATCGCGAACCGGGCTGCCGTGGTTGAGCCGTGGGAGATCCCGCTGAGGATCACTTTTTCCCAGAGCAACCCTTGGCCGTCCGGGGTGAGAAATTGGTCCCAC
Organism: Verrucomicrobiia bacterium; assembly: GCA_040374425.1. GTDB lineage: Bacteria > Verrucomicrobiota > Verrucomicrobiia > Chthoniobacterales > Chthoniobacteraceae > CAIURC01. Next base: position 14,697 of record JBEIUI010000052.1, on the reverse strand, counting down.
CGACCCTGCGGATTTTCCATGGCCAACCATTTCACAAATTGCAGGGAGCGTTCCATGATCCCGTCGGGTTTGGGGATGTCCACCAGCGGGCTGTGGTCTTCCCCGGTAGCGGCTTCGAGTCGGATGTTGCCGAGGCTTTTGCCGTCGTTGAGGGTTTCCTTGCTCAGCCCCGCAAACCAGCGGTTGGCGTAGTGAACCTGGATGCCGTGGAGCCCGTAGCTGGCGATCCGCTCAAAGAGTCCCGCATTGTGCTCCATGAGCCAGATGACGAGTTTGCCCTGAGATTTGACCCGGGTATCGACGGTGGCGTGCTGGAGTTCGAGCACATTGCCTTTGGCGTCTTGGAATACGAACCCGATCTCCGGATGTTCGCGCGCGCGGGGATCAATCTCGCTGGCTTTCTTGGCCAAATCATACCGTTGCGGGGCGGGCTCGGCCGCCATAACGGGTTCCACGGCGAGGAAGGAAACGCAGGGAATCAGAAACATGAAAAAGCTGGAGATCCTGATCATCTGGGCAAAGGGGAGCATATTTGGGAGGCAGCGGTGATTGGAGGTTTTCTGAATCCTCCCGGGCACCGCGAACGGTTGCGTTAAAAAGGGTCAGGCGTTGGCAAAAGGCGAGCCTGCTCTGTCCCAGAGCGGCCATCGGCAGGAGCTTTTGCCAATGTGCCAATGGGCGCGGAGGCGTCCCTCCGCTTTTTTGGACAGTTTGTGTGTCCCTTGAAGAAAAAGGAAAAAGGCGCCCTGCCCGGGTTTCCCACCGATTAAGGTCCAGCCAGGGACCCGCTGGTTGGGCCGCTCCGCAGGAAGGGCGAAGCAGAACGGGGCAAACCGCAGCAACCCGCCTCAGGTTGCGCCTACGGTAGCCGTGTCCGATGGCGGCGTGGGAGTGGGCTCGCCACTCGCCGAGCGTTGGGTTTCGCGTCGGGGGTTGCGGAGGAAGGAAGTGCCCTCGGGCCATTCCTCTGGCATTCCAAAAAAATCCAGTAGGCTTACTCCGATGTCGGCAAACGTTTTGCGGGTCCCCAGGGGGGGCGCTGTGCCTTGGTGGAGCACTAGGAGAGGGACTTCCTCGCGGGTGTGGTCTGTGCCCCGAAATGCGGGGTCATTTCCGTGGTCCGCCGTGAGGATGACGAGATCGTCGGGTTCAATAAGGGGCAGGAACTTGCCCAGCCAGAGGTCGAAGGTGGCGAGAGCCTCGGCGTAACCCTTGATGTCCCGGCGATGCCCGTAGAGCGTGTCGAAATCCACGAGGTTGGCGAAGAGCAACCCCTCCTCCAGATGCGGCCAAAGGTCCTCGATGGCTTCCATGCCCTCGGCATTGGAGCCCGTGGGGCAGAAGTGCGTGATGCCGCTGCCGGCAAAAAGATCACCCGTCTTCCCCACCGATTGCACGCGTAAGCCGCTATCGGCCAGCACGTTGAGAACCGTTCTTGGCGGCGTGATTGAGAAATCGTGGCGGTCCTGGGTACGCTCGAACGCGCCGGGTTTGCCGCGGAAAGGTCGGGCGATGACGCGTCCGATCCGCCAAGCATCGGCATGGCGTCGGGCGACTCGGCAGAGGGCATGAAGTTGCCGGGCAGGCATCACGTCTTCATGCGCCGCAATCTGCAGCACGGAGTCGGCGGAGGTGTAGAGAATCAATTGGCCGGTCTCAAGATGCTGGCGGCCCAGCTCCTCGAGAATCAACGTGCCGCTCCGGGGAATGTTGCCGATGAATGAGACGCCGGTCTCCGCGCTGATGCCTTCGATCAACGCCTCGGGGAACGATTCGAAAGTCGCAAATGGCTCATTCAACAGCACCCCGGCTATTTCCCAGTGCCCGGTCGTGCTGTCTTTGCCTGCGGACTTGGGTCGCATCCGGCCGAACCCGGCCCGGGTGTTTGCGGGACGCGGGTCGAAAACGTCGGAGGTGAGGATTTTCGAGAGACCGAGCGAAAAAAGGTGAGGCAGGCTCAGGGCGGGGAATCGCTCAAAAATATGGCCCAGAGTGTTCGCTCCCGTGTCGTGGTAGTTGGCGGCATCGGGGGCGTGGCCGCATCCCACGCTATCGAGAACAATGAGAAGGGCGCGCATGAAGAGAAATGAATATGGGATGGGGGCAGAGATTTCCAGAGGGATGCCCTAGCGGCTGGAGCATGCTGGGACTATCCGTGCCGGCCCCGGCATCGTTCTGGGGGACCGGGGACGGCTGGGGGGAAGTTCTCCGGGAGCGGGCATTTCCTTTCCTCGGAACGTTTGAGGGGATGATTTTGGACCGGGTCGCAAGGGGCGCGGTTCATTGTCATTGCGCAAAGCCGCCTACGGCGTGTTAGCGTTTCGCGTGCAGAAGTCAGATCCCATTTTTGTGGCAGGACACCGTGGCTTGGCGGGTGGCGCGATCGTGCGGGAGCTTTCCCAGGCGGGCTACTCCCAGTTGTTAACCCGGAGCCGATCCGAGCTGGATCTGACCGATCGGGCGGGGGTCCGCTGCTTTTTTGAAGAGAACCGTCCCCGCGTGGTGGTGCTCGCCGCAGCCAAAGTCGGAGGGATCCAGGCCAACCAATCGTTCCCAGTGGAGTTCCTTTTGGAGAACCTCAAGATCCAGAACAACGTGCTTGAAGCGGCGTTTGATTTTGAGGTGGAGAAGGTGCTTTTCCTGGGGAGTTCGTGCATTTACCCGAAATTCGCTCCGCAGCCCATTGAGGAGGCGGCGTTGCTGACCGGCGCTTTGGAGCCCACCAACGAACCCTACGCGATTGCCAAAATCGCCGGGGTGCGACTCTGCCAAGCGTATGCGCGGGAATACGGCCGGAATTTTATCAGTGTGATGCCCACCAACCTCTACGGGCCGGGGGATAACTTTGATCTCCAGAACTCGCACGTGCTCCCGGCTCTGCTGCGCAAAGTGCACGAGGCCATGAAAAACGGGGCTCCGGACGTGGTGGTTTGGGGGAGCGGCAATCCGCGTCGGGAATTCATGTATGTGGGGGACTTGGCCAGCGCATGCCGGTTCCTACTCGAGCGGTATGATTCGCCGGAGATCATCAACGCGGGGTGCGGCGAGGACATTTCCATCCGCGACGTGGCCGAGTTGATCTGCCGGGTGGTGGGTTTTAAGGGCGCGCTTCGTTTTGATGCATCACAGCCCGACGGAACCCCGCGCAAGCTTTTGAATGTGAGCAGGATAAAGGCATTGGGTTGGAGCCCTTCGGTGGATTTAGAGGAAGGGCTTCGCCGCACTTACCAGTGGTTCTGCCAATCCCCCCACGCTTAGGCTTTCAACCCCATGCAAAGTGCTCTGCCTTTTTATTCGCCTGGCGTTTTTACCAGCGACCCGGCAAGGCCTGATTCCACGGCCGCTTTTTCCCTCCACTGGTGGGTTCTTGCAGATTCTCTCAAATATGCCGCCTTGGCCCGAGCGCAACCGGCGTTGCAGAAACAGTGCACCACCGGTTGCTCCCTCGATCGTCCTTTGTTCGCCGAACGCGGCCTCCGATCCGCCTTCTGCTGCCTGATTGACGGCTTCTCTGAGTCGGGCGCTTTGAAGGCCGATCTGGACGCAGGTGACGGGTTCCTGCGACTCCCTAAAACCCTCGAGTTCGCGCTTTTTGGGGTCATCGAGGAGCTGCTGAGAAACGTTGCCCGACATGCCCAAAAGGGCTTGGCGAGGATTTTTCTGAGGGGGGCTGAGGCCGCCGTCGAGGTGGAGGTAAACGATGGCGCTCCCGGGCTTGAGGCGGGTTCGTGCGGTGGAGCTGGATTGGGAATCGCAGGGATCAAAGAGCGTTTGAGCCAGCTCGGGAAAACCCAGCGTGTTTTGACTGAAGAAAACGCCCCCCTCGTGAGCGCGGTGCGACCCATTGAACAATGAATTCCGTGCCGACAAGAGTTCTCCTCGTGGATGACCATGAGGTGGTGCGTTACGGGCTGCGTTCCCTTCTGGAAGCCAGCGCGGATTACACCGTTTGCGGTGAGGCGGCGGATGGACGGGCGGGCGTGGAGCTGGCGGGTAATCTGCAGCCGGGCATCGTGGTGATGGATATTGGAATGCCGGAGCTCAACGGATTTGAAGCCACCCGGCAGGTGCTTGAGAAGTGTCCTCAAACCAGGATTCTGATTCTCTCCATGCACCAGTCCGATCAGTTGGTCAAAGAGGTGCTGGCAGCGGGCGCACACGGATACGTTCTCAAATCCGACGCGGCGCGGCATCTGATCGCGGCCCTGGATGCTCTGCGCGAGGGCCGATCGTTTTTTACGGAGCGGATTGCCGCGTTGTTGAGTCGCTGCGAGGAGTCGGACTCGTGCCCCAACGCGAGGGCGCGGCGAGCGGAGCTGACGCGGCGCGAGTTGGAAATCGTGCAGCTGCTCTCTGAGGGCAAAAGCAACAAAGACGTGGCAAGGGCCTTGGATATCAGCGTGAAAACCGCCGAGGGCCACCGGGCCAGCATCATGCGCAAGCTGCGTGTGGAGTCCCTCGCGGAAATCGTCCGATACGCTATCCGAAATAAAATTGCCGATCTCTGATCCGCGGTCCCTTGACAGCGCTCTGTGGCTGGCAGGATCGAGCCGGGGAGCGCCGCCGGGCTTGGTTTGAGAGAAATTAAGACGGATGCACGGTAGACCGGTCTTGGCGCTCCGTTGACAATGCCCATTGGCGTTTCGATACTCGGCACGATGAGCCTCGATTTGAATGAGTTGCTGCGGGATTGGCCCCACGAGCCAGGGATGATTAAGGTGCGCAAGGTTTTGGGCGCGGACGGAAGAGAAAAACTTCAGTTGCGCATCGATTTGGGCCTGATCCAAATGGAGGTCGAGGGACGACCCGACGGGCAAGAGCCCTTCGAGTGCGCGTCTTTGCTCGAATACCACCAGGGACGCGCCCGCGAGGCGGAGAAAAAGGGCAGCCCTTTCACGTTGGATGCCGACGAGATCGGAGAGCTGCAGCAGGAAGGCGTCCAGTATTATCACCGCTACATCTCCCTGTTTCAGATCCAAGACTATCTGGGCGTCATCCGCGATACGAAGCGGAACCTGGAGATGTTCGATTTTGTGGCTCGGCACGCGCCCAGCGAAGAGTTGGCCTGGTCGGTGGAGCAGTTCACGCCTTACGTGCTCATGATGAATTTCCGCGCAAAGGCCACCCTGGCTCTGGATCGTTTGGATCACTCCGAAGCGCTGAGGCTCATTGAAAAGGGCATGGGCCGGATCCGTTCATTTTATCAGGACTGCGGCAACGCCGAAATGGAGGCGCACAGCCCGGAGCTCGGTTTTCTCAATGAGTGGCATGGGGAAGTAAGAGCCAAGCAGCCGCTCTCCAAATTGGAGGAAATGCAAAGGGACCTTGAGAAGGCAATTGCATCGGAGGCTTACGAGCGGGCTGCGGAACTGCGGGACGCGATCCGGGCTCTGGAGAGCAGCCAGTAGCGTCGAGGGCCGAACCTTGCCCAAGCAGAGCGGGGTGCTGATTTTCGGGTGCGAACTTTCGCATCGCTTATCCGATGCTCGCAGTTGATTCGGCGCATGAGAGTGTCGATAGTTTGCGCCCTGATGAGGAAAGCGCCCCGCATGATTCCCGTGGATGTGACCGCAGCCTTTCAACGCGGGCTGGGTATGGTGCTCGGATTGGTTCTGATTGCCGGATGCGGAAACGACCCGAATCCCAGGCCCCTTCGCAAGACTCGCCCTGACGGTTCACCCTGGCTTGTCATGTACTCTGGGATGCCGGAAGAACCGCGTTCTCTTGATCCCCAAGTGGCGTATGACCAGATGAGCCGGCGAATTCTTGAGCCGGTCGTGGAGACGTTGCTGGAGTATCATCCGTTTAAGACCGCCCCGTATGAAGTGGTGCCGGCGTTGCTCTCGGAGATACCCCGGCGCGAGCTCCAAGCCGACGGTTCGGTGACCTACCTCTGCAAGCTCAAGCCCGGCATTTCCTATGTGGACGACCCCTGCTTTCCAGGGGGCAAAGGGCGCGAACTGGTGGCTGCAGACGTCCACTACGCTTTCCAGAGGATCTGCGATCCGAAGGTGGGCTGCCCCGTGTTCGGGAACCTTGCCGAATACATACGAGGCATGAGCCAGCTCTACGAGCGGGCGAAAAAGAACGGGGACCAGCTCGATTATTCGGAGAAACTCAGCGGACTGGAGGTAATCGATTCGCACACCTTCAAGCTCCACCTGCTCAAGCCCTATCCGCAGATCATCTACTGGTTGGCCTTGCATTTCACGGCGCCTGTGGCTCGGGAGGCTGTGGAGTACTACGACGGCAAGCCGCACACCGACGGGCCCGGCGGTCGGGAACGAATCCGGCCCAAATTCGCCTGGCATCCGGTGGGCACCGGGCCGTTTGTGCTCCATGAATACCGGCCGGGGCATCTGATCCGCCTGGCTCGCAACGAGCGGTATCAAACCACGGTTTTCCCGGAAGAGGGGTGGGCTCCGGAGAAAGAATCCCTGTTACGGCCTTTTGCTGGGAGGAACCTCCCTCTGGTGGATGAGGTGCTGTTTACCATGTTTCGCGAGGAACTCCCCGTCGTCCTTCTGAGTCGGCAGGGGTATTTGGACGAGATGCGTGTCGGGAAAGACGCATTTAATTCTTTCGTCACGCCGTCGCTCAAGTTGGACCAGAAGTATGCCAGCCGCGGCATGTCTTTGGAGAAGAACGTGGAATTGAGCACGTTTTACATGAGCCTCGACATGCAGGATCCCGTGCTGGGGCCCAACCTCAAGCTGCGCCAGGCGCTCTCCTGCGCACATGATACCCAAGCCGGGATCGATATCTTCCGCAACGGCGTGCCTCCCGTAGCCCAGCAACTCATTGCCCCGGGAATCTTCGGTTTCCAGCCCGGGTTCCGCAATCCCTACGGGTTCAATTTGGAGAAGGCACGCCAACTCATGGTCGAAGCCGGTTACCCCGGGGGACGGGATCCGAAAACGGGTCGGCCGCTGGAGTTGACCATGGATGTGAACGCGACGGGGGCCCAGGAACGGCAGGTGGCGGAGTTCAACCAGCGTCAGTTCCAGCAGCTCGGCATCCAAGTGAAGATCGTTGAAAACACGTTCGCCAGGATGCTGGAAAAGGAAGACCAAGGGAACTTCCAGATAGCGTCTGGAACGGGATGGGGCGCGGATTATCCGGATCCGGAGAACTTCTTTTTCCTCTTTTACGGCAAAAATTTTCCACCCGAGGGAAAGAACATCTCCCGTTATCGAAACCCGGAGTTTGACCGGCTTTTTGAGCAGATGGCGACCATGGAGAACTCGCCGGAGCGGCTGGAGATTGTGCAGAAGATGAACGCGATTCTGGTGGAGGATTGCCCGGTGATTTTGGAGATGAACAAGGCGTTTTACGTGGTGGTGCAGCCGTTTTCGCCGCGGGTGCAGAACAACACCCTGCTGGAAGGGGGGCTCAAGTACGCGTGGATCGATCACCCGTTGCGGGAGCAGAAACGCAGGGAGTGGAATCCGGTGCCGCTCTGGCCTCTGGGCGTCGGCGTTGCTCTGATGATGGGCGCCGTGTTTTACTCGGTCCGTTGGAACAGGAGGTTGGATGTTTAATTATCTGATTCGCCGGTTGCTCTATGCGATCCCGATCCTTCTCGGGGTGATGCTCATAAGCTTTGTGCTTTCTTTTGTCGTGCAAAGCCCCGAAAGCCGGGCGCGGATGCAGCTGGGCCAACGGGCTACTCCCAAGTCGGTGGCGGCGTGGCTCCACCAGCGGGGCCTGGACAAACCCCGCTTTTTGAACACCGCCAAAGACGCCCCGCTGCTCGACTCCCAGTTTTTTAATCACCTCGGGAAACTGGTGACGTTTGAACTGGGCGTTTCCGATGTGAGCGGGCGGGATTTGAAGGAGGTGTTCCGCGAGGGGGCTCTTCCGTCGCTCCTGATCACCTTGCCCGCTTTTTTGGGGGGATTGGCGTTGGCCATCAGTCTGGCTCTTTACCAGGTGTTTGTGCGGCACTCGCTGGCGGACTCCCTGGGAAGCATTCTCGCAGTCGCCCTGATGAGCGTGCCGGCGATGGTGTATATCATCTTTGGCCAGGCTGTGATCGCGCTGGCGTTTAATTATTTCCCGGCCTTCGGGTTTGATCTTTCGGGGTGGAGCACGGCCAAGTTCATCCTCCTGCCGGTGGCGCTGATGGCGGTCATGGGGTTGGGGGGCGATGTCCGGCTTTTTCGGGCCATTTTCCTCGAGGAAATCGCTCAAGACTACGTCCGCACCGCCCAGGCAAAAGGGGTGTCCAACGCCCGGCTGCTCTTTGTGCATGTGCTCAAAAACGGGATGATTGCCCTCATCACCCTCATCGTGGCGCAATTGCCCTTGCTGGTGATGGGTTCGTTGTTGGTGGAAAATTTCTTTGGGATCCCGGGGTTGGGCAACACGCTGGTGCTGGCGATCCGCCAGGGGGATCACGCGACGGTTTTTGCGTCGGTTTATTTGGGGGCCATCCTCTACTTGATGGGCCTCATCCTCACCGACATCTGTTACGCGCTGGTGGATCCCCGAATCCGACTGAGTTGATGAACGCTCTTTTTGAAAATCTTTGGGTGCAAAACACTCTGGTCCTTGCGGGACTGGCGGTTTGGGCGGCGCTGCTGGTCCATGGCTCCCGCAGCGAACGCTGGCGCCGCGCTTGGCTGCGGCTCCGGAAAGATCGCGTCGGGATGATCTCGGGATGCGTCATTGCGCTCTACCTGGGGGTGGGGGCTTTGGAGAGCTTCCAGATCCCGCAGCCCACCGGGCCGTCGCTGAGTGTTTTGGGTTGGATGACCCGGGGCGTGCCCCGTGAGAAAAGCTACAGCGCGCCGCTGGCCCGAACGTCGCTGTCGGTGGCCAAGCCCGAGCCGTTGAAAGGAAGGCACCTTCTGGGGACCGACGCGTTGGGCAACGACACCCTGGTGCAAACCCTCCGGGCGTGCCGCACGGCGCTGGCCATCGGCGGAATCACCAGCCTGATCTACATCCCCTTGGGCACGTTGATGGGGATCCTGGCCGGTTATTACCGCCGCTGGGTGGACGACGTGATCCAGTATGTCTACTCCACTCTGGCCTCGATCCCTTCGATCCTGCTGCTGGTTTCCATCCTGATGGCTCTGGGTAAAGGCCTGGGAACGATGTCCGTGGCGCTGGGCGTCACGAGTTGGGTGGGCCTCTGCCGGCTCATCCGCGGTGAAACCATGCGCCAGTCTGAACGCCCGTATGTCGCGGCGGCCCGCGCCCTGGGGCAATCCCACTGGAAAATCGTGCTCCATCATCTGCTCCCTAACGTGCTGCATCTGGTGGTCATCAACTTCGTGCTCGGGTTTTCGGGGCTGGTACTCACGGAAGCGATTCTCAGTTATCTGGGAGTCGGAACCCCGGTGGGGACGCCCAGCTGGGGCTCGATGATCGATGGTGCCCGCAGCGAGTTTAGCCGGGAACCGTTGGTGTGGTGGAATCTGACCTCCGCCACGGGCGCCCTGTTCGGGTTGGTGCTTTCGCTTAACCTTTTTGGCGATGCTTTACGCCGCGCGTTTGACCCCAAAAAGGGATAACTCCTTGGGCTTGTCCGGACTCCGCTTTTTTTCTCGCGAGACACCCTCTGTTTTCCAATGAACCCCGCATTCACTATGAGCGAACCGCTTCTCGATATCCGCGATCTGCGCATCCAATTCGCCACGGAAAACGGGGTGATGGAGGCGGTCAAAGGCATCAGCTTTTCCATGGCGCGCGGGGAAACCCTCGCGATTGTCGGGGAAAGCGGCAGCGGCAAAAGTGTCACGGGTCTGGCGCTGACCCGGTTGTTGCCGGAACCCCCGGCTCGGTATCCCAGCGGCCGCATCCTTTTTGGCGGACGGGACGTGTTAAAAATGCCGCCCAAAGAGTTGCGCGCCCTCCGGGGCAACAAGATTTCCTATATCTTTCAAGAGCCCTCCACCTCGCTGAATCCGGTCTTCACGATCCGCAACCAGATTGCCGAGGCGATCCGGTTGCACCGACCCGAAGTGCGGGATCTCGACGCTGAGGTGATTAAATATCTGGATTTGGTGGGGATTGTGGACCCTGCCAAACGGCTGCATGACTATCCGCATCAGCTCAGTGGCGGGATGCAGCAGCGGGTGATGATTGCGATGGCGCTGAGTTGCGAGCCGGACTTGTTGGTGGCCGACGAACCCACGACGGCGCTGGATGTGACCATCCAAGCCCAGATCATCTCGCAGCTCAAAGACATCAGGGAACGCCTGGGAATGGCGATCATCCTCATTACCCACAATTTCGGCATCATCAGTGGGATCGCCGACCGAGTCGCTGTGATGTTCCGGGGGCGCGTGGTCGAGTATGGCGAAACCGAGCAAGTGCTCCGCAGCCCGCAGCATCCTTACACGCGCGCCCTTATCGACTGCATTCCGCGTTTGGGCGCACGCCGGGAAAGGCTCACCACGATCGACCACGCGGCGTTGGCCCAGTTCGACGCCGGGAACGCCTGATTAGAGGGCTTCCCGGAGAATCTCGAAAATGAGGGTTTGCGGGACAAACCCGCGGAGTTTCTCCGAGCCCTTGCCTTTGCCGACGGCGATGACGTCCTGAGCCGTGGTCAGAGCCAGCGGGGATTGAAAAGCCGAGGGCTCGGTTTTGGATGCGGGACCGTTGGGGCCGGTGGCCCAGGAAATGGCGGGATGATTGGTGCCGCTGAAGGAGAGGAGGGCCAGCCCGTTGAGTTGCTTGGGAGGCGCACCGTTGAGGCTCATGCCGCCCGTGGCGTGTTTGCCCGCGGCGAGAATCAGCGATTTGTCCCCGGCGTATTTGATCGCCGTTGCCACCGCTTGGTCGAGCCGCAGGGTTTCGTTGAGAACCCGTTCGCCTTGGTTGGTTTGCGCCGCCAGCGAAACCAACGTGGCGTCAACGACGAGCACATAACCGCTCCGGTTGGTTTGTAAGAACTCAATGGCCCGGCGCACCATGTCATCGAGCGACGGCTGCTGGCTGCCCGAGTCCACCTGATCGCTAAACGCCAAGGCGCCCGGCGCGAAAACCCCGAGAACTCCGCCCGGTCGATAAGAGCCCGCGTTTTCGAGGTCGGCCTTGGTTTTGAGAAGATCGCGTTTTTTGCCTCGGAATTCCTCCAGAAGGTTGCGGTTGTCTTTGCGTCGGCCCCCGGCATTGGCGGGTTGAAACTCCTCGGCGCCACCGGCTAGAACCACGTCGAGTTGCGCTTTTTCAACGAGTTGCTGGGCGATCTGATCGGTGTCCCGGGCGTCCGCCACATGCGCATAAAAAGAGGCGGCGGTGGGGTCGGTCAGCTTCCCGCTGGTGACCAAACCCACGGAGCGGCCCTGGGATTTGGCCAGCTCGAGAATGTTGCGCAGCGTTTTACCCGAGGCGTCCACGCCCACATTTCGCTGATTGACCACGGTGCCGCAGGCCATGGCAGTTGCCGCAGCGGCGTCGTCGGCTACTGCCAGGTCGTTTGCCTGGTTGGAGAGCAGCCCCATGTTGGGCAGGGAGCGTTCCAAGACGAGGCGCCGATCGTTGCCCCCTTTGTAGAGTCGGGCGGCTGCAATGTGCTGGGTCACCAGGCCGTCGCTGACGAAGAGGATGATTCCAAAGGGCTTCTGAAGCACCCAGCTCTGCACATACCACGCCCCGAAGGCGATAAAGAGCACCAGGCAAAAGAGCGCAAGAAGTTGGTTTCGGAGCTTCATCGGGGTGCGGATTCAAACGGCGCGAAGGGGGGCGTGGCAATGCGGATTTGAGGCCATGAAAATCAGGGGGGCTTAAACCGGAGCCGGGTCACGTCGAAAGAGCCGGATCCGGATCCCGTTGTCGGAGCGGATCGTGACCCGGCCCACGGGCTGGGGTTCATGGCCAAGATCCGGCTCAACGCGGTAGCGGCGGACGAGGCTGGCGAGCACCAGCACCGCTTCTTGAATCGCGAACCCGGCTCCGACGCACACCCTTGGTCCTGAGCTGAAGGGCATGTAGGCGCACTTGAGAGACTCCTTGCCGCTGGGGCTTCGGAACCGGTCTGGGTCAAACTCATCGGGTCTTTCCCAGAGGTCCCTGTGGCGTTGAATGAGCCAGGGCGAGATGAGCACTGCTGAGCCACTGGCCACGTCTTTGTCCCGGATCTTTTCGGAGCGACTCGCCGACCGGATGAAAAAGCCGACCGGCGGGTAGAGCCGGAGCACTTCCCGGAACACATCGGTCACAAAACGCAGCTTCATGGTGTCGCCAAACTCGAACGGCCGATCCCCAATCTCCCGCGCGATCTCCTCCCGCATCCGTTCCTGGAGGTCCGGGGTGCGCGAGATCAAATACAACGCCCACGCCAGCGCGCTGGCGGAGGTCTCGTGTCCGGCCAGAAACAGCATGCAAATTTGGTCCACCATCTCCGGATACGTGAAGGAATCCCCGTGAACGGGGTCTTTGGCTTCGATCAGCGCTCCGAGGATGTCCCGGGGCAGATCTTTTTCGCCGCGTTCACGGGCTTGGTAACGGCGCTGGATGAATTCCGCGAGCACGGCGCGAATGCGTTTGGCGGAGCGTTGCGAGGCCCAGCGCGGCAGGAAAGCCGGGAGATGATAGATGCTCAGAATCATCGCCCGCTGGGCCTGGCTCTGGAACTTCATGAAAGCGTGGAAAATCTCCTGTGCATCGGATTGCTGGATTTTCTGCGACAGAATCGTCCGGAAAATGATGTCGGCGGCGATCCACGTGGTTTCCGGGTCGACCTCGTAACTGCGGCCGTCGGCCACGGGATCCAGCCTGTCGAGCATGTCGTCGACGGCAGCGCGCATGAGCGGGAAAACGGTTTGCAGCCGGGCCTGTTCAAACGCCTGGTCGACCAGGCGCCGTTGCCGCTCCCACACCGGACCGTTGGTGGTGAAGATGCTCTGTCCGAGCAGCGGCTCCAGCATCCGGTGCATGAGCGGGTGCTTGGGGAAATGTTCAGCGTCCTCGACCAGGATATGCCGCACCCAGCGCGGTTCGTTGACCATGTACACGTCCAGGCCGGGCTGCCGGAAGTGCCCCATTTTCATCCGGTAACTCTTCTCAAAAAGCACGTCCAGCCAGGAGCGCCACCCCCGCAGGAACCGCAGGAGGAAGGAGCTCTTGTCCTTGTGCGGACGCGGATACGGCGGGCTGAAATGAAAGGGACATCCCGCCGCGGCAGGGGCTTCCGAGGCCGCCGGGGCGACCGGGTTTTTAGGGGACGAATCCGGAGAGATCGTTTCGCTCACGTGAAGAAAAAGGGAGGGTGAAACCTTCAGCAATGCCCGAGATTAGGGGGCGGAAGAAAGACAGAAGCGGGCGTGATACCCAAGGGGTTTGCGGAAAGCGCGTGGTCAGCGAGCGAGTCCGGGCCTGCAGTGAGTCGAAAATAATCGTAGTCGGAGGGCAACTCGCTGGCCATGAGGTATTGAAAGTGGATCCGTAATTTGTTGCGCCGGATCCTCGAATACGTGGCCGCGGTGAACATCGGGAAAACGCGGACGGCAACCTGCCGGGGTCTTTCGGGAGTGGGGCAGGGAATTCCCGAGGCTTGGATGGGATGAACCTGGAAAAAACAGAGGGGATCCGGCGGCGCCGTGAAATCGGTCCACGGAATCCGCGGATCGTCGGCGAGTGCGCGGAGCTCTTCGCGGAACGAGGCGGCGCCGGGCATCACGCCGAGGTAAGGAATACATTGGCCCAGGGTGACCAAGCGCAGCGAGCCGAGCAGGGCGTCGGCTTGGGGGTTCTGAAGGAGTTTCGCCACGACACAGGCCGAAAGCATGCTGCCCACGCTGTGCCCGACGATGAGCACTTCCTCCCGGGGGCGCTCCCTTTGTTCCGCAAGGATGTGCTCCGCAATTTCAGAGGCGCGTTGGTCCAACTCCGGCGGGCAACGGGTTCCCCAAGTCACTACAAAGACGCAGGTGCGCAGCAGCCAGGTGACGCCGATTTTCTCCGCGAGGCGGACTCCCAACGTCCCGAGCCCGAGGCCGAAGAACAGGAGCAAGCCGCCCGTGAGCAGGGCGCTCCCGCTGGCTCTCCAGATTCCGATCCCCAGGAGGCCGAGAAGTCCGAGCGCCCCCAGGGAGAACGTGACGATGTAGAGGAGCGGGAAAATCGCCGTGTAAAACGCGTTTTTGGACACCTTCGCCACCCGGTTAAAACCTCCAAAAGCCAGGTAGTGAAGATACACAGGGACGCTGCGCAGCAGGAGGCGCAGCCGCTCATCCCAGTGCTGGCGGATCACGTCGGTCCACTCCATGAAGTGGTAGTCGGTTTCCACGCTTTGCTCCGCCCACCGGCTTTGGATCTTCCATGCGCTCACGGTGGGGGTGAGCCGTTCCCGGGCGCTCACCCGGTGGGAGGCCCCGGAATGCGCGGATTGTTTGGCGGCTTCTGCTCGGTAAAGCCGGTGGTAAAAGCGCGCCCCGCGCGGATCAAAACCTGAGATGTAGTGTACCCGCCGAGAGCGGACCTGGGAGGGCATCTTATGGGGGAAGCACGGGTGTTGGCCGAATGCGCGGGTTACTTGATTGTCTGCTCATGCAGCCCTTTTTGGAGCACCAAATCCACCACGGGTTGTTCCCGTTTATTGGCCCTTTGGGCGTGGTCCTTTTGGAAAAGATTTGTGATGGCGATAACCAGCCGCGCCCAGCCTTTCTCACGCGCCCGCCAGGCGTGCGACGACACGGATTCCCAGGCGTTCCCGTTAAAAAGGGTGGCGTTCACAAAGTG